>JAEVZY010000075.1 GCA_023392035.1 Pseudomonadota bacterium | reverse complement strand
GTTCCACGCCAGCCGCGCCGCCGCCAAATCCTCAATCGCGCTGCCGACCGACTTGAAGACGGTGATTTGCGCATCGCTTTCGCGTCCCGGGTGGCGCCCCGCCACCAATTCCGCCAATTCGGCGCGTATCGATGCGCGCGTGATCAGTCCGCGTTCCATCGGCTGGCGCAAGTCTCCGGCCTCGGCCAAAGCGCCGGCATAGGTATCCACAAACAGGCTGGCCCCGGCCATCAGCGCGTCATCCGCTTCGCGCATGTCGGGCTTGAAGCCGCCCACCAGATCGACGTGGGTGCCGGGCTTGAGCCAAGCCGATTCGATCAGCGGCACGGTGCTGGTGGTGGCGGCCGTGATGATGTCGGCTTGCGCGCAGGCGCTGGCCAGCTCGCTCACCACTTCCAGCTTCAGCCCGGACGGCACGCCGAGCTCGGCGATTTTCTCGACGCAGCCCTGCGCTTTTTGCGCATCGCGTCCCCACACCATGATGCGATCGAGCGCTCGCGCGGCACTGTGCGCAGCCGCCATGTAGGGTGCCAGCGAACCGACGCCAACCACCAGCAGCGTACGGCTGCCGGCGCGCGCCAGCCAGCGCGCGGCGAGCGCGGACGCGGCCGCGGTTCGACGCAAGGTCAATTCTTCGCCATCCAGCATGGCCAGCGGCTGGCCGCTGGCGGTGTCCAGCAGGACGTAGATCGAATGCACGGTGGGCAGCGCGCGTGCCGGATTGTTGGGCGCCACCGTCACCAGCTTGACGCCCGTATGCTCGCGCTGCCAGGACGGCATCAGCAGCAGCACGGTGTTGTTTTGCTCATCGATGCGATGCACGTGGCGGGTCGGAGTCTGCGCGCCGTCGATGAAGGCCTGGGCCAGGGCCTGCATCAGCTCGGGCCAGTCAAGCGCGGCGCGCAGTTGCGCGGCATTCAGGAAAGGGATCATCAAATATCGGAAGCGGAGTCGGATTCGGGTTCGGTCGGCATGGCAACCGGCACAGTGTAGTTCAAGGCCAGCCGGCCGCCGTCCGGATAGAGCGTCTGGCCGCAGAAATAGGAAGCATCGTCGCTGGCCAGGAAGCTGGCCACCGCGGCCACTTCTTCCGGCTCGCCGCAACGCGCCAGTGGCGTGCGCGAATAAATGCGGCTGCGCGCTTCCTCATTGGTCATCACCGCGCGGCGCGCCAGTTCGGTGGCGATGGTGCCGGGGCCGATGGCGTTGACCCGTATGCCATGCGGCGCCAGATTGAGCGCCATCACCCGCGTCAACTGGTTGATGGCGCCCTTGGATACCACGTAGGGCACCTGGTCGGCGATGGCCAGCACCGCGTTCACGCTCGACATGTTGATGATGACGCCGCTGGCTTGCCTGACCATGTGACGCGCCACGGCTTGCCCGCACAGGAACATCGATTTCAGGTTGACCCGCAATACGCGATCGAAGTCTTCTTCCGTCACATCGAGGAAATCGGCGGCATGGGAGATGCCGGCGTTGTTGACCAGGATGTCGATGCGGCCGAATTCGCGTATCGCGCGTTCCACCATGGCATCGACCTGCGCCTTGATGCTGACGTCGGCCTGGAAGAAGCGCGCATTTTCGCCGAGCGCAGCAGTCTCGCGCGCGCCCTTGTCGGCGTCGATATCCACCAGCAATACATGAGCGCCTTCCTGCGCCAGACGGGTGGCGCAAGCCAGGCCTATGCCCTGGGCGGCGCCGGTGACGATCGCCCTCTTGTCTTGGTGACGCATGTTCATTCTCCTGCGTGGGATAATGACCGGCCGCAATATTCCGCGGCTTCCCGGTCTGCTTCAACTATGCATCCATTTATGCGCGCTGTGGCGCTGCTTTGCCTGGGTTTATCAATCGCTCAAGCCGCGGCTGCCGCGGCCAATGCCGGCTTGCCGATGCCGGTTGCGCGCGCGCTGGACCAGGCCGGCGTGCCGCGCCAGGCGCTGGGCGTGGTGGTGCACGAATTGAATGCCGACCGGAACCTGGTCGATGTGCAGTCGGCGCAGCCCTTTGCCCCGGCCTCGCTGATGAAACTGGTCACCACCGCGGCCGCGCTCGACATGCTGGGCCCCACCTATTCCTGGCGCACCCAGGTGTTGTCGGCGGCGACCTTGCGCGGCGATGTACTGGACGGCGATCTCGTCATCCGCGGTGGCGGCGATCCGCGCCTGACCATCGAGCATCTATGGCTGATGCTGCGCCAGTTGCGCCAACGCGGCGTGCGCGAGATCCGCGGCAACCTGGTGCTGGACCGTAGCGCCTTCCAGCTCGATGCCGGCGATCCGGCCGCCTTCGATGGCGATCCGGACCGTCCCTACAATGCCTTGCCGGATGCGCTGCTGCTCAACTACAAGGCGCTCACCTTTCGTTTTCTGCCGGATGAGAAGGCCGGCCTGGTGCGCCTGGGGATGGAGCCGCCGCTTGCGCAATGGAGCGTGGCCGCGCCCCAGCTTGCCGGCGGCGACTGCCAGGATTGGCGCGCCAACTTGCACATGCATCCCGGCCAGCATGGCCTGGCGTTCGACGGCAGCTATCCGCTTTCCTGCGGCGAACGCAGCCTGGCCTGGCATGCCTGGAACCTGAGTCCGGACCAGTATTTCGGTGCCGTTTTCCGCCGCATCTGGCGCGAACTGGGCGGCAGCCTGCAAGGGCAGGTGCAAAGCGGCCCGACCCCGGACAATGCGCAGCCGCTGGTGGAATGGCGTTCGCCGCCGCTGATTGAAATCATTCGCGACATCAACAAGTACAGCAACAACGTGATGGCGCGCCACGTCTTCCTCACGCTCGGCGCCGAACGCCAGGGCTTGCCTGGGACCGTGCAGAAGGGCGCCATGACGGTACAGGCCTGGATGGCGGACAAGGGCATGGGCATACAGGGCCTGCAACTGGAAAACGGCTCCGGCCTGTCGCGCAATGAGCGCATTGCGCCGGCCACGCTGGCGCAGCTTTTGAACTGGGCCTGGCAAGGGCCGCTGATGCCGGAATATTTTTCCTCGCTGCCCCTGGCCGGCCAGGACGGCACCATGCGCAATCGCTTGCGCAATGCGGCCAGCATGGCGCACATCAAGACCGGCAGCCTGAGCGATGTGCGCGGCATCGCCGGCTATGTGCAGGCAAGCTCGGGCCGGCGCTACGTGGTGGTGGCGATCGTCAATCATCCCGGCGCCAGCGCGTCGGCAGCCGCCCTGGATGCGCTGCTGCAGTGGGTGATCGACAAGGGCTAGCGGCTCCTGGCCGCTTGCGAATCTCACAGAATCAATGGACGGTCCGGGAGTTCGTTTCGGTGGCTGCCGCCGCCCGCCGGCAGCACTTTCTGCAGCAGGGCATTGAGCTCCGTGATGGCCTGCACCACGCTTTCTTCATAGCGGCCGGCGGCGAAACCGCTGGTCATGGTGCGCGAAATCTGCTGCCACTGCTTGGCATCCAGCAGGCGCGCCACGCCGCGGTCGGCGATGATTTCAAGTTGACGGTCGGCCAGGTTCAGGTACAGCAGGATGCCGCTGTTTTCTTCCGTGTCCCAGATGCGGTAATGCACGAACAGCTCGCGCGCACGCTGCCGCGGCCGCGTGCCGGACAGTAAGTCCCACAGGCTGAGGCCCGGTTCTATCATCAGCCGCAACTCGGCGCGGTGCTGGGATTCGCCCTGTTTGATGACTTCCTGTATCGCCTTCAGGCTCTGTGAGTTGAAGGCGCGGCGTCCGGCGCCGCGTGTGGTGAATAAATGCCTGAACAGTCGCATGGCGCTCACCAGTTGCCCGAGGCGCCGCCGCCGTCGAATCCGCCGCCGCCGCCGCTGAAGCCGCCGCCGCCAATTCCGCCGCCCGAGCCGCCGCTCCAGCCGCCCCAGTTGCCGCGCCCGCGCAAATCGCCCTGGGTGCCCCAGCCCATGCCGCTGCCCAGTATCACGCCGGCCGAGCGGCCCCAGTCATTGGAGCTGAAGCGCAAGTTGCGGCGCGAGCGTGCGCGCATGAAGGCCAGCACCACGAAGGCAAACAGCAGCAGGGGCAGCCAGTCCAGCAAGCTGCCGGTTTGCACCTGGGGCCGGGCCGCTTGCGGCGGCGGCAGGTGTTCGCGATCGATGGTTTCGTGGATGGCGGCCACGCCTGCGGCCAGGCCGCCGTAGTAATCGTTCTGGCGGAAATGCGGGGCGATCACGTCCTGCAGGATGCGCTTGGACTGGGCATCGGTCAGCGAGCCCTGCACCCCGCGTCCGGCTTCGATGCGCAAGCGCCGCAGCGAAGGCGGATTGTCGCGCGCCACCAGCAGCAGGACGCCGTCGTCAACGCCCTTGCGCCCCAGCTTCCAGGCGTCGGCGACCCGTATGCTGTACTGCTCTATGCTTTCCGGCGCGGTGCTTTTCACCAGCAGGACTGCCACCTGGTTGCCGCTGCGCGCTTCGTGTTCCTGGAGCACGTTTTCCAGACGCTGGCGTTCATCCGGCTTCAGCATGCCGGCCAGGTCGGTGACGCGCGCCTGCAGCGGCGGCACCGCAACGAAATCCTGGGCCCAGGCCGCCGCCATGCACAGCAGCAGCCAGCAAAACAGCAGATTGCGCCAGGGTTTCATGCGCGTGCCTTGGGTCTGTTTGCCGAAACTCTATTTGCCGAAATTCACCGTCGGCGCATTGGAAATGGAACGCTCGTTCTCCACCGTGAAATTCGGCTTGACGTGGTAGCCGAACATCATCGCCGTCAGATTGGTGGGGAAGCTGCGCACTTGCACGTTGTAGTCGCGCACCGCGACGATGTAGCGCTGGCGCGCCACCGTGATGCGGTTT
Source organism: Pseudomonadota bacterium (assembly GCA_023392035.1). GTDB lineage: Bacteria > Pseudomonadota > Gammaproteobacteria > Burkholderiales > Burkholderiaceae_D > Lacisediminimonas. The sequence goes on along the minus strand of JAEVZY010000075.1, from coordinate 10,097 downwards.
TCCGTGCCTTCCAGTTGCGATTGCAGATCGCGGAAATTGGCGTCGGCCTTCAGTTGCGGATAGTTTTCCGCCACCACCATCAGGCGCGACAGGGCTTGCGTCAATTCGCCCTGGGCTTGCTGGAATTTCTGGAAAGCGGCCGGATCGTTGAGCACTTGCGGCGTGACCTGCATGCTGGTGGCCGAGGCGCGCGCCCGGGTCACTGCTTCCAGCGTTTCCCGTTCATGGGAAGCGTAGCCCTTGACGGTGTTGACCAGGTTGGGAATCAGGTCGGCGCGGCGCTGGTACTGGTTGATGACTTCGCTCCAGGCGGCATTCACCGCCTCGTCCTTGCTTTGGAATTCGTTGTAGCCGCAGCCGGCCAGCAGCACGCTGAAGAGCGCCATGAAGATCCAGTGCATCAACTTTTTCATCGCGGGTTTCCTGTTTGGCACATGTCGGCAAGATAGCACGCCAAGCTACAATACGCCTTTGCCCCATTCCCTTGCGAGCCGCCCTTGAGATTCACCGAAAAACTGCAAGCCGCATGGCAGCAGCAAGCTTCCATGTTGTGCGTGGGCCTGGACCCCGATATCGAAAAATTTCCCGCCCAGCTGCGCGGGCGGCGCGATTCGGTGGCCGATTTCTGCAAGCGGGTGGTGGATGCAAGCGCGCAATACGCCTGCTGCTTCAAGCCGCAAATCGCCTACTTTGCCGCCTTGCGCGCCGAAGACCAGCTGGAAGAAGTCTGCCGCTATGTGCGCGAGCAATACCCGCATTTGCCGCTGGTGCTGGACGCCAAGCGCGGCGACATCGGCGCCACCGCCGAGCAATATGCGCGTGAAGCCTACGAGCGCTATGGCGCCGATGCGGTGACCGTCAATCCCTACATGGGCCAGGATTCGGTGGCGCCCTATCTGGAATGGAAAGAGCGCGGGGTGATCGTGCTGTGCCGCACCTCCAACCCGGGCGGTTCGGACCTGCAATTCCTGCAGGTGGAAGGCAAGCCCTTGTACCAGCACGTGGCGGCGATGGTGGCCAAATGGAATGTCAACGGCCAGTGCGGGCTGGTGGTGGGTGCAACCTTTCCGGCGGAATTGAAACAGGTGCGCGCCATCGTCGGCGACATGCCGCTGCTGGTGCCCGGCATCGGCGCCCAGGGTGGCGATGTGGAGGCCACGGTGCAGGCCGGCCGCACGGCAGATGGCAGCGGCATGATGATCAATTCCTCGCGCGCCATCCTGTATGCCAAGCCGCAAGGCGATGAAGACGCCTGGCAAGCCGTGGCGCGCGCCGCGCGCGAAACGCGCGATGCGATCCGGGCCGCGGGCGCAAAGACGGCGTAGCGGATCGACCGCGAATCAGATTTGCTTGAGCAAGCCCTGCAGCGCATGCAGCACCGACTGCTCGCGCACGGCTTGGCGGTCGCCCTGGAACACTTTGCGTTCGGTATGGGTCTTGCCGGCAACGGTCCAGCCAAAGCAGACGGTACCCACCGGCTTGCCCGGCACCGCGCCGCCCGGACCGGCAATGCCGGTGGTGGAGACGGCGACATCGGCATTGCTGTTGGAAACCGCCGCTTCCGACATGGCGGCGGCAATCTCTTCGCTCACCGCGCCATGCTGGGCGATCAAGGCCTCGGGTATGGCCAGCAGCTCCGTCTTGGCGGCGTTGGAGTAGGTGACGAAGCCGCAGTCGAACCATTCCGAGGAACCGGGGATCTCGGTCACCGCCTGCGCCACGCCGCCGCCGGTACAGGATTCGGCGGTGGCCATCATCCACTTCTTCTGCTTGAGGGCTGCGCCCAGCTTTTCCGCCAGTTCGATCTTGTCCATGTCTTTGTCTCCTTGCTGCTTCAGATAACGCGCCACAGGGCAAACAGCAACAGCGTGAAGAAGGCGGCCACGATGTCATCCCACATTACGCCCAGTCCGCCCTTCAGGTGACGGTCGAACCAGCCTATCGGCGGCGGCTTGCTCATGTCAAATACCCGGAACCAGAAAAAGGCCCAGGCCTGGGTGGACAAGGGAGCGGGGGACAGCACCAGCAAGACCAGCCAGAAGGCGATGATTTCATCCCAGACCAGGCTGCCATGGTCGGCAATGCCCATGTCGCGCCCGGTCTTGCCGCAAGCCCAGATACCCAGCAGGAAACCGCCGAGGATGATCAGGCCCCAGGTCTGCACCGTCAGGCCTTGCGGCCAGCGTTGGCTGAGGACATTGAAGGACAGCCACGCAAACAAGGTGCCGACGGTGCCGGGCATGATGCGCGACAGGCCGCTGCCGAAGCCCAGCGCAATCATGTGCGCCGGATGGGCCAGCATGAAGCGACCGCTGGGACGGGTGACCATGGCTTGCTGGCCGCTTTCCAGGGTGGTCATGGCGTGAAATGATCGAAGGAACGGATCGCCAGGCTCAAAGTTTTGCCCTGGCCGTCCTGCAAGCGCAGTCCACCACGCGCTTCAATGCAGCCGACCCGGGTCACCGGCGTGTTGCTGGCGCGGCCGGCGGCCAGCACCTGTTCGCGCGCGGCCACCGGCGCCGTGAAGCACAGCTCGTAATCGTCGCCGCCTGCCAGCGCATAGGCGCGCCGGTGGCCTTCGGCCTGGCGCGCCAGGGCCGGCCCGACCGGGAGCGCATCGGCGTTCAGGGTGGCGCCGACTTTCGAACGCTTGAGGATGTGGCCGAGGTCGCCGCACAGGCCGTCCGAGAGGTCGATGGCGGCATGCGCAATGCCGCGCAAGGCCAGGCCCAGTTCCACCCGCGGCGTCGGCAGCAACAGGCGCGGCAGCGCTTGCGCCAGGCTGGCGCCGTCGAGTTCGATTTCATCCAGCTTGGATGCCAGCGCCAGGCGCGCATCGCCAACCGATCCGGAAATCCAGATGTCATCGCCAGCCTGCGCTGCGTCGCGCCGCAAGGCCTGGCCCGGCGGCACTTCGCCGAACACGGTGATGCATATATTGAGGGGGCCGCGGGTGGTATCGCCGCCGATCAGTGGGCATTGCTGCTGGTCGGCCAGCGCGAACATGCCGCGTGCAAAGGCGGCCAGCCATTCCTCGTCAACCTCCGGCAAGGCCAGCGCCAGGGTGAAACCGATTGGGCGCGCGCCCATGGCGGCCAAGTCCGACAAATTCACCGCCAGCGCCTTGTGTCCCAGCGTATGCGGATCGACTTCGGGAAAAAAATGCCGGCCTTCGAGCAGCATGTCGGTCGAGATGGCCAGCTGCATGCCGGAAGAGGGCGCCAGCAGCGCGCAGTCGTCGCCTATGCCCAGCGCAACCTGGCTGGCGGGCGGCCCTTCGCGCTGGAAGAAGCGGGCGATGAGATCGAATTCGGAAAGCATGGCCGAATTGTACAGAAGGCCGCCGCACTCTCCGCCGCGATTCGGACAGCGCCCTGAATGGCGCAATGCAGCATGCGCCACAGGGCCATTTGCCGGACAGCCCCAGTAGAAATACGGTATTAGCCTTTGCCTGTCTGCTAGAATTGCAGGTTTCCTTACGCAACTATAGAGGTTCGCAGCAATGGATCCGAAAGACCAAGAGCAGCTCCGCCAGCAGCTTCGTCAGGCAGCGCTCGAATATCACGAGTTTCCCGTTCCCGGCAAAATCAGCATCGCGCCCACCAAGCAGTTGACCAACCAGCGCGATCTGTCCCTGGCGTACACGCCGGGCGTGGCCGTGGCTTGTGAAGAAATTGCTGCCGATCCCTCGACCGCTTTCCGCTATACCGCCCGCGCCAACCTGGTGGCCGTGATCACCAACGGCACCGCCGTGCTGGGCCTGGGCAATATCGGCGCCCTGGCCGCCAAGCCGGTCATGGAAGGCAAGGCTGTCCTGTTCAAGAAATTTGCCGGCATCGACGTCTTCGATATCGAAGTCAACGAAACCGATCCCGACAAGCTGTGCGACATCATCGCCGGCCTGGAGCCGACCTTCGGCGGCATCAACCTGGAAGACATCAAGGCGCCCGAGTGCTTCTACATCGAGCGCAAGCTGCGCGAGCGCATGAAGATTCCGGTCTTCCATGACGATCAGCACGGCACCGCCATCATCGTCGCCGCCGCCATCCTGAATGGCCTGAAAGTGGTCGGCAAAACCATCAAGAACGCCAAGATGGTGGTCAGCGGCGCCGGTGCGGCCGCCCTGGCCTGCCTGGAACTGCTGGTCGACATGGGCTTCACGAAAGAGAACATCTACGTGACCGACCTGGCCGGCGTGGTCTACAAGGGCCGCAAGGAATTGATGGACCCGGACAAGGACAAATTCGCGCAAGACACGTCGGCCCGTACCCTGGCCGAGGTGATCGAGGGCGCCGACCTGTTCCTCGGCCTGTCGGCCGGCGGCGTGCTCAAGCCAGAGATGGTGAAAACCATGGCCGCGCGTCCCCTGATCCTGGCCCTGGCCAATCCGAACCCGGAAATCCGTCCGGAAGAAGTGCGCGCCGTACGCGACGACGCCGTCATCGCCACCGGCCGTTCCGACTATCCGAACCAGGTCAACAACGTCCTGTGCTTCCCCTTCATCTTCCGCGGTGCGCTCGATTGCGGCGCCACCACCATCAATCGCGAGATGGAAATCGCTGCCGTGCACGCACTGGCCGAGCTGGCGCAGGCGGAGCAGTCGGACATCGTTGCCACCACCTATGGCATCACCAACCTGTCCTTCGGTCCTGACTACCTGATCCCGCGGCCTTTCGATCCGCGCCTGGCCAGCCGCATCGCCCCGGCCGTGGCGCGTGCCGCCGCCGAATCCGGCGTGGCCCAGCGTCCGATCGCGGACATGCAGGCCTATATCGACAAGCTGGAGCAATTCACCTATCGCAGCGGCTCCTTCATGAAGCCGATGTTTGCGCTGGCCAAGAAAGCGCCGGCCGCCAACAAGCGCATCATCTATGCCGAAGGCGAAGAAGAGCGCGTGCTGCGTGCGGTGCAGGTGGTGGTGGACGAAGGCCTGGCCAAGCCGATCCTGGTGGGACGCCCGGCCGTGCTCAAGCAGCGCATCGAGCGCTTTGGCCTGCGCATCAAGCCGGACGTCGATTTCGAGATCATCAATCCGGAATTCGATTCGCGTTACCGCGATTACTGGCAGACCTTCCTCGACATGACCCGTCGCAAGGGCGTGACCGAGCAGTATGCGCGCCTGGAAATGCGGCGCCGCCATACCCTGATCGGCTCCATGGCGATCCACAAGGGCGATGCCGACGGCATGATCTGCGGCACCTATGGCACCACCCAGCTGCACCTGAACTACATCGACATGGTGCTGGGCCGTCGCCAGGGCGCCAATGTGTATGCCGCCATGAACGGCTTGCTGCTGCAGGATCGCACCCTGGTGCTGGTTGACACCCACGTCAACGAGAACCCGACTGCGGCCCAGATCGCCGAGATCACCATCATGGCCGCCGAAGAAATGCGCCGCTTCGGCATGCTGCCGCGCGCGGCCCTGGTGTCGCACTCCAACTTCGGCAGCAACGACAGCGCGTCGGCTGTGAAGATGCGCGAGGCGCTGGCCATCATCCGCGAACTCGATCCGAACCTGGAAGTGGACGGCGAGATGCACGGCGATACCGCGCTCAACTACAAGCGCCTGAAAGAGCTGATGCCCGACACCCCGCTCAAAGGCGATTGCAACCTGCTGGTATTGCCCAACATGGAATCGGCCAACATTGCCTACAACCTGTTGAAGGTGGGCGCGGGCGGCGGCGTGGCCGTGGGTCCGGTGTTGCTGGGTTGCGCCAAGCCGGTCCATATCCTGACGCCTTCGGCTACCGTGCGCCGCATCGTCAACATGACCGCAATGTGCGTGGTGGACGCTCAGGCTCAGCGCTGATCGATTTCATTCGGTCACGCCAAAAGCCGCGCGCTTCGCAAGGAGCGCGCGGTTTTTTTATGGGCTGAATGTATGCGCGAGTATTTTCAGGAAGCCAGCTTGAGGCCGACGATGCCGGCCACGATCAAGCCCAGGCTGGCCAGGCGCAAACCGGTGGCCGGCTCGGCGAACAGGACGATGCCGAGGATGGCCGTGCCGACCGCGCCCACGCCCACCCACACCGCGTAGGCGGTGCCCACCGGCAGGTCACGCATGGCGATGCCCAGCAAGAGCACGCTGGCGATCATGGCCACCGCGGTCAGTACGCTGGGCCAGAGGCGGGTAAAGCCATCGGTATATTTCAAGCCTATGGCCCAGCCCACTTCCAGCAGGCCGGCCAGGATCAACAACATCCAGTTCATACTTTTTCCGTATTGATGGTCTTGAGCGGCACGCGGCCGGTCTGGACCAGGGGAGAGGCCGGTTCGCAATGTCCCGGTTGGTCGTCAAAGAAGATGTGCGGTTTGAAGGCGGCCAGGACGTTCGACTTGGCGACGCCGCCCATGAAGAAGGTCTCGTCGATGGCCACATCCCAGGCGCGCAGGGTGCGGATCACCCGCTCGTGGGCGGGCGAAGAACGGGCCGTGACCAGGGCGGTGCGGATCGGCGGGCGGCCGTTCGCGCTGGCGTTCTTCTGGATGTAGGACAAGGCTTTCAGCAGGCGTGCGAAAGGGCCTTCGGGCAGCGGCTTTTCGGCGTTCTCGCGCTCGTGGCGCTCGAAGGCTTCGATGCCTTGGGATTGGTAGATGCGCTCCGATTCGTCAGAGAAGATCACGGCGTCACCGTCGAAGGCGATGCGGATCTGGTCCAGCTCGGCCAGGGCATTTTCCGGTTTCTGGTAGAGCAGGGCGGCGGCAGTGCCGGAATCGACCGCGGCTTGCACGTCCTCTTCATGCATGGAGAGGAACAGGCTGACATTGAAGGCCTGCAGGTAGGGTGCGATCGAGGCGCCGCCGGACAGCGCCGCGCGCGTGATGTCCAGCCCGTAATGGCGGATCGAATTGAAGATGCGCAGCGAGGTTTCGGAGGAATTGCGCGACATGATCACCACTTCCGCCAGGCGCTGGTTGTGGGTCAGTTCATTCAATTTCAGCAGCGCCTTCACCAAAGGGAAGCCGCCGCCCATGGGCAGCACTTCGTTCTCATGCGCGATCTGGTGTTGGCGATAGGCCTCCAGGCCTTGTCGGCGAAACAGCTCTTCTTCCGCCTCCAGATCGAACAGGGCGCGCGAAGAAATGCCGATGACCAGCAGTTTGTCGAGGGAGAAGGGCATGGTATGCCGGGAAAGTCGAGGCGCAGCCATTATAGGGGGGGCCAAAGCTTTGGGTGCAGCTCACTCGTTTTCCCGGACAGTTCAACCGGTTATTTCGCCGTGCTGCTCCGCACATCGGCCACATGCCTCATGGGCTCGGGCATAGGGGGCAGAGGGTCGGCAGTTTCGCTGCGTTGCAAAATTAATAATCGTTCACGATGTTCGTTCATCGGAACGTCTACATCTTGATCGTGACATAGACCGCACTTCCGTACTGGAAAGTGGGGGCGACCATGAAAACAGTAAGAGGGCAGGCGACGATCCATGCTCCAGAAGATCACCACAAAGAGCTCGACCGGATGGAGCTCCAGCTCAAGCAACTGCGACGGCGCGGTGCTGCGCTGGATCTGGAAAAAGACGAAAACAAACGGGTAACGCGGGTAAAGCTGATACAGCCTCGCCGCTACGCTGACTCCGCCGCCCCCACGGCGCCGAACAACCCGGTTCCCGCGGCGCCGAACACACCGGCCTCGGCAGCTCCATCGTCGCCCACCACTGCCCAGCAAGTCATTACGTCCAAAGGCATGCCAGGTGTCGTCCTGGAGACAACAATGAGCTACCAGCTCGCGGGGAGGGCGGGCACCTCAGTTGTGAAGTTGGCGACAGGGTATGACCATCTGCTGGACAAGAACAAGCCGGTGTTGTTGGAAGTCGGTGCTGCGCCCGATGCGATCGCTGCGGGAACCGCCGCATTCGCCGTCCTGGGTGCAGGAGCCAACGTTGTCAGCAACGCTTACAAGTTGCACACGGCGAAAGAGGCAAAGCAAGACAAAATAAAAGAGGCCGCAGCCAAAGCCGAGGCTGCATTCAAGTTCGTTGAATCGGGTGGCAAGGAAGGAAGCGGCAGCGCTTACCTCCAATTCAACAAGGCTACCCAGCCCATTCTGGTCAAGCGCAACGGGATGAGTGCGAACCATATCGAAAAGCAGACTGCCGGCACCAATGTTGGACGCTATCTTGCAAGCGTCGTTTCCAGCCTCTCCAGTTTTGCGAGCTATGTCGGCAAGGCGGCTGGGGCGGTATTGGCTGGAACAAGTCAGGTGTCCGGTGCGGGCGGCATAGTGACCGGCCTGGCTGAAGTCAGAACCAGTCTTCTGCAGCACGAGAAAGCCTCATGGGACCTGGAGTCGACAAAGACTCGGCAGGAAGGTCTGACCCAATGGCGCGAGGAAGTGGAAAAAGCCAACGCCAAGTCGCCGCTTGAAACCGGCTTGCACAACGCCGAATGCAAAGAGCAGGCGCGCCGGGAAAAGCTGGCTCGGCGCAGCAAATTCAACGCCAAGGTAGGCGTGGTGAAAGGCACGGCCAACGTTGCGGCCGGTATTGCATTGATTGTGGTGAGCAGCATTGCTGCCGTTGCCACTGCCGGTATTTGGCTGTCTGTGGCTGCTGGCCTTGTCATCGGCGGGCTTGCCGCATGGGGCTTGCGTCATGTCTGGCGGGAATCCAAGGTCGCAAGACACGCGAAGCGGCGGCAGCGGCAGGCGCAGGCGCTGATGGCGACTCACTCCCAGGAAGCGCTGGAAGCAATGATCTCGAAAACCAATGCGAACGACAGAAAGTGCAAAGTCGTTACGGTGGAACGCAAGCATCTGCTTTTCCGAAAAAAGACTGCACGGGTCCGCACCTTGGATGTCGGCCAGAACGGCTATCTGGCGATGGAAATCCGGTCGCGTCGCCTGGCTGCCCGTCTGGATCCGTCCGCATTGAAGTGGGACGACGATACGCGGCAGATGATCTTGAAGGTCCTGGAGAATCGTCCGGATACCGCATCGACCAACAAACTCGGCGCAGAAAGCGCCAGCGCGCTGCGACTGCTCAAGTTCGTCGGCATGAAGGACTTGGAAATTCTCGCCTTGTGCCACAGCGCCTTGGAAGAGAAGGACCCGGCAAAACGCAGCGCCCTGTTGCGTCCCCACATGGCGGATGCCCACGGTCTGCCCTGGGCCAAAGAAATGCCCCTGCCCGCCAAGGCCTATTTCGGTCCCTTGTTTGCGCTGGCGCAGCAGCAACCCGGCGCTAAGGTCGACTACGTGGCATTGTCGGATCAATTCCGCAAGCAGATCGGCGAGGAAAATTTCAAGAACTTTCAGAACGCAATCGCCGCCGAGCCGCGTCGTGACAATGAACACGAAATGGTGCGATTTGCGCGTGCCATTGCCGATCCCGCGGCTGTATCGAAAGTCGCCCCGCGCCGTGCTCCACCAGGCGACTCAGGCGTTACGCGGCTACCCAAGCCATTTGTCGCCAGTACTGCGCAGGCCAAGCGCCCGCGACCAGCGGCCAAAGCGAAATCCGGAGCGGGGCACTATGTAGCGCTGACTTCGAGCAAGGACGGCTCGGAGTCCAGCAATGTTGGACTGAATTCCTCGTTGCCGAGCTTGAAGAGCGAAGCCGCGACCAGCGACACCTTGAACCAGCAAAACCTCGAGCAGTGAATCGCAGTCCATTGGGCGGCGTTGAGCGGACCTCCGGTCTGACAGCTTGTGGTCACGCCAGGGAATCAAAGGCCGGCTGGCCTCTTGCGGCCTGCCAACCATTGCTTCGCTCGCTTGTGAAGCTGTTGTGACCATGCCTCCAGTGCCGCCAGCGGCTGCAAGGCCAGCTTGGAACGCGAGCGGTAGATGGCAAGGTCGTAGAGCTTTCTTTCGCGCCCGAGAAAGCGATACATGCGCTCGCACTGTCCGCCCAGGAAGTGAAACTCGCGCCCGCCGCGCTTGACGCATTCTTCCATCGCCAGATAGCAGCACAGTGTGTCCAGGCGGTAGGCATTCAAGGCGCTGTCATGGGCGAGTGTGACCAGATGCCAGTTGGCGCCGGCCCGCAGGCAGATGGCTCCGGCCGCGATTTGTCCATCGATGTGGAGACGCAATACCAGTCCGGCTTGTCGCGTGAATTGCCAGCGCTGTTCCGGGTCGTCATTGCGCTGGCCGGGAT
>JAEVZY010000067.1 GCA_023392035.1 Pseudomonadota bacterium | reverse complement strand
CAGCAGGATCAGCGCTTGCGCACGCTGGTAAGACTCCATCTCCGACACTTGCAGGCGCGATTGCAGTCCGACCATGCCGAGGATGCCGAAGCCCAGGATCACGATCGTGACCAGCACCTCCAGCAGGGAAGCGCCGCGTTGGGGAGCAGTGCGCAAAACAGGTCGCGCAGCAGTGCGAACGGAATTCATGCTTACCATTTGCCGGCCGGGGATTTCACGCCATCGCTGGTGAGCGAAAGCGCGCCATCGGAGGCTTGCGAGCCGCCGCTGACGGGAGTGAAGGTAATGGTGAAGCCGGGCGGCGTGCCGTTGCTGGTGCTGACATCCCAGTCGTACACGGCGCTCAGATTGTCGGGCATGGAAAAGCCGGCGGTCGTGAGATCGCTCTTGCTGGCGAAGGTCCGGTTGGCCAGCATGAATTGCTGTTCGCGATCGGCCAGGTCCATCATCAATGCCTGCGCCGCGCTGCGCTTGCTTTTCACCACGTGCTGCGTGTAAGCCGGATAGCCGATGGCGGCCAGCAGGCCCATGATGACCACCACCACCATCAATTCAATAAGCGTGAAGCCGCCTTGTCTGCGCGTCGGCTTGTCGTCTTGGCAAGGAGGGCGAGGCATGTCTTCGATCCTTTGTTCGGTGGCTGTAGCGAATCTAGAAGAAATAGTTCCCTACAGCAATGTTTTTCCGGTTACAGGGCGTAACGCCCCTTGCATGGCGCGCTTTCTGTCGTATTCGCCCCATAGCCCGGACTAAAATCGCTTGATGAAAACCCAACTCGACTTCGGCGAACTCGATCCCACCCACGTGCTGGATGCCCTGCAAAGCCTGGGTCTTTACAGCGATGGCCGGCTGTTGGCCTTGAACAGTTATGAAAACCGGGTCTACCAGGTCGGCATGGAAGATGGCCCGCCGCTGGTGGCCAAGTTTTACCGTCCCGGCCGCTGGACCGATCAGCAGATCAAAGAGGAACATGCCTTTCTGTTCGAATTGATCGAGGCAGAAGTGCCGGTGGTGGCGCCGCTCCTGCATGCCGGCGCGAGCCTGCAACACCACGAGGGCTATCGCTTCGCGGTCTTTCCCCGCCGCGGCGGCCGGGCGCCGGAACTGGAAGACAGCAACACGCTGGAATGGCTGGGCCGCTATATCGGCCGCATCCACGCCGTGGGTGCGGCGCGCAAGTTCGAGGCACGTCCGCAACTTGACCGGCAAAGCTTCGGCGTCGAACCGCGCGACTATCTATTGAGCGAGGGCTGCATCCCGGAGTCGCTGCGCGCGCCCTGGTCCGCCATTTCGGAGCAGGTGCTGGAAAGCGTGCAAACCTGCTTCGAGCGCGCAGGCAGTATCGAACTGCTGCGCCTGCATGGCGACTGCCACCCCGGCAATGTACTGTGGACCGACAGCGGCCCGCACTTCGTCGACTTCGACGACAGCCGCATGGGCCCGGCCATGCAGGATCTGTGGATGCTGCTCTCCGGCAGCCGCGAAGACATGCGCCGGCAATTGCAGGATGTGCTGGCCGGCTATGAAGACATCCGCGAATTTCCGGAACACGAACTGCATCTGCTGGAAGCGCTGCGCAGCCTGCGCCTCTTGCATTACTCGGCCTGGCTGGCTTCGCGCTTTGGCGATCCGGCCTTTCAACAGGCCTTTCCATGGTTCGGCAGCGAACGCTATTGGCAGGACCGCATACTGGAATTGCGCGAACAAGTGGCCTTGATGCAGGAGCCGCCGCTGTGGCAGGGCATGCCTTGATGCGCCCTGGGGGCGCGCTGGTGGTCGTGCATGCACCCGGCGCATTTTGATTCAGGTCAAACTTTTTCACGCCCCCGTTTGTTACGCTGCCGCGGTCTTCAGTCCACTTGAAAGTCCGCCGTGCCGAATTCCGATCTGCCCGTCTTCCGCCTGCGCAGCAAGCGCCTTCTTCCCATCGTCCAGGGAGGAATGGGCGTGGGCGTCTCGGCCCACCGCCTGGCTGGCAGCGTGGCGCGGCACGGAGCCATGGGCACCATCTCCAGCGTCGATTTGCGGCGCCATCATCCGGACCTGATGCAGGCCAGCGAGAACGCCGACAAGGCCGGCATCGACGCGCTCAACCTGCAGGCCCTGGATCGCGAGATCAAGGCGGCCAGGGAACTGGCGGGCGGACAGGGCGCGATCGCGGTCAATGTCATGCGCGCCCTGCAGCAGTATTCAGCCTATGTGCGCCAGGCTTGCGAGAGCGGGGCCGACGCCATCGTCGCCGGCGCCGGCCTGCCGCTGGATTTGCCGGAGCTGACCGCGCAATTTCCCGACATCGCCTTGCTGCCGATTCTTTCCGATGCACGTGGCATTGCGCTTGTGCTGAAGAAGTGGATGCGCAAGAACCGTCTGCCGGACGCCATCATCATCGAGAATCCGCAGCGCGCCGCCGGCCATCTTGGCGCACCGCGCCTGGAAGACGTGCATGCGCCGCAATTTGCGTTCGAGGTGGTACTGGAAGGCACGCGCGAAGTTATGCGGCAGCTGGGCCTGGAGGCGGAAAACATCCCGCTGGTGGTCGCCGGCGGCATCAATTCACCCGAGCAGGTGCGGCAGCTGTTTGCACTGGGCGCCTCGGCCGTGCAACTGGGAACGCCGTTTGCCGTCACCGAAGAAGGCGATGCCGATCCCGCCTTCAAGCGCGTGCTGCTCGATGCGCGACCGCAAGACATCGTCACCTTCATGAGCGTGGCCGGCTTGCCGGCACGCGCGGTGCGCACGCCCTGGCTGGACAGCTATCTGCAGAAGGAAGAAAAATTGCGCTCGGTGGCCGCGCGCCGCGATTGCGCCATGGGCTTCGATTGCCTGCAGCAATGCGGCTTGCGCGATGGCGATGTGCGCGCCGGCCAGTTCTGCATCGATCGCCAACTGGGCTATGCCTTGCAGGGCGATACCGAACGCGGCCTGTTCTTCCGCGGCTCGGAGCCGCTGCCTTTCGGCAATGCCATGCGTCCGGTGCGCGATTTGCTTGCCTGGCTGCTGGGTGCCTGGCAGCCTCAATTCCACCCCCAACTGGAGAAACGCAATGTTCAAGAAAATATTGGTGCCGACGGACGGCTCGCTGCTGTCTGAAGCTGCCGGCAAGGCCGCCATCGATTTCGCCCGCGCCTGCGGTGCCTCGGTCGTGGTCTATGCGGTGGCGGAAGCCTATCCCTATCCGCTGGGCATGGAAGGCGGCGTGGTGCCCGACCTCTCCGGCTACGAAGATGCGGTGCGCGAAACTGCACAAAAGCATGTGAAGAAAATTGCCGACGCCGCCGCCGCGGCCGGCGTGACGCATGACTCGCTGGTGGTGACCGGCTATGAGCCCGGCATGGAAATCATCGAGGCCGCGAAAAGCCAGGCCTGCGACCTGATCTGGATGGCCTCGCATGGCCGCACCGGCCTGCAACGCGTGTTCATGGGCAGCCAGACCCAGAAAGTGCTGGCCCATGCCGGCATTCCGGTGCTGGTCTATCCGGCGCAGAAGTAATGCGCTGATGCGCCGATGCGCCAGGCCGGGCCGGCATGCACCCCCGGCCTGTGCCGTTTTTCAGTGGGCAAACAAGACCGGCAGCGTCATCGATGCCAGCAGTTTGCGCGTCACCCCGCCCAGCAGGATTTCGCGGAAGCGCGAATGGCCATAGGCGCCCATCACCAGCAGATCGGCGGCATGGTCGGCGGCCAGGTTGAGCAAGGCATCGCCGGCGTCGCCCGGCGCCGATTCGACCACCGTCTCCACCTTCACGCCATGGCGCGCCAGGTAGAGCGCGATATCCGCGCCCGGCTCCGCGCCCGGCACATCGATGTCGGCGCTCGGATTGATCATGACCACTTGCACCGAGGCTGCGCGCTGCAGCAGGGGCAGGCTGGAAACGATGGCGCGCGTGCTTTCCCGGCTGCCATTCCAGCCCAGCATGATGCGCTGGCCCAGTTTCGAGTAATCGCCCAGGCGCGGCAGCACCACCACCGGCTTGGCGCAATTGAGGATCACGAACTCGGCAAAGTTTTCCGCCGAGCCCACAACAGGCTGCTCCGGATCTTCCTGGCTGATCACCACCAGGTCGGCATAGCGTGCCTGCAAGGCCATGCCGGCGCCAGCTTCATCGTCCACCACGCGGCGCTCGATATTGTTGACGCCGGCGGCCTGGGCCAGTTTTTCGGAGGCGTCCAGCGCCCGATGCGCGCGCTCATGCAGCAAGGCGCGATGCGAATCGACCACCGGATCGGCGCCGCCGGTCTCCATGTTGGTGAGCGCAAAGCGCGACAGGCCGGTCATGTCGGCCAGCATCAAATGAGCGTCGTGCTCGACCGCCAGCTGCGATCCGACCTTGACCCGCTCCGCATTGTGGGCGCTCTGGTCGACGTGGACCAAAATCGTCTTGTAGCTCATCGTTGTTCTCCGTTTGGAAATCGGCGCGGCAGCGCGCCCAGCATGGTGGCGGTTAACTGCTCCGGATCGGCTTGATCCATATCAAATTTTACCGGGCCGCGTTCCATAAGATCGCTCGATGACGATCCGCAACCTCGAATACCTCTTTGCGCCGCGCTCCATCGCGGTCTTCGGTGCTTCCGAAAGACCGGCCAGCGTGGGCGCGACCGTGTTCAGGAATCTGCGCAGCGCCGGCTTCAAGGGCCAGCTCTTCGCCGTCAATCCCAAATACAGCCAGGTGCAGGGACTGCCATGTTGGCACAGCGTGGCCGAGTTGCCGGCGGCGCCGGAGCTGGCCGTCATCTGCACTCCGGCCGCAACAGTGCCGGGCATCGTCGCCGATGTGGCGGCGCGCGGCACGCGGGCGGCGGTGGTGCTGTCGGCCGGCATGTCGGCGCCCGACCACGAGGGCGTCAGCCTGAAGCAAAAGATGCTGGATGCCGCGCGCGGGCATTTGCTGCGCATCCTCGGTCCCAATTGCGTCGGCCTGCTGGTGCCGGGCCTGTCCATCAATGCCAGCTTTGCCCACATCGATGCACTGCCGGGCAGGATTGCCTTCGTCTCGCAATCGGGCGCGCTGGTGACGGCGGTGCTGGATTGGGCGCGCACGCGCGGCATCGGCTTTTCCAAGTTCATCTCCGTGGGAGAGAGCGCCGATGTCGACTTCGGCGATTTGCTGGATTACCTGGCGCGCGACATCGATACCCGCGCCATCCTGATGTATGTGGA
>JAEVZY010000009.1 GCA_023392035.1 Pseudomonadota bacterium | reverse complement strand
GTTCCACGCTGGGGAAGCTGGCCTTGGCGCGGCTGCGCAGGCTGAGGCCGAAGCCCAGCAGCAGCGCGCCGCTGACGATGGCGTAGATGCCGACATACATCGCCATCGCCAGTCCGCCCTGGACCGGGTACATGAACACCAGCACCCCGAACACCAGCGCGACAAGACCGGAGAGCGCCAGCAGCCACTCATGCCTGACCAGCTTGCGCAGACGGATCGCGGCGGCGATATCCAGTACGCCGCTGACCATGGCATAGGCACCGATCATCAAGACCAGCACCAGGGCCGTCAGCGCCGGGTGCACCATGGCAATCACGCCGGCGCCGATGGCGACCAGGCCCAGCATCAGGGCGATCCACCAATCGGGGTCATGGCTGGCCCGTTCCTGGAACGAGCCAACCACCATCACAATGCCGCTGATCAGCGCAAAGCCGGCAAACAGGACAGTAAAGGCGAGCAAGGTCAGGTCCGGCCGCGACAAGGCCATCACGCCGAATATGATCGCGATGACGCCGCGCAAGGCAGTCAGGCGCCAAGCTTTCTTGAGCATTTCGTTCATCTTCCACTCCAGGCAAAAGCCGCGTCCAAGCACAACGCAGTGGACGCGCATTTCGGTATGACAAAGCTTGAGCAGGCATGTTCTGATCGCAGGTGCAGATCAAGCATCCTGCGAATAGGCTTGCGCGCGGTCCATTGGCCCGCGCATGCAGGGGCCTGCGCCGAACGCTGCCGGGCTGTCACGGTCAGAACCGGAAACACTTCCGCGCCGCATGCCCGGTCCCGCCGAATTCAGTCCCAGAGCCGTCCTTACCGGCATCCTGCTCGGCGCCCTGCTCACGCCCTCCAATGTCTATGCCGGCTTCAAGATCGGCTGGTCATTCAACATGTCGGTCATCTCGCTTTTGCTCGGCTATACCTTCTGGCAAGGCCTGATGCAGCGCTTGCGCCATGGGCCGCAATGGACCCTGTTGGAAAGCAATATCAACCAGACCGTGGCTTCGGCCGCGGCCTCCATCATCTCCGGCGGCCTGGTGGCGCCGATCCCGGCGCTGACCTTGCTGACCGGTGTCGATCTGGCCACTTGGCCGATGGTGGCCTGGGTGTTTTCCGTGAGTTTCCTGGGCGTCTGGATCGCCTGGTTCCTGCGCGCCTCGATCCTGGACGATCCGGCCCTGCGCTTCCCGGAAAGCGTGGCCACGCTGGAAGCGCTGACCCAGATCTATGCCCATGGCAGCGAATCGACGCGCCGGGTGCTGGCATTGTTCGGCGCGGCCCTGCTGTCGGGCGCATTGAAATGGCTGGATGAATTCCACGGCGCACTGGCGCGCTGGTCGCCCACGCCGCAACTGGAGCGGCTGAGCTTCACCCTCGATCCTTCGCTCTTGCTGCTGGGCTTTGGCGGCATCATCGGCATGCGGGTTGGACTCTCACTGCTGCTGGGCGCGCTGCTGGCCTGGGGCGGCATTGCGCCCTGGTTGCTGGAACGCGGTCTGGTGGTGCTGCCGGCGTCGAGCGATGGTCCGCAATTCGCGCGCCTGGTCGAGTGGTTGCTGTGGCCGGGCGTGGCCTTGATGGTGTCGGCCACCTTTACTGGCCTGGGCCTGCGCCTGCTGCGCCAGCGCGGCATCGTGCGCGGCGGCGCGCCGCTCAAGCTGATGGACCATCTGCGCACGCAATTGCTGGCGCTCGCTGCCCTTCTGCTTTCGATTGTGCTGGTGGTGCTGCTGCAGCAAAGCCTGTTCGGCATTGCGCCTTCCATGGCTTGGTTGAGCATCCCCTTGTCGGTGGCGCTGGCCGTGGTGGCGGCGCGCGTGGTGGGCGCAACCGGCATTGCGCCGGTGGGCGCCATCGGCCAGCTGTCGCAACTGGGCATCGGCCTGGCGGCCCAGGGCCAGCTTGCGGCCAACCTGATGGGCGCCAATACCGCCGGCGGCGCCGCCGGCCAGTGCACGGACTTGATGAACGACCTCAAGGTCGGCCGCGCCATCGGCGCCACGCCCTGGAAGCTGGCCGTCTCGCAATGCCTGGGCATCGTGATTGGCAGCGTGGTGGCGGTGCTGGCCTACAAGGCCCTGATCCCCGATCCGAAATCCATGCTGCTCACCGAAGCCTGGCCGGCCCCGGCCGTCGCCACCTGGAAGGCGGTGGCGCAAACGCTCACCGCCGGACTGGGTTCGCTGGACGCCAGCGTACGTGTCGCCATTGTGTTCGGCACCCTCCTCGGCATCGCGCTGGGCAGCCTGGAAATCCTGCTGCCGCCGCAGACGGTGCACCGGCTGCCGGCGCCCGCCGCAGTCGGCCTGGCCTTCGTGCTGCCGGCCTCGGTCTCGCTGATGATGGCCTTCGGCGCCCTGCTCGCCTGGCTGGCGGCGCGCGTCGCGCCGGGAATCAGCGGCCGCTACACCTTGAGCGTGGCGGCGGGATTGGTGGCCGGGGAAAGCATGATGGGGGTGGGGGTGGCGCAGTGGAGGTTGATGGGTGAGATGGGCGGGTGACCGCATCAATAGCGATCGCTGTCCCGCAACTCTCGAATGAATTCTCCCGCGGACTGCGATTGCCGAGGCAGTTTCGCCCGCGATCCAGCCAAGCTGGGAAGGTTTTGCTCGGCCAAAACCGGAAACGCCTCCTTCAGGCCCATGCAATTCCCCGAAATCCCCGAGTCATACCCCGCCAACTGATTCACCTCGCCCTTGAAGTGCGCCGACTGCAGCAATTGCAGCACCGGCTGCAGGCGCGCATCGTTTTTCAGATCGGGCGAGTAGGCGAGGAAATAGCGCTCCGACACCAAGGGCACGAAATCCAGATTGAACTGGCGCGCCGCGGTTTCCACGCCCATGCCGGCGTCGGCCTTGCCGCTGGCGACGAAGGCGGCCACCGCGGCATGGGTCAACTCCACGCTTTCAAAACCGCTGATCTGCATGCCGTCGCGGCCGGCGCGCTTGAGCATCAGGTCAAGGATCAAACGCGTGCCCGAGCCCGGCTGGCGATTCACGAATTGCACGCCCGGTTTGAACAAGTCGTCCAGGCCCCAGATCGCACGCGGATTGCCGGGTGCAACCATCAATCCCTGGCGGCGCGTTGCCAAGCCCACCAGCAAAAGTCTGGGATCGAGCACGCCCTGCAATTGCGCCAGCGCCTCGCTCTCCAGCTCGCCCATGGGCACGTGAAAGCCGGCCACATCGCAACTGCCGCGCGAAAGTCCCGCCAAGGCTTCCACGCTGCCGCGATAAGTGAGATCGACCGGTGCGCCCTGCTTCTGCAAATGCTGGCCCAGCAAGGCGATGGCAAAACCGTGCGAGGCGAACACGCGCAGGTTGTTGCGGGCCTGGGTCAAGGCGCCCTGCACTTCGGCGTCCACTTCGATTGAAATGCTTTGCAGGATGGGGCCGATGCGCGCTTCCACCAGTTGTTGCGCAGCCAGCAGTTTTTCGCCAAGCGGCGTCAGCGTGCTGCCGCGGCCGCGCGTCATCTGCACCACTTCGCCGCCGAGCTGTTTTTCCAATTCGACCAACATGTCCCAACCGCTGCGATAGGACAGCTCAAGTTGGCTGCAGGCGCGGCGCAGATTGCCCTCGGCCTTGACGCTCGCCAGCAATTCCAGCGCGCGGCGCAGAGGGCGGATCTGGCCGCTGCCGTCCTCAATGAACAAGCCTGGGCGGACGCTGAGTTTCATATATGCAGAGTTTTGCCATTAGTTGCGGAGCTTATGCCTCATATTGCCCTGCCATGGACGGGCGACCTAAGATGCCGCCGTACGCAGCAAGCTGGCCGTGAACAATATGCAGGATTGTGCCTATTTGAACCGCGGCTTGCAAGACGCGCCACCCGGAGACCCCATGAGCACCTTGACCGAAGCCCCCGCCGCCCCCGCACCGGCGACCCCGGCAGCCGCCAACGGCCGCATAGAAGCCGCCGTTCAGCAGGCGCAGGCGAAATTCGACGAGCGCCCCGGCCCCTTGCTGCCGGTTCTGCACGATATCCAGCACAGCCTGGGCCATATCCCGCCCGAGGCGGTGCCGCTACTGTCCAAGGCGCTGCATCTGTCGCGCGCGGAAATCCACGGCGTGATCACCTATTACCCGCACTTCCGCCAGACGCCGCCGGCCGCGCATCAATTGCACGTGTGCCGCGCCGAAGCCTGCCAGGCGCTGGGCGTGCAAAAGCTGATCGATGCCCTGCCGCACAGCGCCGGTTGCGGCCTGAACGAAACGCGCGCCGACGGCCAACTGGAAGTGCATGAAGTGTTTTGCCTCGGCCAGTGTGCGGTCGGGCCGGCGGTGATGCTGGACGAGCGCCTGCACGCGCGCATGACGCCGCAGCGCCTGAAAGCGCTGTTGCAAAACGCCAGCGGAGACCAGCAATGAGCCCCGTCGCAAGCAACCCCGTGAAAGTCTTCATCCCGCGCGACTCCACCGCGCTGGCCCTGGGCGCCGATACCGTGGCCGATCAATTGCAGGCGCTGGCCGCCAGCCAGGGCCGCACTGTGCAGATCGTGCGCAATGGCTCGCGCGGCATGTTCTGGCTGGAGCCCATGGTGGAAGTGCAAACCGCCGCCGGGCGCGTCGCCTACGGCCCGGTCACGCCGCAAGACCTGCCGGGACTGCTGGCGGCCGGCATGCTGGACGGCGGCCAACATGCGCTTTCTCTCGGCCTGACCGATGAACTGGATTGGTTGAAGCGCCAGGAACGCCTCACCTTCGAA
>JAEVZY010000338.1 GCA_023392035.1 Pseudomonadota bacterium | reverse complement strand
GAAGCTTTTCTGCGCCAGCAGCTTGCGCTCCTGCAGCACGCTGGCGCGCAAGCTCACCCGGCCCTGGCTTTGCGTGCTGGTCTGGAAGACCTGGCTGAAGTCGTCGGCATCGATGCGCAGGGTCGGCAGATCGCGCGCGCCATCGCTGGTGGACACCACCGCCGTGCCGGACTGTGCGAGGGCGCTTTTCAGGCGTTGCAGGAACAGGCGCGAAGGCGGCATGATCCAGCGCGAGCGCGCATAGCTGTGGGCCTCGAGCGGATCTTCGTAGGCCAGGCGATACACGATGCGGCTGGAATCCATCCAGGTCGGCGCGGTGATTTCGCTCAGGGCCAGGGCCGGCACGTGCGGCCCGGCGACCGCCGGCAGAACCGCGCCCGCTCCGAGGTCGTACATGTTCTGGTCCTCGTACTTGCCCGTCACGGTGCAGGCGCCCACCAGCAGCAGCAAGACCAGGGAACAACGCGGCAGCAGGGTCTTCATCACCAGGGTCTTCATCTCCAGGGCTCTCATCTCATTCTCGCTTGAATGGGGGCTCGGGCATCGGCGCCACGAAGCCGGCTTCGCCCGGACCCGGTTCGGCCGGACGAGCGCCGAACAGCACGCTTTGCGGACGCTCATTGATTCCTTCCAGCGTGCGATTGAACAGGCGCAGCGTGGAACGGATGTCGGTGGTCAGCGGCACCAGGTCGTTCTCGAAACGACTGGCGAGGGCGGTGATTTCATCCGCGCTCCTGCCGACCCGGGCCAGGGCGCCATCCTTGCCCTGCAGATTGGCGCTCATGGCCGACAGGTCGCGTGACAGCTGGTCGATGGAATGCACCATCCGTTCCGTCTGGCTGGTCAGGGCCGGCAGCCGTTGCAGGGTCGGTTGCATCTGGCGCGGAATGCGCTCGAACTGTTCCGCAGCGCTGCTGATGTTGGAGAAGGTCTTCAGCATCGCCTGCTGGTTCTCTTCATTGAGCAGGCTGTTGACGCGCCGTGTCACTTCCTCCACCTGGGAAAGAATTTCCAGCCCGCGGCTTTCGAGCCGGTTGAGCAGGCTCGGCCGCAGCGTGATGCGCGCCGGATTGGCCGCAGTGGATGCCACCCGCACCGGTTCGCTGCCATCGTCGTCCAGCACCACGAAGGCGATGCCGGTCACGCCCTGGTAGCCGAGCATGGCCCAGGTGGAGCGGGTGATGGGCGTGTCGGGGCGCACTTTCAGATGGATCAGGATTTGCCCCGGCACTTGCGGATCGAAAGCGATTTCGGTGACCCGGCCCACTTCCAGGCCGCGGTAATTGACGCTGGCTTGCGGCGACAGCCCCGGAATCGGCAGCTTGGTGGCGATTTCATACGGCACGGTCTCTTCACGCTCGCGATTGAGCCAGAGACCGATGGCAATGGCCGCCGCCAGCAGCAGTATGGTGAACAGGCCCGCTATCAGGGCATGAGATTTGTTTTCCATGTCACTCCAATGCGCTTGGGCTGGCATCCAGCGCCAGCAGCGCGCGCCGCCCGCGTTCGCCGTGAAAGAATTCGCGGATGAAAGGGTGATCCACCTGCACCACTTCCTTCAAGGGTCCGATGGCCAGCACGCGCTTGTCGGCCAGCACCGCGATCCGGTCCGACAGCGCCAGCAGGGTATCCAGGTCGTGCGTCACCATCACCACCGTCAGGCGCATGGCGCGGTGCAGGGAAGCCAGCAATGCGACAAAGGCATCCGACAGGGCCGGATCGAGGCCGGCAGTCGGTTCGTCAAGAAACAGCAATTCCGGTTCCAGCGCCAGCGCGCGCGCCAGGGCCACCCGCTTGACCATGCCGCCCGACAAGTCGGAGGGCATGCGCAGCGCCTGCTCGGGACTGATGCCGACCATGTTCAGCTTTTCCAGGGTGGCCGCACGAATCAGCCCGGGCGGCAGCGTGCGCAATTCGCGCAGCGGCTGGGCCACATTGTCAAAGGCGGTCAGGGCCGAAAACAGCGCACCTTGCTGGAACAGCATGCCCCAGCGCTGGCGCAACAGCCAGGACGATTTCCCCGCTTCGCTGGCGGCATGGCCGATGTCCTGTCCCAGCACTTGCACGCTGCCGCGCGCAGGGCGTTCCAGCCCCAGCAATTGCCGCAGCAGCGTGGTCTTGCCCGAACCCGAGCCGCCGACCAGCGCCAGGATTTCCCCGCGTCGCACGTCCAAATCCAGATCGCGATGCACGACAAAATCGCCGAACTGCGTGCACAGGCCGCGTACCTGCACCACCAGGTCTTGCGGCGCGACGCTGGCCCCCGCCGTCATCAGAAACCCACTCCCTTGAACACGATGGCAAACACGGCGTCGGCCAGGATCACCACGGTGATGGCGCTGACCACCGAGTCGGTGGTGCCTCGTCCCAGGTCTTCGGTGTTGGGCTTGATGCGCAGGCCGAAATGACAGGCAATCAGGCCGATCAGGCCGCCGAATACCAAGCCCTTGCCCAGGCCAATGTAGTAATTGGGCAGCGGCACGGCATCGGGCAGGCCGTTGAAGAAATAAGTGGGCGTCAGGCCCAGCTCCAGCCAGGCCGCCAGCATGCCGCCCAGCAAGGCCATGACGTCGGTCCACACCACCAGCAGGGGCATGGCCAGCGCCAGCGCCATCACGCGCGGCAGGACCAGGCGAAAGCCATGCGGCATGCCCATCACCAGCATCGCATCCAGTTCTTCGGTCACGCGCATCACCCCCAGTTGCGCGGTGATGGAG
>JAEVZY010000333.1 GCA_023392035.1 Pseudomonadota bacterium | reverse complement strand
TTCATGTCGGCGGCGCGCGCCGCCGCGCGCAGCAAGCCGGTGATGGTGATCAAGGCCGGTCGTTCACCGCAGGCAGCCAAGGCCGCGGCCTCGCATACCGGCGCGCTGGCCGGCGCCGACCTGGTGTACGACGCCGCCATCCGCCGCGCGGGCATGCTGCGCGTGCTGTCCACCGAAGACCTGTTTGATGCGGCGGAAACCCTGGGGCGCAGCCGTCCGCAATGGGGCGAGCGCCTGGCCATCCTCACCAATGGCGGCGGACCGGGCGTGATGGCCACCGATGCCCTGATGGCCGCTGGCGGCCGGCTGGCCGAATTGTCCGAGCCGGTGCTGCAGCAACTGGATGCGCGCCTGCCCGCCACCTGGTCGCGCGCCAATCCGGTGGACATCATCGGCGACGCTCCGGTGGCGCGCTACCGCGAAGCGCTGCAGATCCTGCTGGACAGCCAGGATGTGGACGCCATCCTGCTGATTCATGCGCCCACCGCCATCGTGACCAGCGCCGACATCGCGCGCGAGCTGGTGCCGCTGGCAAAAAATGCCGGACGCAATGTGCTGGCCTGCTGGATGGGCGGGGCAGCGGTGCGCGAGGCGCGCGCCATCTTCGCCAGCGCCGGCATTCCCACCTACGACACCCCGGAAGACGCGGTGCAGGCCTATATGCAATTGGTGAACTACCGCCGCAACCAGGAATTGCTGATGCAGGTGCCGCCGGCCCGCAGCGAGCAGCGCGCGCCGCAACGCGCCGCTGCCCGCGCCCTGCTCAAAGAGGTGCTGGCCAGCGGCCGCGAATTGCTGACCGAGCCAGAAGCCAAGCAACTGCTGGCGGCGTATCACATCCCGGTGGTGCAAACGCGCCAGGTCGAAACGCCGCAGCAGGCGGCACTTGCCGCGCGCGAAATCGGCTTCCCGGTTGCGCTGAAGATTTTGTCGCCCGACATCAGCCACAAGTCCGATGTCGGCGGGGTGGTGCTCGATGTGGACAGCGAAAGCGCGCTGCTGGATTGCGCCCGCTCCATGCTGCAAAGGGTGAAAAGCCTGGCGCCGCACGCGCGCCTGCGCGGCTTCACCGTGCAGCAGATGGCGCGCCGGCCGCAAGCGCATGAACTGATCGTGGGCGTCTCCACCGATCCCGTGTTCGGCCCGGTCATCCTGTTTGGACAGGGCGGCACGGCGGTGGAAGTGCTGGCCGATTCGGCGGTGCAACTGCCGCCGCTGAACATGGTGCTGGCGCGCGACCTGATCGCGCGCACCCGGGTCTTTCGCCTGCTGCAGGGGTATCGCAATCAGCCGGCGGTGGATGTCAATGCACTGTGCGAAGTGCTGCTGCGCATTTCCGATCTGGTCTCCGATCTGCCGGAAGTGATGGAGCTGGATATCAATCCGCTACTGTGCGACCCGCAAGGCGTGCTGGCGCTGGATGCGCGCGTCAAGCTGGGGCCGGCGCGGGCCGACCGGCTGGCGATTCGCGCTTATCCCGACCAATTGGAAGAATCGGTGGACTGGCAGGGCGAAACCCTGCTGCTGCGGCCGATCCGGCCCGAAGATGGTGAGGCCCATGTGCGCTTCTTCCATCATTTGAACAGCGACGATGTGCGCCTGCGCGCTTTCAGCGCCGTCTCCGAGCTGCTGCCTTCGCAGGTGGCGCGCCTGACGCAAATCGACTACGACCGCGAGATGGCCTTCGTCGCCACCCGAGCCCAGGCCGACGGCGGCAGCGAAACACTGGGCGTGGTGCGCGCCGTTGCCGACCCCGACAACCAGTGTGCCGAATTCGCCATCATCGTGCGCTCCGACATCAAGGGCCGCGGCCTGGGCCGGCTCTTGATGGACAAGATCATCGCCTACTGCCGCCAGCGCGGGACGCGGCAATTGGTCGGCGTGGCGCTGGCCCACAATCGTGGACTGATCCGGCTGGCGCAAAGCCTGGGCTTCGAAGTGAGCCGCAGCCCGGAGGGCGATGACATGGTGGCATTGCGCCTGCCGCTGGACGGTGCGCAGCCCAAGGCATGACAGACAGGCCAAGTCTCCAGCCACCCGGACCATTTTGACCTGGATCAAGGTTTTGGCCAGGCCCGCTCCCTACACTGCAAGCGCCCGAAAAAGTCACCCCTCGGGCAGCGGCGTATGCCGTGACAGGAGCGCAAATCATGATGCAGTCCCGGGACGCCGGCCCCTCATCTCCGGCAATCGAATTCGATGCGGAACTGATCGGCCGGCTGAGCCAGCTCGGCCCGCGCTATACGTCTTATCCGACGGCCGACCGCTTCACCGAATCCTTCGGCTACGGCGACTATCTGCAAACGGTGGCCGCGGTGCGGCGCATGGATCGCGGCCAGCCCTTGTCGCTTTACCTCCATATTCCGTTTTGCGAGTCGCTTTGCCATTACTGCGCCTGCAACAAGATCATCACTCGCGACCATGAAAAAGCCGCCACCTATCTCGGCTACCTGAAGCGCGAAATCGAAATGCAGGGCCACCTGTTTGCCGGCAGCCGGGTGGTGGAGCAATTGCACCTGGGCGGCGGCACGCCGACCTTCCTGTCGGACGCGCAAATGGAAGACCTCATGAACCACCTGCGGCGCTGGTTCAAGCTGGCCAGCGATGAAGTTGGCGAATTCTCCATCGAGATCGACCCGCGCACCGTGGACCGCGAGCGCATCTTCAGCCTGCGGCGCCAGGGCTTCAATCGCCTGTCGATGGGCGTGCAGGATTTCGATTCCGAAGTGCAGAAATCGGTGAATCGCATCCAGCCCGAGCACCTGACGCTGGACGCCATGCAGGCCGCGCGTGAAGCGGGATTCCGCTCGATCTCGATCGACCTCATCTACGGCTTGCCGAACCAGAACGTGATCTCGATGGGCGCCACCCTGTCCAAGGTGATCGCCGCCAATCCGGACCGCATTTCGGTCTACAACTACGCCCACCTGCCGCATCTGTTCAAGGCCCAGCGCCAGATCGATGAAGCGCTGTTGCCGGATGCCCAGACCCGGCTCGACATGCTGGGCCTGTGTATCAAGCGCCTGACCCGGGCCGGCTACGTGTATATCGGCATGGACCATTTCGCCAAGCCGGATGACGAGCTGGCCGTGGCCCAGGCCCAGGGCCGGCTGCACCGCAATTTCCAGGGCTATTCGACCCATGCCGATGCCGACCTGGTGGCCTGCGGCGTGTCGGCCATCAGCGCCGTGGGCAGCAGCTACAGCCAGAACGTCAAGACCTTGAGCGCCTATTACAAGCAGCTCGATGCCGGCCAGTTGCCGGTGGCGCGCGGCATCCGCCTGGCGCTGGACGATGTGCTGCGCCGCTCGATCATCCAGATGTTGATGTGCAATTTCGAATTGTCGGTGTCGGCGCTGGAGCAGGCCTTTCCGATCAGCTTCGCCAGCCATTTCAGCCGCGAGCTGGAAGCCCTGCGCCAGTTCGAGCGCGATGGCCTCTTGCACATCGACCCGCAATGGATCACGGTCACCCCGAAAGGGCGGCTCCTGATCCGCAATATCTGCATGGTGTTCGATCGCTATCTGCAGGAGCGCCGGGCGGCGCCGCAGGTGGAAGCGCTGCCCATGCGTTATTCAAAGACCATCTGAGGAAGGCTGTCGCGTGAGCTGGTCCTTGCTGCCGATATTCCTGCTGGGCCTTCTGGGCGCGGTGCACTGCGTGGGCATGTGCGGCGGCATCGTCGCCGCATTTTCCAGCGCGGCGCCGGCGCGTCCCTTTCCGGTGAAAGTGGCCACGATGGCGATTGCTCCGCCACTGGTGCTGGACAGCGTCTTGCGCGTGGGCGCCTACAACCTCGGCCGCATCGCCAGCTATGCCGTGGCCGGCGCCCTGGCCGGCGGCATGCTGGGCGGGGTGCAGGCGGCGCTCGACTTGGCCAGTTTGCGCCTGGCCATGTACTGGCTGGCCAATGGCATGTTGCTGGCCCTGGGCCTGTACCTGATGGATGCCTGGCGCGGCCTGGCCGTGCTGGAAAAAGCCGGGCGGCACCTGTGGCGTCACATCCAGCCCGCCATGCGTCATCTGGTTCCGGTCGATCATCCGCTCAAGGCGCTGGCGCTGGGCGCGCTGTGGGGCTGGGTGCCCTGCGGCATGGTGTATTCGGTGCTGACCACCGCCATGCTCTCCGGCAGCGCCGCCAGCGGCGCGCTGGTGATGCTGGCCTTCGGCCTGGGCACCCTGCCGGCCCTGATGGCGATGGGCCTGGCCGGTGAAAAATTGCGCGCCCTGGTGCGCCATCCGCAAGTGCGGCAAGTGGCGGGCGCGGTGGTGGCGGGCTTTGGCCTGCTGGGCATGTGGCGCGCCGCCAGCGGCATGCATGGCGGCTGGCTGGACCTGTTGTGCGTCACGCCGGGAGTGCAGTGATGAGTGCCGACCTGAGCCTGCCGCTTCGCGCGGTCGCGGCCGCCAGCGAGTGCGATTGCTTTCACTGCGGATTGCCGGTCCCACCCGGAAGCCAGTACACGGTGCGGGTGCAGGCGCGCGAACAAGCCCTGTGCTGTCCCGGCTGCCAGGCGGTGGCGCAAGCCATCGTCGACAGCGGCTTTGCCGATTATTACCAGACCCGCAGCGGCTTTTCCGCCAGTGCGCGCGAGGCGCAGGCGCTGGTGCCGGAAGCGCTGCGCCTGTTCGATGCCGAAGAAGAACAGCAGCGCTACGCCAGCGCCGCCGGCGATCTGCGCGAAGCGGTGTTTTCAGTGGAAGGCATACGCTGCGCCGCCTGCGTGTGGCTGATCGAGCGCCGGCTGGCGGAACTGCCCGGCATTGCACAGGCCAGCATGAACGTGGCGACCGAGCGCTTGCACCTGCGCTGGGACCCGGCCCTGTGCCAGCCATCGCAAGTGCTGGCCAGCCTGCAAGGCATCGGCTATACCGCCTATCCCTTCGACCCGGTGCGCCAGAGCGCGCAATTGCAAAAGGCCGGTAAGAAGCTGTTCCGGCAAGTGTTCATCGCCGGCCTGTGCATGATGCAGGTGATGATGTACGCGGTGCCGGCCTACATTGCCGATGCCGACAGCATGGACGCCAGCATGGCCAGCCTGATGCGCTGGGCCAGTTTGCTGCTGACGCTGCCGGCAGTGCTTTACAGTGCCCAGCCTTTTTTTGCCGGCGCCTGGAACAGCCTGAAGAGCCGCGCCCTG
Source organism: Pseudomonadota bacterium (assembly GCA_023392035.1). GTDB lineage: Bacteria > Pseudomonadota > Gammaproteobacteria > Burkholderiales > Burkholderiaceae_D > Lacisediminimonas. Next base: position 3,899 of record JAEVZY010000333.1, on the reverse strand, counting down.
GGCATGGATGTGCCGGTCGCGCTGGGCATCGCCGCCGCCTTCATCGGCAGCACGCTGTCCACCCTGCGCGGCCAGGGCGAGGTGTATTTCGATTCGGTCACCATGTTCATCTTCCTGCTCCTATGCAGCCGCTATCTGGAACTGCGCGCACGGCGCCGGGCCAGCGGCGCCCTGGATGGTTTGCAGCATGCCATGCCGGCTGCGGCGCTGCGCGTGAGCGCCGCCGGCGACGAGCTGGTGGCAGCCGCCCGGCTGCAGGCCGGCGATGTGATTCGCGTGCGCCCGGGCGAAGCCTTTGCGGTGGATGGAGAGTTGGTCGAGGGCGCGGCAACGGTGGACTTGTCGCTGCTGACCGGCGAGAGCCGGCCGCAAACGCGGCGCGCCGGCGAAGCCATCCCCGGCGGCGCCGTGAATGCCGGCCAGCCGGCGCTGCTGCAGGTGACGCGGCCGCTGGTGGACAGCACCTTGTCGGCGTTGCTGCGCCTGGCCGAGCGCGCCGGCCAGGCCAAGCCGCGCATTGCGCAATGGGCCGACCAGGTTGCCGGCTGGTTCGTGCTGGCGCTGCTGTTGCTGGCGGCGGCGGTGTTCGTGGCCTGGAATTTCATCGACCCGGCGCGCGCCTGGCCGGTGGCGATTGCGGTGCTGGTGGTGTCCTGCCCCTGCGCGCTGTCGCTGGCCACGCCGAGCGTGCTGGCCGCGGCCACCGATGCCCTGCTGCGCCAGGGCGTGCTGGTGATGCAGCCGCATGTGCTGGAAACCTTGCATCGCGCCACCCATGTGGTGTTCGACAAGACCGGCACCCTGACTGTCGGCCAGCCGGTGCTGCAGCACTCGCGCCTGTTCGATCCGGCAATGAAACGCGAACAGGCCTTGCGCCTGGCGGCAGCGCTGGAAGCCTCCAGCCTGCATCCGCTGGCGCGCGCGCTCCTGCATGCGGCACGCGGCTTGCCGGCCTTGCATGCCACTGCGGTGCAAAGCATGGCTGGGGAAGGCCTGGAAGGCGAGATCGACGGTCAGCTTTATCGGATCGGCAGCCGCGCCTTTGTGCAAGCCCTGGTCGGCAAGCCCTTGACGCAAGCGCCGCCGGAGCAGGGCACGCAGGTGTTCCTGGGCAGCACGCAAGGCTGGCTGGCCTGCTTCAGCGTCGAAGACGCCGTGCGCGAGGAAGCCGCGGCCGTGGTGGCCAGCTTGCAGGCGGCCGGCAAACAGCTGGTGCTGCTGTCGGGCGACAGCCAGGGCAATGTCGAGCGCATCGCGCGCCAGTTGGGCATTGCAAGCGCGCTGGGCGGCCAAAGCCCGCAGGACAAGCTCGACCACGTGCAGCGCCTGCAAGGGCAGGGCGCCGTGGTGGCAATGGTGGGCGATGGCATCAACGATGCCGCCGTGCTGAAGGCCGCCGATGTCTCTTTCGCCATGGGCGGCGGCGCCGCGCTGGCGCAGGTGCATGCCGATGCGGTACTGATATCGGGACGGCTGGCGGGAATAGGGCAGTCCGTCGATTGCGCGCGCCGCGCAATGCTGGTGATATCTCAAAACCTCTGGTGGGCCAGTCTCTACAATTTTTTGGCCATCCCCGCCGCGGCCCTGGGCTGGCTCAATCCCTGGCTGTCCGGATTGGGCATGTCGCTCAGTTCGGCGCTGGTCCTGTTCAACGCACTGCGCCTGTCGCGCCTGCCGAAGGAAGATTGATGGAAGCGCTCTATATCCTGATTCCGCTGTCAGTCGCCCTGGTCTTCCTGGCGGTCTGGGTCTTCCTGCGCGCCACCGACACCGGCCAGTTCGACGACCTCAAGGGCCCGGGCCTGCGCGTGCTGCAGGACGACGACCGCGGGCCGGCCGAAGCGCCGGCCACGCCCAATCCCGCCAAGGAACCCGGTCGCGACGGCTGAGCTGTTAGCCATCAAAGCCTGAAGCCCTTGCCGTTTTGATCGCGTGCCGCGCCGCGCTTCATCACGCTTGCGAATCACGGTTATCACGCTTTCGCACGCCTTGAGGGCGTCCGGACAATTTTGATTCACATCAAAGATTTTGAGGGGTCCGGTCGAGATACTGCCCACACTTCAAACCCTCCTTATTTCAGGGAACTTCCGTGGACAGCGCACTCAACTACAACTACAATGTCGTCAAGCAGTTCGCGATCGCGACCGTGTTGTGGGGCGTGGTCGGCATGCTGGTTGGCGTCGTGATTGCCGCCCAGCTCGCCTGGCCTGCCCTCAATTTCGATACCGCCTGGCTGACCTACGGCCGCCTGCGCCCGCTGCACACCAATGCAGTGATCTTTGCCTTCGGCGGCAGCGCGCTGATGGCAACCTCCCTCTACGTGGTGCAGCGTACCTGCCAGGTGCGCTTGTTCTCGGACCAGCTGTCGGCCTTCGTGTTCTGGGGTTGGCAACTGGTGATCGTCGCCGCCGCCATCTCGCTGCCGCTGGGCTACACCCAGGGCAAGGAATACGCCGAACTGGAATGGCCGATCGACATCCTGATCGCGCTGGTCTGGGTGGCCTACGCGGTGGTGTTCTTCGGCACCATCGTCAAGCGCAAGGTGGCGCATATCTATGTCGCCAACTGGTTCTACGGCGGCTTCATCCTGGCCGTGGCGCTGCTGCACATCGTGAACAGCGCGGCCATGCCGGCTGGCCTGTTCAAGTCCTACTCCGCCTACACCGGCGTGCAGGACGCCATGGTGCAGTGGTGGTACGGCCACAATGCGGTCGGCTTCTTCCTGACCGCCGGCTTCCTCGGCATGGTGTACTACTTCATTCCCAAGCAGGCCGAACGTCCGGTGTTTTCGTATCGCCTGTCGATCGTGCACTTCTGGGCCCTGATCTTCACCTACATGTGGGCCGGCCCGCACCATCTGCACTACACCGCGCTGCCTGACTGGACCCAGTCGCTGGGCATGGTGTTCTCGCTGATCCTGCTGGCGCCGTCCTGGGGCGGCATGATCAACGGCATCATGACCCTCTCGGGCGCCTGGCACAAACTGCGCGAAGACCCGATCCTGAAGTTCCTGATCGTGTCGCTGTCCTTCTACGGCATGGCCACCTTCGAGGGCCCGATGATGTCGATCAAGACCGTCAACGCGCTGTCCCACTACACCGACTGGACCGTCGGCCACGTGCACGCCGGCGCGCTGGGCTGGGTCGGCCTGATCTCGATGGGCTCCATCTACTACCTGCTGCCGCGCCTGGCCGGCAAAGAGAAGATGCACAGCGTGCGCCTGATTGAAATCCACTTCTGGCTGGCCACCATCGGCATCGTGCTGTACATCGCCGCCATGTGGATTGCCGGCGTGATGCAGGGCCTGATGTGGCGCGCGGTGAATCCGGACGGCACGCTCACCTATACCTTCGTGGAAGGCGTCAAGGCCACCTATCCCTACTACGTGGTGCGTCTTGCCGGTGGCCTGCTGTACCTGTCCGGCATGGTGGTGATGGCGTACAACACGGTGATGACCCTGCGCGATTCGCGGCCGGCCAACACCCGCATCCCGGCCCTGGGCGGCCACCATGCGGCGCCGGTGCCGGCGCAGTCCGGCGCCGAGCTGGCGGTGCAGTAAGCGTAAGAACACACTTGGGAGCAAGAAATGCGTTTTAAGCATGAGTCCATCGAGAAGAACCCCTGGCTGCTGATTGCCCTGGTGGTGCTGGTGGTGAGCGTGGGCGGCCTGGCAGAAATCGTGCCGCTGTTCTTCCAGAAATCCACCACCGAGCCGGTGGCCGGATTGAAGCCGTACTCGGCCTTGCGCCTGGCCGGTCGCGATATCTATGTGCGTGAGGGCTGCTACATCTGCCACTCGCAGATGATCCGTCCGTTCCGCGCCGAGACCGAGCGTTATGGCCATTACTCGGTGGCCGGCGAGTTCGTCTACGACCGTCCGTTCCAGTGGGGCTCCAAGC
>JAEVZY010000328.1 GCA_023392035.1 Pseudomonadota bacterium | reverse complement strand
GTATCCATCTGCTCGCGCCGGCCAGTCAGGATTTTGTGCGGGTAAGTCTGGTGGCCCACATCCCAGACGATGCGGTCTTCCGGCGTATTGAACACATAGTGCAAGGCGATGGTCAGCTCCACCGTGCCCAGGTTGGACGACAGATGGCCGCCGGTGCGCGAGACCGACTCCAGCACGAAGGCACGCAGCTCGTCGGCCAGCGGTTTCAACTGCATCCGGTTCAGGCGCCGCAGATCGGCGGGACTATCGATGTTCTTCAGTAGGTCCATGTTGTGCTTGCTATGCATTGCGCTGCACGATCAGGTCGGCCAGCTCGCGCAAACGGTTCGCCGCTTCGCCGAAAATTTCCAGCGCACGATGCGCATCTTCGCGCAGTTTCGCCGCCAGTTGCCGCGACTGCTCCAGTCCGAAGATGGAGACATAGGTCGGCTTGTTGTCCTGCGCATCCTTGCCGGCGGTCTTGCCCAGGGTGGCGGTGTCGGTGGTGGCGTCCAGCACATCATCCACGACCTGGAACGCCAAGCCGACCGCTTGCGAATAGGTTTCCAGCGCGGCGCTTTCCTCTTTGCTCAATGCGCGCTCGCCGGCCAGGGCGCCAAGTTGGACCGAGGCACGCAACAGGGCGCCGGTCTTCAGTGCGTGCATGTTTTCCAGTTCGGCGAGGCTCAGCAGTTTGCCGACGCTGAAGAGGTCGATTGCCTGGCCGCCACACATGCCGGCGGAACCGGCGGCCCGCGCCAAGAGGCTCACCATCGCCAGCCGCCGGGAGGGCTCGCCCTGCCCTTCGGCCAGTACCTGGAAGGCCTGCGCCTGCAAGGCGTCACCCACCAACAGCGCGGTGGCTTCATCGTATTGGACATGCACCGTGGGTTTGCCGCGCCGCAGGGCATCGTCATCCATGCAGGGCATGTCGTCATGTACCAGCGAATAGGCGTGGATCATTTCCACCGCCGCCGCCGCGCTTTCCAGCGCCGCCGCCGGGGCTTGCACCAGTTCGCCGGCGGCAAACACCAGCAGCGGCCGCACCCGCTTGCCGCCGCCGGTGACGGCGTAGCGCATTGCTTCATGCAGGCGGTCCGGAAGCTGGGAGGCTGCCGGCAGGAAAGCATCCAGCGCATTTTCCATGCGCGCCTGCACGCCGGCCGCCCAATCGGAAAAAGGCATCCCGCTCATTCGCCGTCTCCGCCCGCTTCCGCCTGGAACGGCTTGAGCATTTCCCCTTCCAGCAGCTTGACCTGGCCTTCCACCCGATCCAGCTGGGCGGCGCAAAAGCGCACCAGCTCCGCGCCGCGCTTGTAGGCGGCAATCGAGGCTTCCAGGGGCAATTGGCCCGATTCCATTTGCGAGACGAGTTTGTCGAGCTCGGCCATTGCCTCTTCGAAGCTTGACGGCAAGTTGGCGGTGTCTGGAGTCTGGGACATGGCGGCCGAAGTCATGAGGAACCCGCTATTTTAGTGCAATCGCCTCTATCAGGTTCGTTTGCGGCAAGTAAGGGCGTCTTGCGAACCAATCCCTTCTTGCGAAATCACAAAGACTTGGGATGACACCTCGAGCATTTTTGCCTCATGGTCGGTGATGGCGGATTGACGGAATGACTCGGGTATAATGGCCGGTTCTGTTTCCAAAATTCCTGTTTCATCTCGTTTGAACACTGGTTTTTGCGGATTCTTTCTCTCTTAGGTTGGTGCAAATTAATTTGGGGGTAGGGGATGTCCGATTTGGCCATGCTTGCCAAACTGGCGCGCTCGAACGCGCAACTTCCGGTCAACGTCTATTTCGACGAACAGCTTCTTCAGCAGGAAAACCGCCTGCTCTTCCAGCAAGGTCCGCGCTACGCAGGTCATGAACTGATGGTTCCCGAAATCGGGGACTACGCCACCCTTGCCTGGGAAAACGAGGGCCGCATGCTGGTGCGCGGCGCCCAGGGTATCGAACTGCTTTCCAATGTCTGCCGCCATCGCCAGGCCAAGATGCTCAATGGCCGCGGCCACGCGCGCAATATCGTCTGCCCGCTGCATCGCTGGACTTACGACTTGCAGGGCCAATTGATCGGCGCGCCGCATTTCGGCGAAACGCCTTGCCTGAACCTGTCGCGCACGCCCCTGCAAAACTGGAATGGGCTGCTGTTCGAGAACAATGGCGTGGATGTGGCGGGCCTGCTGTCCGGCCTCTCGGTGACCAGGGATCTCGATTTTTCCGGCTACAAGCTGGACCACGTGGAAGTGCATGAGTGCGACTACAACTGGAAGACCTTCATCGAGGTCTATCTGGAGGATTACCACGTCGAACCTTTCCATCCGGGCCTGGGCAACTTCGTCACCTGTTCCGACCTGACCTGGCAGTTCGGCGAGCACTACAGCGTGCAGACCGTGGGCGTGAACCAGGCGCTGCAAAAATACGGCTCGCCCAAGTATCGCCGCTGGCAGGAACAATTGATGAAGTTCCGCAACGGCGAGCCGCCCAAGTATGGCGCGATCTGGCTGACGCTCTATCCAAACATCATGGTCGAGTGGTATCCGCATGTGTTGGCGGTCTCCACCCTGTGGCCGCAGGGTCCGCAAAAGACCTTGAACGTGGTCGAGTTCTATTACCCCGAAGAGATCGCGTACTTCGAGCGCGATTTGGTGGAAGCCGAACGCGAGGCCTACATGGAAACCTGCATCGAGGACGACGAGATCGCGCTGCGCATGGATGCCGGACGCAAGATCCTGCTCGATCGCGGCGAGAATGAAGTCGGACCCTACCAGTCGCCGATGGAGGATGGCATGCAGCATTTCCATGAGTGGTATCGCCGGCATATCGCGGTGGCGCCATGAAGTTCACGACGCTGATCAACGCCGCCGATTTGGCCGCGCATATCGACGATGCCAACTGGGTGGTGCTGGATTGCCGGCATGACCTGGCCGCACCGAACGCGGGACGCGAGGGTTTTGCCGCCGGTCACATCCCCGGTGCGCAATTCGTCGAGCTGGACACTCAACTTTCCGACAAGTCGCCCGGACTCAACGGAGAATTTCGCGGACGCCATCCCCTGCCCAGCCGCGAAGCCTTTATTGCCACCCTGCGCGCCTTGGGTGTGAACGATGACAGCCAGGTCATTGCCTATGACGCCCAGGGCGGCATGTTTGCCGCGCGCCTGTGGTGGATGCTGCGCTGGGTGGGACATGAGGCCGTGGCAGTGCTGGATGGCGGGGTGCAGGCATGGACTGCGGCCGGCAAGCCGCTCACCACTGAAGTCGCCACGCGCAGCCCCGGCAACATCAGCGCGCATCCTGCCCTGGTCGGCTCCGTCGCTGCTGCTGATTTGCTCGGCGCGCACGGCAAGACCATCGTCGACGCCCGTGCGCCGGACCGCTTTCGCGGCGAGAACGAAACCCTGGACCCGGTCGGCGGCCATATCCCCGGCGCGAAGAACCGCTTCTTCAAGGACAACCTGGATGCCAGCGGACGCTTCAAGCCGGCCGCCGAATTGCGCTCGGCTTTCTCGGCGCTGATGAGCGATCCGAAACAGGCGGTGATGCAATGCGGCTCGGGCGTGACCGCCTGCCACAACCTGCTGGCGCTGGAAGTCGCCGGCCTGCCGGGCGCGGCGCTGTATCCGGGCTCGTGGAGCGAGTGGTGCTCCGATCCGGCGCGGCCGGTGGAGCGCTGAAGCAGGGATAGCGGGAAAGTCTGAACGCTCTCAAACCTTCTCCCGCACCCGGAACAACTTCAACCGAACAGCAACCCAGCCAAGCCCGCCGCCCGTCAGATGCGGCGGGAAAGATCCAGGTTAGCCACAGGGAGAAGTCAATGCTGCAGTTCAGCCAAGTCAAAGTTCAGCGAACGGGTGCGGGTAAAAAAAATTCAGTGCGGCGAGAGAGCACGCCCATCAAAGCGACCGTCAAAAACCGCAGCCCGAAACCGAAGTCGGATTATGAGATCGACTATTTCGGTTCAACTTCCAGGGCGAAGAAAAACTCGCCACGCCGGCGCACCGAGGAGCCCGCGCTTTTTTCAAGGGCGCCAGCCAAATTCCAGGTTCCCACCGCCCGCTCGCCCCAAAAGGTGTACAAGGATCTGGCTGCCACGCTGGACCAGATTGAGGATCATCCTCTCCCCGGCACTTTTCTGAGCCAAACAATCGAACAATACTCGCTCGCGCTGCAGCTCTTTGAGCTGACGGACAAAACCGGTGACCAGCCTGTCCTCCAACTCGGGCGTATCAAGCGGAATGGCAATGTGGTTCCCGTCTATGCCGTGTGTTGCCGCAAGCCCGAACAAGTCGAGCAATACACCACAGCCATAAGCGGCCTGAACGGCTTGGTAATTGCAGTCAATGCCGACGCCATGGCAATACCGGATAGCAGCTTGTGCTTCGCGCACAAGGAAAAACGCAAACTAGGAAACAAGGGACAGGCCGAGAAACTGCGCAAATGGGGCGGAAAACGCTTCCTCAAGGCGGCCAAGGCAGCACTGACGAAAGGCGGCACCGGCGACCTGGCGCCGTCAGAAGTGGTTGCAGTCAAACTGGACGATAACAACCGTGGCCGCCTGCAAGGCAATGCCGTGTTGCTGATCAACGGTCCGCGGGTGCCGAAGGGCCAGAAAACAAACGCCCAACACATAGCCGGCCTGCGCCATGCTTTCGACAACGCGGTCGAAGCGGCAAGCCAGATTGAATCCGGCAGCGTCACGTTTACCGGAATATCAACCGGCCGCTTCAATTTCAACCCGGCGCTCGGCGGTCAAATCGCCATGGAAAGCATGGTGGATGCTCTGGCCGAAGGCAAAATCAAGCGAGCCGTGGGTGCGTTCTGGTGCAAGCCCGACGGCAGCTTCGAAGGCTCCACTGCCGAAGGCGCCGTCGCCACCCTGTTCGCGCATCCGGACTTCGAGGCAGTCGGATAAGTGGCCCGTCTCAAGCCTTCGTCAAACTCGTCATCGCAAGGATGATCAGCACCCCGGCGCTGATCAGCAACACCTGGGGCACGGTTTCCTTGACCGTGGCCCGGCGCTGCATCTGCGGCATCAAGTCCGACACCGCGATGTAGATGAAGCCGGACGAAGCCAGCACCAGCACATACGGAATCCATTCCGTGCCGCGGCCGAGGGTGAAGTAGCCGAGCAGGCCGCCCAGCAGCGCCATGCCGCTGGAAATCAGGTTGTAGACATAGGCGCGGGCGCGAGTGAAGCCGGCGTTCAATAGCACGATGAAGTCGCCCACTTCCTGCGGAATCTCGTGCGCGGTGATGGCCAGCGCCGTCACCAAGCCCAGGCGCGCATCGGCCAGGAAGGCGGCGGCAATCAAAATGCCGTCGGTGAAGTTGTGCAGGCCGTCGCCGACCAGGATCATCCAGCCGGAGCGCCCGGCTTCATGGCGGTCGTGCCCATGCTCGTGGCCGTGGCCGTCACCCTCGTAGTGATGCGAGTGGCGCAGGATGGCAGTCTTCTCCAGCAGGAAGAAACCGAGCAGCCCGCCCAGCAAGGTGGCGAACAGGGCATGCGGATCGGCTTTCGATTCAAACGCTTCCGGCAAGGCATGCAACAGCGAGGTGGAAAGCAGGATGCCCACTGACAGGCTGACCATGCGATCCACCACGCGCGAAAGCATCGAAAAGGAAAACAGCGCCGCCGCGCTGATGGACAGCACGCCCGCGATGGATGTCGCCAGCAGAATCAGAACCAGCGTGGAGTTGATGGCAAACCTCGGACTTACACAGAGCGGCGAATTAAATCATGCCGAACGTTCGTGTGCAAACGTCGCACGCGAACGTCCGGCGCAAACGGCTTGCGGATTCAGGCCGCGCCATGCGCCTTGAACCAGTTGAGCGTACGCGCCCAACCGTCCTTGGCCGCCGCTTCCACATAGCTGGGACGGTAATCCGCATGGAAGGCATGCGGGGCATCCGGATAGATGATGAACTCGGAACCGCTCTTGCCCTTGGCCAGCTCGGCCTTCATCCGCTCCACCGTGGACAGGGGTATGCCGGCGTCCTTGCCACCATACAGGCCCAGCACCGGCACCTTCAGCTGGGCGGCGATATCGATCGGGTGGGTGGGATTGAGGGCGCTCTTGTCACCCACCAGCCGGCCATACCAGGCCACGCCTGCCTTCAGTTTGGGATTGTGCGCGGCATACAACCAGGTGATGCGTCCGCCCCAGCAGAAGCCGGTAATGAACGCCTTGTTGAGATCGCCGCCATTGGCGCCGGCCCAGGCCAGCACCGCATCCAGGTCGCCCATGACCTGGTCATCCGGCACCTTGGAAACCACTTCCTTGATCAATTCGGCAACCGTGCCGTAGGACTGCGGGTCGCCCTGACGCACGAACAGCTCCGGCGCCAGCGCCATGTAACCCTGCTTGGCAAAGCGGCGCGCAATGTCGGCGATGTGTTCATGTACGCCAAAGACTTCCGAAATCACCAGAACGATCGGCAGATTGGTCTTGCCGGCCGGCTTGGCGCGGTACACCGGCACATTGGTGGTGCCGACCTTGATCATCTCCTCGCCCACATCCAGGCCATTGCTGTCGGTCTTGATGACGTTTTGCGCCATCACCGGCAGGGTGGCAGCGGCAAAACCGGCGCCCAGCGCAGTGCGCAGGAAACCGCGTCGATCGGTGTCGGCGCGCAGTTGGCTGCCGGGAGAGAGACTGTCGATGTCGGACGAAATGCTGCGCATGCCTTGTTCTCCTTGTTGGTTTGCGTCTTCAGTGTGCTTCTTCCCAATTGCTGCCCACGCCCACCTCGGCCACCAGCGGCACCGAAAGTTGAGCCACGCCGGCCATCAGGGCCGGCACTTGCTGCTTCACTCGCTCCAGCTCGTGCTCCGGCACTTCCAGCACCAGTTCGTCATGCACCTGCATGATCAGCAGGCTACCCATCTGCTCGCGCTCCAGCCAATCCTGCACCGCGATCATGGAAAGCTTGATCAGGTCCGCCGCCGTGCCCTGCATGGGCGCGTTGATGGCGGCGCGTTCAGCCGCCTGCCGCCGCGGGCCATTTGGAGAATTGATCTCGGGCAGCCACAGGCGGCGGCCGAACACGGTCTCCACATAGCCCTGGGATTTGGCTTCGGCCCGGGTCTGGTCCATGAAACGCCTGACGCCGGCAAAGCGCATGAAGTATTTGTCGATGTACATTTGCGCGGCGCTGCGCTCGATCGACAGATTGCTGGCCAGGCCGAAGGCGCTCATGCCATAGATGAGGCCGAAGTTGATCACCTTGGCATAACGGCGCTGCTCGCTGTTCACGTCCTGCCGCGCCACGCCGAAGATTTCGGCGGCGGTGGCACGATGGATGTCCTCGCCCTGGCCGAAGGCATGCAGCATGGCTTCATCGCCCGAAAGGTGGGCCATGATGCGCAACTCGATCTGCGAGTAGTCGGCCGAGAGGATGACATTGCCCGGACCGGCCACGAAAGCCTGGCGGATGCGCCGGCCTTCGCTGGTGCGCACCGGAATGTTCTGCAGGTTTGGATCGTTGGAAGCCAGCCGGCCGGTCACGGCCGTGGCCTGGCCGTAGTTGGTGTGCACGCGCCCGGTTCGCGGATTGATCATGCGCGGCAGCTTGTCGGTGTAGGTGGACTTCAGCTTGGACAGGCCGCGCCAATCGAGCAAAACGCGCGGCAAGGGATAATCCTCGGCCAGTTTTTGCAGCACTTCCTCGTCGGTGGACGGCGCGCCGGACGGCGTCTTCTTGATCACCGGCAGCGACAGCTTGTCGAAAAACACTTCGCAAATCTGCTTGGGCGAACCGAGGTTGAAAGGCTGGCCGGCCAGTTCATGCGCCTGCTGTTCCATTTCCAGGATGCGCTTGCCCAGTTCGGCGGATTGCGCCTCCAGCAGCGAAGCGTCCACCAGCACGCCGTTGCGCTCCATCTTCTGCAGTACGACGGCGGTGGGCAGTTCTATCTTTTCATAGACGTAGCGCAGCTTGTCGCTGGCGGCCACGCGCGGCCACATGGCGTTGTGCAGTTGCAGGGTGACGTCGGCATCTTCGGCCGCGTATTCGGTGGCGCGCTGCAATTCAACCTGGTCGAAGCAGATTTGCGAGCTGCCCTTGCCGCACACATCCTGGTAGCTGATGGTTTTGCGCTCCAGATGGCGCAAGGCCAGGTTGTCCATGTCGTGATTGCGATGCGCCTCGAACACATACGATTCGAGCAGCGTATCGTGCGCAATGCCGCGCAGGCGAACGCCGTGGTTTTCCAGCACGTGGGCGTCGTACTTCATGTTTTGTCCGACCTTGGGCTTGGCCGGGTTTTCCAGCCAGGCCCGCATGCGCTCCAGCACGAATTCGCGCGTCAACTGCACGGGCGCGCCGGGATAGCGGTGCGCCACCGGAATGTAGCAGGCCACGCCCGGCTCGCAGCACAGGGACAGGCCGACCAGCTCGGCCTGCATCGGGTCGAGGCAGGTGGTTTCTGTGTCGAACGCGGTCAAGGGCGCCTGGTCGATCTTTTGCAGCCATTGGTCCAGTTCCGCCTCGGTCAGCACCAGCTGATGGGCGATGACGCCCGTGGCGCTGGCGGCGGGCTGATCGAACAGGCCGGCCTGGGCGGCGGAAGCGCCAGGCGCTGCGCTCGCCGGCTTGGCATGCCCGAGCTCTTCGTTCAATTCGCGCAGCCAGCTCTTGAAGCCATTGCGTTCGAAGAAGTCTCGCAAGGCCGGTCGGTCTTCCGGCTTTTGCTGCAGCGACTCGGGGATCGAAACCATGTGCTTCGCCAGGTCGCAATCGGTCTTGACCGTCACCAGCACGCGCGCCTTGGGCAACCAGTCGAGCGCACGCCGCAGGTTTTCGCCCACGGCGCCGCTGACGCTGCCGGCGTTATGCATGATGGCGTCCAGCGAGCCGTACTGGCCCAGCCACTTGGCGGCTGTCTTGGGGCCGACCTTTTCCACCCCCGGCACATTGTCGACCGCATCGCCCACCAGGGACAGATAGTCGACGATCTGCTCGGGCGGCACGCCGAACTTGGCGATCACGCCTTCACGATCGAAGCGCTCGTTGCTCATGGTGTTGACCAGGGTGACGTGCTCATTCACCAGCTGCGCCAGGTCCTTGTCGCCGGTGGAAATGACGGTGCGCATGCCATGCCTGACCGCCTCCACCGCCAGGGTGCCGATCACGTCATCGGCTTCGATGCCTTCCACTTCCAGAATCGGCCAGCCCATGGCGCGCACCGCTTCATGGATCGGTTCGATCTGGCGCGCCAGGTCTTCCGGCATGGAAGCGCGATTGGCCTTGTACTGGTCATACAGCTCGTCGCGAAAAGTCTTGCCGCGGGCGTCGAACACGCAGGCAATGTAAGCGGCGGGATAGTCGCTGCGCAGCTTGCGCAGCATGTTGATCATTCCGTAGATGGCGCCGGTGGGCGCGCCTTGCGCATTGCGCAGGTCGGGCATGGCATGAAAGGCGCGATACAGATAGCTGGAGCCATCCACCAGCAGCAGGGTTTTATCCATGGAAATTCGAAAGGAGAAGCGCATCGCGGCGGCAGCACGATGCCGGGCGCGAGGCCGAACCGCGGCCGGCGCGGCAAATGCAGGCGATTATGGCAGAGTTTGCCGGCGCCCCGGCGGCGGCGGGAAGGCTGGCCAAGTCCGCATTTTTTGACGACTTGCCCGCTTTGGCGCCGAGGGCGAAGGCCGCCCTGCGTTACAATTCTTATCTCTTTGATGCGGCCGTTGATTGTGGCCACCTGCACTTGCCCGCCATGAACACTTTGCGTTTTGCAGCCCTGCTCCTGTCCCCCGCGCTGACCCTGGCGCCGTTTGCACTCGCCATGGCGCAGCAACGCGCCGACGCGCCCGAGCCGCCCCGCCTGGAAAAACTGGAGGAAGGCGACCTCCCGGCAGTGACCATTCCCGGCCGCCAGTCCGAGCAGCAAATTGAAGAAAGGCGCGATCACGGCGAAGTGGTCTCGACCAAGGTCCATAGCGGCGGCAGCACTTACTACCTGAAGCCCAACAAGCCCAAGGGCAGCGCCCAGCCCGGTGACGTGCAAAGCACCGCCAACCAGCCGGCGCAATGGCAGATCATGGAATTCAATACCAAGCGCCGCGATCAGGTGCAAACCAATCCCAATCCCACGCCTGAGGTCCCGGCTGGCACCCCGGGCGTGGCCAACTGATTGCGCTGATCACGATTCATGGCTGTCTTTACTCCTGTCACCCTGGATGAACTGCGCGTGTGGACGGCCCAGTTCCCGGTAGGCGAAGCCTCCAGTCTGCGCGGCATTTCCTCCGGCATCGAAAACAGCAACTTCTTTGTCGGCACCGCCACCGGCGAATATGTGCTGACGATTTTCGAGAAACTGGGTTTCGAACAACTGCCCTTCTACCTGAACCTGATGCGCCACCTGGCCGAGCGCGGCGTGCTGGTGCCGGCGCCGGTGCCGACCCTGCAGGGCGAGTTGATGGCGCCGCTGCACGGCAAGCCGGCGGCGCTGGTGGCCAAGCTGGAAGGCGGCCATGAAATGAATCCACGCCCGGTGCATTGCGCGGCGG
>JAEVZY010000314.1 GCA_023392035.1 Pseudomonadota bacterium | reverse complement strand
AAGAGACTGTTGGGTATCTCTGCGCGGCTGCCTTGCAGCCGCTGTTCCATATGCTCGGCCAGCAGCAATAGGCCGTGATCGCCGCGCAGGTCCGGGCCCATGTCGCGCAAGGCTTGGATCAGCTGTTCGATGGTGGCGCGCTGATCCGCCTTGATCGGCCAGCAGGACAGGATCAATTTCTTGATCGGCTCGGGGCATTCTTCGGGTATCGGCATGCGCCGCCCTGCCTTCAGCTCCTTGAACTCCGGGTCCTGCGCCCACATGTCGCCCCAGGAATCGGGCGCGGCGCCGTGGCTGAGCATTTGCCAGAACACCAGCCCCAGCGCGTAAACGTCGGACTCCTTGCTGCTGGAGTTGCCGCCGCTGTCCGGCGCGACAAACAGCTTGTCCTGCATGCCCTGCGCCACCGCCTTGGCCTCGCTCTCCTGCAGCAGGGCATCCACTTGCGCCACACCCAGGTCGGCCAGTTTGGCGCGGCCGTTCTTGTCGATCAGGACGTTGTCGGCTTTCAGATCGCGATGCACAACGCCCTGGCTGTGCAGGTAGGCCAGGCCTTCGGCGATTTCCAGCATCCATTGCCACAGGCGCGAAACGGGAACGGCCTCTTTCACTCGCTGGGATTCCAGCACCTTCTGCAGGCTGCCCTGGTTGCAGAATTCCATTACCAGGTAGATCGCATCGCCCTTGAAGCAGACGCCATGGAATTCCACCAGGTTGGGATGCCTGACAGTGGACATGCGTGACACTTCCCACTGGATGGCTTCCAGCACGTCCTGTTCGCTCAGTTCCAGCCTTTGCGCCGCCTGCTTGATATCGATCTGCTTCAAGGCGACGTCTTCATTGTTCCAGCGTCCACGGTAGACGTTGCCGAAGGCGCCGCTGGCAAGGTAGTTGTCAACCTTGATGTCGGTCGGCGGCAGCAGCCGGACACCTGAAAAGGTCGATGGGTCAAGGCCATGTTCGGCTTGGGGTTTGACGGAACTACTCGGCTTCAACGCCTCTTCGCTGTCGCTTTCACCGACTTCTTCCTCCTCGGTTGGCGGGTCGTCATCGATGACCTGGCCATCGTCGCTCCCGGTTTCGCTACCGTCGTTGATGACCTGCGCGTCGTCGCTGTTGGCCGGCGATGAACTGCCTTGCGTGCTGTTGCTACTGTTTGACCGGGACCTCAACTCGATGTCCTGGGTGCATTGCACTCCCGTGGGGATGGGGAGTGGCTGGTCTGGCTTCGGCAAAGTCGGCAGATTGGATGACGGTGTCACCAAACTTGGTATTGGAATGCCCTTGATTGGTGGCGGCAGAAGGGCCGAGGTGTAGTGCGAGACAGGGGGAGGGTTGCGATGGGTGGATGAATCGGTGGCGGTTTCAGTCGACATGCATTGCTCCTTGAAGTGAAGCGAAGCATGCGGCGCCAAGTGTCCATTCGAATGAAAGCGTTCTGATGTGCTGGCTGACCCAACATGCCTCAAAGTCGCCAAGCATTACGACTACTCCTAACAAAAACAAAAGAAGTTAGATGGTCACCCGGCATGGCAGCTCGGCCTAGACTCATTACCGAACAAACGGACTTTTTGGCACGTGGCATCGGTAGTTCGTTATCGGAACAAACGGCCGAAAATTGTTACTTATGGCTCTCTTCCAACACCCCAAGGTCCGCCATGACCCAGCTTGAATTCCAGGCGCTGTGCCGCGATACCAGCCTGCTGCTGCAATTGCCCGACGTCGAGCAGTTGGGAAGGGAAGGGCAAATCACGCTGGATGGCTACAACCTCGGCGCCTTCTACGATGAAGAACGCGACGAGGCCATCCATTGCTATGTGGACCTGGGCCCGGTGGAGTCCGAAGACCGCATGCAAACCCTGGAGCGGGTGTTGGCCCTGAACCTGGAACTGGGCCGCATGCACGGCGAAAGCCTCGGACTGGACAGCAGCAGCGGCCACATCATCCTGCGCTCTGAAATCCAGAACCTGCAGCAGTGCGGCCCCGACAGCTTGGCGGATTGGCTGCAAGACTATTGCGCCTTTGCGCGCGAGTTTCGGCAACTGCTGGAGATTGAGGGGGGCGGTCAAGCGATGGCTGAGGTGCAGGCGCATTTGGCCTGATCGAAGGGACTAGTGTGCAGATCCGGGCCTTTCCTGAGGATGTTTCGATCTGTCGCGAACCTGCTTAGGATCTGGTTGGAACAATCGTCCGCTTATCGGTACATACGCTCGCAATTTCCTTTCTAAGGGATGGAAAAATGGGCGAGGCGATTCAAGTTTCGAAGCTGACCAGTGGGGGAGCGCCCCTCACCTCGAGGAACCCGGACAAAAAGGACGGGAAGAACGCCGAGCTCGGCGCGCTCAATGGCTTGAAGAAGAAATGGTTCTTCGGCCGTATGAAGGATTCGTTCAGGGAGAAGGAGCTTGAGCGCAAAGCGCAGGCCGAGCTGCTCAGGACGCAATTCCTGAAGGATGGCGACGAGTCCATTCCCACAAAATTCGCGGTCGACGAACAGGCCAACGAACACGCCGAAAGCAGCGTCGACACCTTTTCGACGCTTGATGATGCGCCGGCACCCAGGAAGCAAATCAAGAAAAGCCGAAGTGCGCAGGCACTGCGCGGACATGCCTGGAATGCGCTGGAAGCCAGCAAAGCCGGTGGGCGCACCCTCAAACGCAGCCTCACCGACACCACAAGACAGTTACGTCAAGCGGCAACCGAGGCTGTGCGGCAGACGGGTGAGCAGTTGCGGCAAGGTATTCAGCAAACCGGGCGCAAGTTGCGGGACGCGCAGGAGCCAGGCCACGTCCAGGTGGCGAAAAGGAAGTCCGAAGAGATCACTCCCGAGTTGCTGGAAGAAGTCAAAGCAGATCTGGCCCGTGAAGAACGCTATCGGAACAAGCTGATCGGCGTTTGCATCCCCAATCAGGTCAGGGCCGGCATGCGCAGCAAGGAGGTCATGCCCTTCTTGAAGCGGGTTGCCGCGGGTCGCCCGTCAAATGAAGACGCTGGTCGCCAGAAGGATTTGGCGCACCTGGTCGCTCACGCCCAGCGCGCCAAGACCGGAATCAATTATCAGATTCAGCCGGGCCACTACGCGAAAGGACTGCTGGATTGCCATGCTGCCCTGGAAAAGAATCCCGAGCTGTTCGATCGAACGGAAATCAAAACCAATTGGCTGCCGCCAACGCTGCGCAAGGCCTTTCGCGATTCGGGCATGCGTGAGCCGCGTGACTGGCTGCTGAACATGAATCGTCTCAGGACCGAGTACAACGACATCAAGCGACTCGAAGCAAAAGGCGAGTTGACTGCCGATCGCATCAATGGCTTTCACGAGCATTGCCGAAAACTGAAGGTGCCGCATGAGCTTGTCACCAACAAGGCGATCAAGCTGAATCACGCATTCAGCTATCTGTCCGCCTGGCAGAGCGCTTACGACAATCGGAACTTCACGCACTGGGTGGGCTATGGCGGGAAAACCAAGCCGCTCGATCCCGACGCCGTGGAAAAAGCCTCCTCCGTCACCAAGCTGGATGAACAACAGATTGGCTATTACGTGGAGGCGGACAAACCCGAACTGAAATCGGCGGACCAGATCGCGGCCCTGCTCGGCAGTGACAAGGCGGCCCGATTTGGTACTGAAGGCGGCGCCCGCTTTGCCGACCAATTGCTGGTGGAAGTCTATGACCAGAAGTTGGCACCAACCTCAATCCTCAATGCCAAGGTCATGGCGCTTGATTGGACCTTCAGCCGCGATGACGCGGGCGATCTGGCCGTGTCCTACCGCTTGCAGGCCAAGGATAGCCAGGGGGCGCGGATTGTGGTTGAAGGGAAGGCGGAATTGAATCGGAAGGGGGAGGCGGTCCCTGCTTCGAAGATTGAGGTTTCGATGACGCCTGGAAAAGCAATAAAGCCCGCGCTTGCGGACCAGGAAAACGCGTCGGCCAACAAAGTGTGAAAGCCGCGTGAAATTTCAAATATTCAGCAATTGAAATCGACGATCGTTAGAGGACAGACCATGGCAGCCAATGTAACGAACAAGAAGCCGAATGCAACGCCCACCAGATTAAACAGTGAGGTGAAAGGGAATAAGGAAAAGCCTGCTGAGAAAGACAATCCTCTGATGGCCGCGTATCGCAGGACAAATGAAAAGAAGAAATGGACCTTCAGCTCCTGCATGAAGAACGCTTTCATTCCCGGGCGAAAGGAAGCCAAACTTGCGCAAGCTCGCCTGGAGAATGTACAAGCCTCGCTGGTCTTGCATACACACGACGAGATGGTGAAGACCCCTTACCGAGTCAGCAGTTTTGCTCCGAAATATTGGCTGTCCGGCCTCAAGAATGGCAGCGCGCCCGTGATCAGCGCAGTCGTGCAAGCAGCAGTCTCTGGCGGTAAGGACAAGGATCTCTACTCGATGCTGCAGAGTCCGGCTCAGCATCGGCAAGCGCTGGACGAAATTGTCGCCCATGCTTTCGAAGCCATGATTCCCGGCGGGGACACTGACCCGACCAAAGCAGGTGCAGCAGCTGCAGCCAATTTTTCCACCGATGTATTCGGGCGCATTCTGGAGCTGCTTCATGGAACCTGCTCTTCGGAGCATTTCCGGGTTGAGCTTGACCCCCATGAAAAGGAAAGGATGCTGGATGATTTGATCACCTACGCATTTTTCCAGGGACCAGGCTTTATGACTGATCCGGCCCTGATCGTGAGACTGAACGAACATCAGGACAAGAACAGCGCGAAATACAAAAAAGACTTTGTCGAATGCGAGCTCAGGAAGATGCTCGGAAAGGCCTTGCCCAATCTGCTTGGAACCGCAAGTGAAACCAAGCTCAAGGACGGGGACAACATAGTCAAATTTTCCGATGATATGAAAGCCCGGGGAAAGAGCTTTCTTCAAGCGTTCAAGGCGCGGGTCTATTCGCAGCTCGACTTTGTCAAGCCGACGAAAGTGTCATTGGAAGATCCGCAGCTGCAGGAATTCTCAAACGAGCTGGTTACCAAGGCAATCACCGTGGCGGAAAGCGCGGGAGGGAAAAGCGGGATTTCGCCCTTGGGCCAGCGGAGCCTCGACCTGGCGGCGCTTGTATTTGATGCAAAAGCGCAGAAGGACAGGGGCTATAAGCTGCCTGCTGAAATTCAAACCGTGAAATCGGGAGCCATGGACGATTTCGTGCAGAAGCTGGCCGCCAAGCTGCTTCCAGGCGTCGACCTGAAGGGCGAGGTGGAGTGGAGCTTCGTGGCGGACACCAATACGGGCGACCTGAAGGCGACCTATTCGGTGGCGACGGCGTCGTCGACCGAAGATCCCCTCAGCCTCAAAGTCTTCGCCGGCACTATCGTCTTTTCTCAAGATGGTAGTTGGCATATCCAGGATCCGGTGACTCATCAGAGTTCCGGGCCCGCACAGGTATAGGCGCAAACGGGATTCATTGCAAAGGGGCAGGGGCGCGAGCTGCCACGTATTCAAACATTCGGATCGGGGGGTACAAGATGTCGTCTACAACACAGGTTAAACGGGCCCATCCCCATATAAAACATACCGACACTGAAAAAAAAGTACACGTGAGAACGGAGGCGGGGGACTTGGTGCGCTGGATATCCAGGTCCTCGCCTCTGGTCGCGCTTCACAAGCGGCTTTCGAAAGGCTTCAGGTGGGTCTTCGGATTGAAGGAAAAGAAGTCTGCCCAAGGTGGCAAGTCGCCTGAGGTGCAAATTCTTGCCAATGACGGGACGCGCAGACAGGAAAGTGCAAGGGAAACGGAATTCAAGAAGCGAAATCTGGCTTCGGCCATTTCCACCAGTAGCAGGTCGATGCCGACTGAAAGCGAAGAGGGAGGCTCAGAGAAAAGCGAAGAAGCGCCCCTGGCTTCCAAGTCCGATGCGCCGCCTGCCAAAACGGAGAGCTTGGCGGATGTGCCCAAGCCTGGTGAGCGTCGTTTTGTGTCTATCAGTGAAGGAAGTCCCGCCCATCCAAAGGTGAAACAGTATATGAAGCAGGCTTGGGACTCGGCCGATCCAAACTTGATCGACCCGAACCAGTTGGCGTCCCATCGAGCCAACTTTTCCCATGACGAGCTGAGGACAAAGTTCGGAGAGAGCCTCAATAATCCTAATATCGAGCTCCCGCCAGCTCTGAAAGTAGTCACGCATGGACAGCTCAATGAGTTCGTCCGTCAGCTTGGTAGCGTGGTTTCCCCACAGACTACTTTCAAGCCAGAGGTTAAATGGGATTTCTCGATTGACCCGCAGAATCTGCAAGTCGAAGCGAAATTCTGGCTGCAGCCCAAAGAGGACAGCAACCCCAGCCTGGGAGGGGAAATGACATTTTTCACTGACGGCAGCGAAACATGGGAGATCGCTGATCCATATCTGCTTGGTCCAGCCCGACCTCAAGGGCTGACGAAAGCCGAAGACGATCCGATGGAAAGCGATACTCTGGTTTCTTCCCGCAGCTCCAGCGAAGATGGTTTGGCAGCCATTGAAATCGCTGAAGTCGTTGAATACGCCGACGACGGTGGAGACGCCGAAGAGGCGACCAACCTATCCAAACCGGATGGCAAAGAGGCTACTTCCAAAGGGGCTACTTCATTCGTCCCGGAAAATGAGTCTTCCGTCAGCAGAGGAAATGAGACTTCGGCATTCCGCAAAATGCGCGGTGCCGTATGGAATAAGCTGAAGGAGGCCAGGAGAGACGCCACTGTGCTGCAGCGCGGGGGCAAATACGCGTGCGTCAGCAGAAAAGTGGTATCCAATTACATCGAAGGCGAAAAAAATGCCAAAACCGGTGCCAAAAGCGAGGAAAGTCAGGCGCCGCAGCACGACCTGCTCGCCTCTGTGACTGATGCGGACGACGCTACCAAGGTGGATTGGAAGAAGGAGATCAAGGACGCGCTTGTTGATCTTACGCCTGAGGATGTGGAAGGGGATGTGAGGAAGGCTTTAGCCGAATTGTTGGAATCGGAAGATATTGAGCGATCCGATGTGCAGGCGTTAAAGGGCGACGAGGCTGAAAAGTTTATCTATGAGCTCACTCGTCTAAGCGCGCTGTATGTTTTGAATATGATCAATCTGAGTAATCCTCCCCCCATACTGAAAAAGCTATACAACCGTAAGGCTGACGACGTAGGCGGCGCAAAGCTCTACGCAATGCTTACTGAGGCCGTGGACGCAGTGCTCAAGAACTATTTCGCGCGGGGGGACCGTTCCGAAAAGAGGCCGAAAGCCGAGCCGGTTACCAAGAGCTCCAAATCGACTCGCGCAGTTGCGACTAGCGCAGTTGCGCGCGGATTGAATCGGATTAAACCTGTGGAGCAAAAGTTGCAGGTGATATTTCGGGGGCGGATAGTCAACATCCTGACAAACGCGGCAAGGGAACATTCCGGCGCTAAGTCGCCAACGGTAAATTTGTTCAAGTTCGCTCAGTCGGTGATCAACGCCAAAGATGAAGCGGATTTTTCCAAGCATGCATCAGCCTTGGAGGCGAAGATGTTCGCTGCCTTGTGCCACGACCACTTGGTACGCATGAACTTCAACAAATTGAAGGTGACGATGCGGGCGGCTGTGGACGCCGCCAGCGCCAAATCGTTCTCCCCCAATGTGGACGATGCCTTTGTCGAAGCTTTCCCCAAGAGCCTGCAGAACGAGATACCCGACCTTAATGACGCTGAACGGAAGGAATTGCGTAACCATATGCGGAACGGTTTCATTCCCGACGGCGGCGGCAAAGTTGGAGAGGTGGCCAGAAAGGTCCGGAATTACAAGGAAGAAACCGAGGCCAATGTTTATCTGTACTGGTCCACTTTCGATTTCGCAAGGACCAGGTTGCTCGAGGGCTAATTCATCCAAGGAGATGGCCCTGGTACCGTGAGTGGCAGATGGACGTCGCGGTTTGTTGACGAGCCGTTTCACACCAGGTCACTGCTCAAGCCGCGCAAGAAAGCTGATGTCGGCGATTGAGCTCCACAAAAAGACAGGCCAGGAATCAAACCCTGGCCTGTTCGTTTTTCGTCTCAATATCGCGTCGGGGCGGCCTTCACATCCCCATGCACAAATACTTCATCTCCAGGTACTCTTCAATCCCGTACTTGGAGCCTTCCCGTCCCAGCCCCGACTGCTTGACGCCGCCAAACGGCGCAATCTCATTGGAGATCAAGCCGGTGTTGATGCCCACCATGCCGTATTCCAGTTGTTCCGCCACGCGCCATACGCGGCCGATGTCGCGTGAATAGAAGTAGCTGGCCAGACCAAAGTCGGTATTGTTGGCGGCGGCCACGACTTCGGCTTCATCCTTGAACTTGATGACGGCAGCCACCGGGCCGAAGGTTTCCTCGCACATGATCTTCATGTCGGTGCTGATGTTGGAGAGCACGGTCGGTTCATAGAACTGGCCGCCCAGCGCATGGCGCTTGCCGCCGCTTTCCACTTTGGCGCCTTTTGCTACGGCATCGGCCACATGCTCTTCCACCTTGGCCAGGCCCTGGTCATCAATCAAGGGACCCTGGTTGACCCCGGCTTCAAAGCCATTGCCAACCTTGATCTTCTTCGCGCCTTCGGCCAGCTTCTTCACGAAGGCGTCGTATACCGACTCATGCACATAGAAGCGGTTGGTGCAGATGCAGGTCTGGCCGGCATTGCGGTACTTGGAAATCAGCGCGCCTTCCACCGCTGCGTCGAGGTCGGCATCTTCAAAGACGATGAAGGGTGCATGGCCGCCCAATTCCAGCGCCACTTTCTTCACGGTCGGCGCCGATTGCGCCATCAGGATGCGGCCCACCGGGGTGGAGCCGGTAAAGGACAGGTGACGCACGACTTTGCTCTCGCACAGTGCCTTGCCGATTTCAATCGAGCGCTCGGCGTCGGCGGTGAGAATGTTGAGCACGCCGGCCGGCACGCCCGCGCGGTGCGCCAGTTCCGCCAGCGCCAGGGCCGACAATGGTGTTTGTTCAGCCGGCTTGACGATGATGGTGCAGCCCGCGGCCAGTGCCGGCGCCACTTTGCGGGTGATCATCGCAAGCGGGAAATTCCAGGGTGTGATGGAAGCGCATACGCCGATCGGCTGCTTCAACACCACCATGCGCTTGTCGGCCCAGGTGGACGCCATCACGTCACCGCAGACGCGCTTGGCTTCTTCGGCAAACCATTCCAGGAAGGAGGCGGCATACACCGCTTCGCCGCGCGCTTCGGCAACCGGCTTGCCTTGTTCGGCCGTCATCAGGGCGCCGAGGTCGTCGGCATTTTCAGTCACCAAGTCGAACCATTTGCGCAGGATGGCAGCGCGCTCCTTGGCGGTCTTGGCGGCCCAGGCCGGGAAGGCGGCTTGCGCGGCGGAGATGGCTTGCTCAGCCTGTTTGGCGCCCAGGTTGGGCACGCTGGCGATGGTCACGCCTTCGGCGGGATTCGTGACATCGAAGTTTTGCTCCGCCCCCACCCAGGCGCCGTTGACGTAGGCCTGGTTCTTCACCAGGGAGGGATCCTTGAGTTTGGGAAGTCCTTTCACGGCTTGCAGCATGCGAGTCTCCTTGTGTTTGCGTGTGGTGGTGGGTCAAGGATAGCGCAGTACGCAAATTTTCACTGTGAGCTTTATTAGCGGGTTGTTGGTTCGATAGCGGAACTGTGCTGGCGATGGTAGTACCTACCTTCGGCTCATCCTGCAATCGATGTGGTTGCGGATCGAGATAACCAAGGAGGAATTTCGAAAATGAATAGCATCAACAGGGCAGTGCGTAAGGCTATCAAGTCCGCTCATCAGCACATCAAGCAGATCAAGTTGCCCAAAATCTTTGCATGCAAGCCGCAGGTTCCGCGGAAGGAATTTGTGAACCCCTTGTTCCAGCAGACGATGCCAAAAGGCGGCGATAACCCCTTGTTTGGGCTGCCTATGGTGCACCGCCAGAACTCGAAACATGAGCCTTACACGAGTGAAGTTAAACTCGTCGCGCGAAAAGCCGAGGACAAGCGCCCCGCGAAATTCACCATGCAAGAACTTGAGACCAGATTGGATTTGATCGAGGGTGCTATTGAAGAGGTGGATGTTCCCACCCAGGATGAGCAGCAGGAACGCGATGCCATGATGAAGCGGATTCAGGCTGGAATCGCACAAAAGTCCGCTGACATCCAGGAAATCACCAGCAGCTTGAAGGGCTACGGCGACAAAGCAGCCGACCTGAGGTCATATACGCCTACGCGCGGTCTTTCGACCCGGCGCCGAGGGATAGCGCCTGAAGGCGAAATTGTAGGCGGAGCGTCAAAAGCCACTCTTCCTCAGAAGGTCACCGATGACCTGCTGCTTGAGAAGCTCGAACTCCTGTCAAAGAAATAGAATCTAGACCGGCTTCGCCTGTTCCCGCCGGTTGAAGCCGGCCACCATTTCGAATTTGAACAGTCTGCATTCCAGGGCGCCGTTGAAAAACGGCGTCTTTCTGGATTCCTTCAGGCGCAGCATCTTGGGCAAGCCAAGATCGGCTGTGAACAGAAATACTTGCCATCCCGCGAAGCGTTGCTTGAGCGTGCTTGAAAAGGCCGCGAAAAAGCTCACCGCGCGTTCATCCACTTCCTTGCTGCCGTCGCCGCGCACGCCGATGCGTTCGCCATAGGGCGGATTGGTGACGATCATGCCGGGGATGCCGCTGGGCGGCTTGATCTCCTGCGCTTCCACCTGCTTCAAGGGCACGTCAAACGTAATGCCGGCGTTCTTCAAGTTGTTGCGGGTCATGACGATGGCGTCGCCTGAGATATCGCTGCCAAACAATGTTGGTTGGGTCGGCAAGGCGTACTTTTTCACGGCCGCGCGCATGGCTTGCCATTCGGCGCTGACGAATCCCTTGAAACGCTCGAAGCCGAAACTGCGATTCATGCCGGGCGGTATGCCGGCCAGCATCTGCGCCGCTTCGATCAGGATGGTGCCGGAGCCGCACATCGGGTCCAGCAAAATCGTGCCGGGCTTCCAGCCGGCTGTGCGCAAGAGGCCTGCCGCCAGATTCTCACGCAGGGGCGCATCGCCCGTTTCCTGGCGCCAGCCGCGCTTGAACAGCGGCTCGCCGGAGGTGTCGAGATACAGCGTGTAATTGCGCTGGTCGACAAAGCCCTGGATGCGAATATCCGGATTGCGGGTATCCACCGAAGGCCGTTTGCCGCAGACATCGCGGAAGCGATCCACCACGGCATCCTTGATCTTGAGCGTGGTGAATTCCAGGCTCTTCAAGGGCGATTTGATGGCCGTGACATCCACCCGGATGCTGCGCTCGACATCGAACCAGTCTTCCCAGGGCTGGGCCAGGGTCAGGTCGTAGATGTCGTTCTCATTGAGGTAAGGCCCATGCGCCATGCGCAGCAGCACGCGCGAAGCGATGCGGGTATGCAGGTTGATGCGCCAGGCATCGCTGATGGTGCCGGAGCAATGCACGCCGCCGGGAACCGTGTTGTGGATCTTGAGCGTGGTGCTGCCTGCGGCGATCTCCTGCAGTTCTTCGGCAAGCGCCGCTTCCAGGCCGCGCGGGCAGGGGCAGAAATAGGATTTGGGTGTGGGCTGGGCCATCAGGGGTTCCTTTTGTCCTTGAACTGGCCGGACCCATTCCGGCCAGTGTGTGAATGTTTGAACGCCGGCTCAGGCCGACTTGGTCAATGCGCGTTCGACGAACTCGAGCCTATCCTGGCCCCAGAAATGTTCTTCGCCGACGATGTACCAGGGCGCGCCAAAAACATTGGCGGCGATGGCTTCATCGGTATTGCGCTCGTATTCGGCTTGCACCGCGGGCGTCTCGGCGGCTTGCAGCAATTGCTTGCCGTCCAGGTCTTGCATGTTGGCGATAGCGGCCAGCACTTCCGGGTCGGCGATATTGCGCTCTTCGGCCCAGACCGCGCGCATGATGGCGCCGGCCAGTTTCATTGCGGCCTGGTTGCCGTGCGCGGTGCGGGCGGCAATGATCAGGTAGGACGCCGGATCGCCATTCACCGGGAAAAATTTCGGATGGAGCGTGAGCGGAATGTTCAGGTGCTCGCTCCAGCGCCGCAATTCCTGCAGGCGGTAAGCCTGGCGCTGCGGGGGGCGCTTGGGCAGCGGCAGCCCGCCGGAAGCGGCGAACACGCGGCCGATATTGGCCGGCTTGATATCCACTTCCGCCTCCGTTCTTGCAAGGATTTCGGTGAAGCGCTCATGGCCCAGATAAGTCCAGGGCGAGGGCGGGGCGATGTAGTACTGGACGATTTTCTTGCTCATGCGGGATTCAGGCTTCAGAAAGGTTTGACCACGACCAGGATGATGATGGCCAGCAGCACCAGCACCGGCACTTCATTGAACCAACGGTACCAAATGTGGGAACGGGTATTGCGGCCGGTTTCAAATTTTTTCAGTAGCGATCCGCAAGCATGGTGATAGCCGATCAAGACCACCACCAGTGCCAGCTTGGCATGCAGCCAGCCATTGCCGGGACCGCGGCCGATGCCATAGCCCAGCCACAACCATAGTCCGAAAACGATGGCCAGCAAGGCCAGCGGCCCCATGAAGCGGTACAGCTTCCTCGCCATCAGCAGCAGGCGCGCTTTCGCTTCGGGCGAATTTTCCTGGGCCAGGTTGACGAAGATGCGCGGCAGGTAGAACAGGCCGGCAAACCAGGAAATGACGAACAGGATGTGGAAGGACTTAACCCATAGCATGATCAGCGCCTGACCTCTCCGTGGCCGAGCACCACGTACTTGAGCGAGGTCAGGCCTTCCAGCCCCACCGGTCCGCGTGCGTGCAGCTTGTCGTTGGAAATTCCGATTTCGGCGCCCAGGCCGTATTCGAAGCCGTCGGCGAAGCGGGTCGAGGCATTCACCATCACCGAGGCCGAATCCACCTCACGCAAAAAGCGCATGGCGTGGCTGTGGTTTTCGGTGACGATGGCGTCGGTGTGTTTGGACGACCAGGTGTTGATGTGGTCGATGGCTTCATCCAGCCCAGCCACCACTTTCACCGCCAGGATCGGCGCCAGGTATTCGGTGGCCCAATCGTCTTCGGTGGCGGCCGCCAGCTTGGGATAACCGGCCAGGATGGCGCGCGCTTCTTCGTCGGCGCGCAGCTCGACGCCTTCGGCTTCATACATGGGCGCCAGCTTGGGCAGCACCGTGGCTGCAATCGAGCGCGACACCAGCAGGGTTTCCATGGTGTTGCAGGTGCCATAGCGATGGCACTTGGCGTTGAACGCGACCGGCACTGCCTTGGCCAGGTCGGCCGCGTCATCGATGTAGACGTGGCAGATGCCATCCAGGTGCTTGATCATGGGCACCCGCGATTCCTTCATCAGGCGCTCGATCAGGCCCTTGCCGCCGCGCGGCACGATCACGTCCACGTATTCGGGCATGGAGATCAGGGCGCCCACTGCCGCGCGGTCGGTGGTTTCCACCACCTGCACCGCTTCGGCCGGCAGGCCGGCGCTTTCCAGGCCTTCGCGCACCAGTTTCGCCAGCGCCTGGTTGCAGTGGATGGCTTCCGAGCCGCCGCGCAGGATGGTGGCGTTGCCGCTCTTGATGCACAGGCCGGCGGCATCCACCGTCACGTTCGGCCGCGCTTCATAGATGATGCCGATCACGCCCAGCGGCACGCGCATCTGTCCGACCTGGATGCCGGTGGGACGGTATTTCATGTTGGAGATTTCGCCCACCGGATCGGGCAGGGCGGCAATCTGCTCCAGACCCAGCGCCATGGTGGCGATGGCCTTGTCGGAGAGGGTGAGGCGATCCAGCATGGCTTCGTCCAGGCCGTTTGCACGCGCCGCAGCCAGGTCTTTTTCATTGGCCTGGCGCAGGGCCGCCGCATCGCGCCGGATGGCGGCGGCAATGGCGTTCAAGGCCTGGTTCTTGGCGGCCGTATCGGCGCGCGCCATGGCGCGTGAAGCCAAACGGGCGCGCTGCCCCATGTTGCTGATATAGGTGGTGATGTCCATGCTTGCCATTTCCCGCGCTGAGGTTTCAACCACGCGCCACTGTCATTGCCAATTGCAGCAAGGCGTCCCAGGGGTCGCCTGCAAATTCCTTGGCGCGCAAGCCCTTGACCATGCGGTCCACTTGCGCGGCCTGTTTGAGCGCCTGCTCGATGCGCTTTGCGGTGAGGCGTGAAAGCGCCGGTTCCATCAGCCGTTCGCGCGCGCCCCAGATGCGGTATTCCTTCAATAACACGGGCAGCGGCTTGCCTGCATTCTGCCCCAGCTTAAGTTTGAGCAAAGTCCGCAGCTCTTCGGCCACCGCCCACAGCACCAGCGGCAGCGCTTCGCCTTCGCCTTTCAAGCCGTCCAGCATGCGCGCCAGGCGGCCGACATCGCCAGCCAGCATGGCTTCATTCAGCTTGAACACATCATACCGTGCGACATTGAGCACGGCATCCTGGATCTGTTCCCAGGACAATTTGCCGGGCGGATAGAGCAAGCCCAGCTTCTGGATTTCCTGGTGCGCCGCCAGCAGATTGCCTTCCACCCGGTCGGCGATGAAGGCCAGGCTGTCGCGTTCGGCGGATTGTTGCTGCGCCGCCAGGCGTTGCCCGATCCAGCCCGGCAGTTGCGCGCGCTCCACCAGCGGAATGTCGATGTAGACCGCAGCCTGCTGCAAGGCGCCGACCCAGGCCGCTTTTTGGGTCTGCCAATCCAGCTTGGGCAGGGTCACCAGGGTGACGTTGTCGGGCGAAAGATTGGCGGCGTAATCCTGCAGGGCCTGTCCGCCTTCCTTGCCCGGTTTGCCGCCCGGGATGCGCAATTCGATCAGCTTGCGCTCGCCGAACAACGATTGCGATTGGTTCGCCGCCAACAGCGATCCCCATTTGAAGCTGCGATCCACCGTCAGCACTTCGCGCTCGGTATGGCCGGCTGCCCGGGCCCGCTTGCGGATGCGGTCGGCCGCTTCCAGCGCCAGCAGAAGCTCGTCGCTGCTGATGACGTACAGCGGCGCCAGGTTCTTGGCGAGATGGCCTTCGAGGGCGTCGGCGCGCAATTGCATGAGCGGCTCAGCGCGGCGCCGGCGCGGCAGGTGCTTGCGGCGTCTGGTTCGGGGCCGGATTCTGTTGCGGCTGCTGCGGCTGCGCTTCCTGCTTCACCGGCGGCAGCGGACGGGTCGCGGCCACCCGGCGCAGCAACTGGCCGACCATGTCGGCCTGCATGTCGCGATACAGGCTTTGCTCTTCGCCTTCCTTGGCCAGCACCTGCGATTCATTGAAGGTCATGTTGCGGTACACCGTGACCACTTCGGGAGGTCGCAACTCGCGCTTGGCATTGTCCAGCACGCGGAAGGTGACGCGGTAGTTGAGCGTGTATTCGCGTACCCGACCCTGGCTGTTGAGCGAAAGAATCACGCGGTCGCGCACTTCGGAGATGATCTGTACTGTCGCCTCGGCCAATTTGGGATCGTCCACCACGGTGGTGCTGCCGCTGCGCGACAGGCGCCGCTTGAGCTCGATCGCCACGCTATTGTTGGCCGCCGCGCCTCTCAACTGGCTTTCGATATAGAGCGTGGAGAAGGGCAGTTGCGAGGAAGGGCTGGAACCACGCAACTCGAAACCGCAGGCGCCAAGCAGCAGCGTCGTGCCGGTAATCAGAAAGGCTCTTCTCATCTTACGCATTGCACAGTCCTCAGGCGACGATATTGACCAGCTTGCCGGGCACCACGATCACTTTTTTCGGGGTGCCGCTGACGAACTTGGCCACGCTTTCGCTGGCCAGCGCGCTGGCTTCGATGCTGGCGCGATCGGCATCCTTGGCCACGCGTATGCTGCCGCGCAGCTTGCCGTTGACCTGCACCATCAGCTCGATTTCGGATTGCTCCAGGGCGCCTGCATCCACCTGCGGCCAGGGCGCGTCGAGAATTTCGCTGCCCAGAACGCGGGTATAGCCCAGTTCATTCCACAGCACATGGGTCACGTGCGGCGCCACCGGGTAGAGCACGCGCAGGAAGATCGAATAGCCTTCGGACAGCACCGCATTGGAGGCCGGGCTGTCATCCAGCTTGGCGCCTTCCAGCAGATTGAGCATCTTCATGCAGGCCGAGACCACGGTGTTGTACTGGATGCGGCGATAGTCGCTGTCAGCCTGTTGCAGCACCTTGTGCAATTCGCGGCGCAAATCCTGTTGCGCCTGGTTCAGTTCGCTCTGGGCGGCGCCCGCCTTGGCGCCGATGCGCTCCTGGTGGGCCAGTGCAAAAGCCCAGACCCGGCGCAGGAAACGATGCGCGCCTTCCACGCCGGCGCCCGACCATTCCAGGGTTTGCTCCGGCGGCGAGGCGAACATGGTGAACAGGCGTGCCGTATCCGCGCCGTACTGGTCAATCTGCGCTTGCGGATCGATGCCGTTGTTCTTGGACTTGGACATCTTTTCCGTGCCGCCGATCTGCACCGGCTGGCCATCGTTTTTCAGGCGCGCCGCCACCGGACGGCCGCGCTCGTCCATGCTGAGTTCGATATCGGCCGGATTGAACCATTCGCGCTTGCCATCGGCCTCTTCGCGGTAATAGGTTTCATTGAGCACCATGCCTTGCGTGAGCAGCTTGACGAAGGGCTCGTCGAACTTGACCAGGCCGAAGTCGCGCATCACCTTGGTCCAGAAGCGCGCATACAGCAGGTGCAGCACGGCGTGTTCGATGCCGCCGATGTACTGGTCCATCGGCATCCAGTAATCGTTGCGCGCATCGACCATGGCGTCGTCGCTGCCGGGCGAGCAATAGCGCATGTAATACCAGGACGAATCGACGAAGGTGTCCATGGTGTCGGTTTCGCGCCGCGCCGGCTTGCCGCACTGCGGACAATCCACATGCAGGAAAGCCTGATGCTTGTTGAGCGGATTGCCGCTGCCGTCCGGCACGCAATCCTCGGGCAGCACCACCGGCAAATCCTTGTAGGGCACCGGCACTTCGCCGCAGCTGCCGCAGTGGATCATCGGGATCGGTGTGCCCCAGTAGCGCTGGCGCGAAATGCCCCAGTCGCGCAGGCGATAGGTGATCTTCTTTTCGCCCAATCCCTGGGCGCCGAGTTCGGCCGCCACGGCATCCACCGCTTCAAGGTAATTCAAGCCGTCCAGCTTGCCGGAATTGATGCAGCGGCCGTGCTCCTTGTCGCCATACCACTCGGCCCAGGCGTCGGTGGAGAACTGCTGGCCGGGGACTTCGACCACTTGCTTGATCGGCAGATCGTATTTCTTGGCAAAGGCGAAATCGCGTTCATCGTGCGCCGGCACACCCATCACGGCGCCGTCGCCATAGCTCATCAAAACGTAGTTGCCGACCCACACCGGCACCTGCTGGCCCGAGAGCGGATGAGTGACGGTCAAGCCGGTGGGCATGCCTTTCTTTTCCATGGTGGCCATGTCGGCTTCGATCACGCTGCCCTTTTTGCATTCGGCGATGAAGTCGGCCAGTTCGGCATTGCCTTGCGCGGCCAGCGTAGCCAGCGGATGTTCCGGCGCCACGGCGCAGAAGGTGACGCCCATGATGGTGTCGGCGCGGGTGGTGAAGACCCACAGCTTGCCTTCATTGACCAGTTGCCCTTGCCCGTCGCGGATCTGGTGCGGGAAGGCGAAGCGCACGCCCACCGATTTGCCGATCCAGTTGGCTTGCATGATGCGCACGCGTTCCGGCCAGCCGGGCAGTTTGTGCTCGACGTGATCGAGCAGCTCTTCGGCGTAGTCGGTGATGCGCGCGTAGTACATGGGGATTTCGCGCTTTTCGATCAGCGCACCGGAGCGCCAGCCGCGGCCGTCGATCACCTGCTCGTTGGCCAGCACGGTCTGGTCCACCGGGTCCCAGTTCACGGTGCCGGTCTTGCGGTAGATGATGCCTTTCTCCAGCATCTTGAGGAACATCCACTGGTTCCACTTGTAGTAGTCCGGCTTGCAGGCGGTCATTTCGCGCGACCAGTCGATGGCCAGGCCCATGGCCTGCATCTGCTGCTTCATGTACGCGATGTTGGAATAGGTCCATTGCGCCGGCGGCACCTTGTTGGCCATGGCGGCGTTTTCAGCCGGCATGCCGAAGGCGTCCCAGCCCATGGGCATCAGGACGTTGTAGCCGTTCATGCGCAGGTAACGGTACATCACGTCGTTGATGGTGTAGTTGCGCACATGGCCCATGTGCAGCTTGCCCGAGGGGTAGGGCAGCATCGAGCAGGCGTAGTACTTTTTCTTTTCGCGGCCCTCGGCGTCGACGGCATGTTCGACGGCCTTGTAGGCGGAGATCGATTCCCAGTGCTGTTGGGCGGATTTTTCCACCTCGGCGGGAAGATATTTTTCTTGCATGGCGAATGCTGCGGGCAGGGTAAATTGAACCGGGCATTATATCGTGCCGGGACCGGCGTCCGGGCCTTGGGCCCCTGCTATCAGGCTTCAGGCCAACTGGATCTGCAAAAGGGGCGGTTCGCCGGCTTCGCTGCTGCGGTCGTTGACCTCGGCCACCGCGGCTTGCAAGCCTTGCATGACATGGGCGGCACGCTGTTCCAGGGTCTTGGCGTGCAGCAGGCGGATCACCAGGCTGTCGCGCTCGCCCAGCACGAAGCGGGTCATGCCGTCATCGTCGCGCAAGCCGGACATGCAGTCGATCCAGGCCGAGATGTTGTTGCCGTAATAATCGGGAAAGCCGAAGGCGCGCCGGCTGGCGGCATGAAAGTCGTCCCAGTTGGCGATGGCCGATCCATCCAGGTCAACCACGGTGCGCTTCATTTGGCCTCCGGCGCCGGCTTGGGATTGGTCACGAAGCCCAGCTTGCTCAAGCCATTGGACTGGGCCGCGGCCATCACCTCGGCAATGGTTTCATAGCGGGTGGATTTGTCGGCCCGCAGCTGGATTTCCGGCTGCGGCTTCTTTTGCGCGGCTTGCGCCAGGCGCCGGTTCAGCTCAGTCATGTCGAGCGCGGCAGTGCCCTGGTCCCAGTAAATGGCCCCTTTGGCATCGACCGAGAGGGTGATGGTCTCCGGCTTTTCCGGCGTGGCCGCGCCCGGCGCCTGCGGCAAGTCGAGCCGTATCGAGTGGGTGAAGAGCGGCGCGGTGATGATGAAGATCACCAGCAGCACCAGCATCACGTCCACCATGGGCGTGACGTTGATGTCCGACATGGGCGCTGCATGCTTGTCGTCGCTGAAACCGCCGAAGGCCATGCTGTTCTCCTTGTGGGTCGATCAGGCCACGCGGGCGCCGGTGGTCAGGTAGGCGTGCAGATCGTGCGCGAAGGCGTCCAGCTCGGCCAGTGTGACCCGATTGACGCGGGTGAAGGCGTTATAGGCCAGCACCGCCGGAATCGCCACCGCCAGGCCGAGCGCGGTCATGATCAGGGCCTCGCCCACCGGACCTGCCACCTTGTCGATCTGCACCGTGCCGGTGGCCGATACCGCCAGGAGCGCATGGTAGATCCCCCACACAGTGCCAAACAGGCCGACAAAGGGCGCAGTGGAGCCGACCGAGGCCAGCAGGGTCAAGCCGCTTTCCAGCCGCGCGGCAACGCGATTGATTTCCTGGCGCAGGGTGCGTGTGATCAGTTCGCCGGGATCGGCCGCCGCATTGAGCGATTGATCCTGCTTGCGCCGGCTGGCGGCCTGCGCGCTTTGCGCGGCCAGCGGCGTGTAGACGTTTTCCGTGTCGGCCGCGCGCAATTGGTTGATGGCGTCTTCCATGGTGGGCGCATTCCAGAAGTTTTCCGCGGCCGCCGCGCTCTTGCGGATGCGCCATGAACTCCAGGTCTTGGAAAGAATGTAGAACCAGGACAGCACCGACATCGCCAGCAGCAGATAGGCCACCGCATGTGAGACCAGGTCGCCCTGTTCCCAGTAATGGGACAGTCCGAGGGACACGGCTGCGGGGTGGGCGAGGGTGGGATTCATGGCGGGCAAGTCTCCGGACAGGCTCAGTTGGTGAGCATGAATGTTACCGGAACGAGATACCACTCAGGCACCGGCTTGCCCTCGCGAGTGGCGGGATTGAAACGCCATTGCTGCACGGCTTCGCGTGCGGCGTTATCGAGCATCGGAAATCTGGACGATGTGCGAACTTCCACTTGGCCAGCACTGCCATCGGCCTTGACCAGGACCCGCAAGGTCACGGTGCCTTGCTCGCCCCGGCGGCGCGAAACGGCAGGCTGCACCGGCTTGCGATTGCTGGCGGCATAGCTGGCGGAGATGGAAACGCCGGTTGCGGCCGGGGGCGCCGGCGGTGCCGGTGGAGGACTGGGCGCAGGCGCTGCCGCGGGGGCAGCGCTGCTGGGTGCGGCCGGCGCGGGCGCTGGAGCCGGGGCCGA
>JAEVZY010000302.1 GCA_023392035.1 Pseudomonadota bacterium | reverse complement strand
GCGGTGGAGTTGAGGTCAAGCTGCAGGCGGCCACTGACGCCGTCCAGTTCGAAGCGGGTGTTGCCGGCCGCGATTTCACGCGCCAGGCGACAGGCGTCCAGGCCCAGGGCATACAGGCGCTCCAGTTCGGCGCTGCGCTTGGCAACCGGGGCGCCGCCACGATAAGCCATCACCGCCGGATGGTCGGGTTGCACCAGCCAGGGCAAATCCAGGAGGCGCACGCCATCCAGCTCGGGCCGCCGGCTGGCAGTCGGCCAGTCGCCGCTGGGCAGCGGATTGAGCAGCGAGGTCCCGGCCATGGGCACCTGGGTGCCCAGGGCTTCGCGCAGCTGGCTGGCCTGGTCGGTATCGAGCGCGGCAAAGACCAGGCCGGGCTGTTCGGTTTCCAGCCGCCGCCGCAGCTGTTGCAAGCCACCGATGTCCAGCGCAGCGCCGGCGGTATTGATTTCCAGGCGTTCGGACAATTGCCGCAACTGGCGCCACTGCAGCTCGAAGGCACGCGCGGCGCGGCGCTGCCAGGCCGAGGGGCCGCTGATGATCCAGGCACGCACGGACGGATGTTCCTGCGCCAGTTGCTGGGCCAGTTGGCGCGCCTCTTCTTCCACCGACAAGCCGATCGGCAGCAGATGCGGCGGCAGGGTCAGTTCGCGCTCACCCTGCGGCTCGGCGTGGGCCAGCGCCAGGGTCGGTTTGTCGATGCGGGCCCGGCTGGCGATGGCGCTGACGCCGCTGCGGGTGAGCGGGCCGACCACGATATCGGCTTCGCTTTGCACTTGTTCGAAGGCGGCCAGCACCTCTTTCGGATCGTCGCCGGTCTCGCGCACGAAGAGCGAGAGGCGCGGATCGGGGTCGCGCCTGCAGGCCAGCATGAAGCCCTGTTGCACCGATTCCGCCGCCCCGCGGAATGCGGAGGACTTGAGCGGCAGCAGCAGCGCGATGCGCACCTGCGCGGCAGCGCCCGGCAAGGGCGCGGCGCCTGGCGTGGGCAAGGGGCCAGGCGGTGGCACAGGTGCAGCGGAGGAAGGCGCGGCCTGGATGATCGTCACTTGCGGCGCCGGCACCGCCTGGGTGGCCGGCGCGGGAGTCGACGGCATGAATTGCGACGGTGCGGACGAAGGGGGCGTCGGCAGCGGTGCGGACAGCATCAGATCGTTCTGCGCCAGCGCCGGCAGGCACGCGAGTACACTTGTCAGCCAGATCCCGCACAACCACTTGCGCACCAGATTCTCCCGATGACTCATTCCACCAGCAGCTTGGCTGCTCAACTCGCCGGCCTGCATGACCTGACGCAACAAACTTATCCGACCGGGGCATTATATGTGGTGGCCACACCACTCGGAAACCTGGCCGACATCAGTTTGCGCGCCCTGCACGTGCTGGGCCTGGTGGATGCCATCGCTTGCGAAGACACCCGCAACACCGGGGCGCTGCTGACCCGCTACGGCATCAAGTCCACTCTGTTCGCGGCGCATGAGCACAATGAGCGCGAAGCGGCTGAGCAGGTCTTGCAGCGCCTGCAATCGGGCCAGCGGGTGGCGCTGGTTTCGGATGCCGGCACGCCGGCCGTGTCCGATCCCGGTGCCCGCATGGTCGATACGGTGCTCGCGGCCGGCCTGCGCGTGATCCCCTTGCCGGGACCCAGCGCGATGGTGGCTGCGCTCTCGGTTTCCGGCCTGCTGTCGGGCGAGTTTCATTTCGCCGGTTTCCTGCCGACCCGCGCGGCGCAACGCGCAAGTGCCCTGCGCAAGCTGGCAAACATCTCCGCCACCCTGGTCTTTTACGAAGCGCCGCACCGCGTGCTGGAAACCGTGCAAGCCCTGCAGGCTGAATTGGGCGGGGAGCGCATGCTGGTGATTTGCCGCGAGCTGACCAAGCAATTCGAGCAAGTGCAGCGCTGCCGGCTGGATCAAGCCCAGGCCTGGCTGGAAGCGAACGACAACCACCAGCGCGGCGAATTCGTGCTGCTGGTGGAAGGCGCACCCGAGCAGGAAGCCGACAGCGGCGAAGTCGATCGCGTGCTGGGCCTGCTGTTGGAGCAATGCCCGGTCAAGCAGGCGGCCACACTGGCAGCCCAAATCCTGGGAATGAAGAAGAACGCGCTGTATGACCGGGCGCTGGAATTGAAGAAGGCCGGTTCGGACGCGGAAGAACCTTGATCCGGCAAGCCGAGCCGGCAAGCCGAGCCGGAAACTGGTCCGGCAAAGCTGGGCCGGGAAGCCGGCTTATCTCTGCACGATGATGGGCGTGGTGCTGCCCGCGGGCGCCGCGCCGGCCGCCGCTTCAGCCTGGGCCCGGCTGGCAAAGGGACCGGCATAGAGTCGATACAAGCCCTTGGCCTGCTCCACTTCCAGGTCCGGCCAGTTGGCAATCACTTTCAGACGTGCCTGCTCGGCATTGGCTTGCTGCGAAAAGGCGCCCAATTGCAGATACCAGCCGCCGGGGGTCGCCTTCACTTTGTCCTCGACAGTCGTGACAACGGTCGCTGGCGTCGCCACGGGCGAAGTCGCCGCCGGCGCATTCGCCGCCACCGCCGGCGCACTCTGCGCACCATTGCGCAGGGCCGCCAGGCGCTCGATTTCATCCGGCATCAGCCTTTCCACTTCCAGTTCGCCGCTGCCGTGGTTCATGTAGCCCAGCTTCAGGGCGGCCGTATAGGACAGATCGATGATGCGCTCGGACAGGAACGGTCCGCGGTCATTGATGCGCACGATCACCTGGCGGCCAGTGGCCAGATTGGTCACCCGCGCATAGGAAGGAATCGGCAGCGTCGGATGGGCGGCGGTCATGGCGAACATGTCATATGGCTCGCCCGAAGAAGTGTTCTGGCCGTGATAGCGCCGGCCATACCAGCTGCCGATGCCGCGCTTCTTGTAGGCCTCGTTCTCGGCGATTGGAGTATAGGTCTTGCCGAACACCACGTAAGGCCGGTTGGCGCGCGGCAGCAAGGCTTCCAGCTTGGGTACTGCGTCCGGGGTGTTTTCCAGGCCGGGCGGGATGACATCGGCCGGACCGTCGTCAAGATAGTAGGCACCGCGCCCGGAACGGGCGGGCGCGGGGGCAGCGCGCTTGCCGCTGTCGGCGCGCGCCATGTCCTGCATCGGCGCCGGCGGATTGCTGCCGCAGCCGGCCAGCAGCAACAAGGATGTAAAGGCAGTGGCGAGAAGTGGAAGGAGAGTGGAACCGGAGTTGGAGTTGAAGATTGCCTTGCCCTGTTCCACGCTTTTCCTCCCTGCGGCGGCCGCGTCCTGACGCTAGGTCTGAACCAGCTTGCGGTGCCTGTGTATGCTCATCAAAATGCCGGCGCCCAGACCGAGCGTGACCAGCGCCGTGCCGCCATAGCTCATGAAAGGCAGGGGCACGCCAACCACGGGAAGAATACCACTGACCATGCCCATGTTGACGAAAGCATAGGTGAAGAAAATCAGGGTGATGGCACCCGCCAGAAGACGCGCGAACAAGGTCGGCGCATTGGCGGCGATCAGCAGTCCACGCCCGATCAAGAGCAGATACAAGACCATCAACACGATATTGCCGATCAGGCCGAACTCCTCCGAGTACACCGCGAAGATGAAGTCGGTGGTGCGCTCGGGGATGAATTCCAGGTGCGCCTGCGTGCCCTGCAACCAGCCCTTGCCGGTAATGCCGCCGCTGCCGATGGCAATGGTCGACTGGATGATGTGGAAGCCCTTGCCCAGCGGGGCGGTGGTGGGATCGATCAGGGTCATCACGCGCGCGCGCTGGTAGTCGTGCAGGAAGTGCCAGGCCACCGGCATGGCCGCGAGTGCGGCAACTGTCATCAAGGCCAGCACTTTCCATGGCAGGCCGGCGAAGAAGATCACGTAGAAGCCGGCCGCGGCAACCAGGATGGCGGTGCCCAGGTCCGGCTGGCGCGCGATCAGCGCCACCGGCACCAAAAGCAGCAAGGCCGCCAGCAGGAAGTCTTTCCAGTTGATCGTGCCTTCGCGCTTCTGGAAGAACCAGGCCAGCATCAGCGGCATGGCGATCTTCATGATTTCGGAAGGCTGGATCACCATGCCCACATTCAACCAGCGGCGCGCGCCTTTTTTCACCATGCCGAAGGCGGCCACGGCCAACAGCAGCGCCAGGCCGACGGTATAGACCGGCACCGCAAAGCGCATCAGCAATTGCGGCGGCACCAGGGCCGCGATCCACAGCACCACGAACGCCACCAGCACATTGCGCATGTGGTCTTCGATCCGGCCCGGGAAGTCATAGCCGGCGGAAAAAACCGTCAGCGAGCCGCAGCACAGAATGAGGAAAATGATCAGCGCCAGCGAGCCGTCGAACACGTTGAAATAGGGTTTGACGATCTCGAGGAATGAGCGTTTTTGCATGGTTCAGTCCCGCTTTGCGCCCGGCGTCGCGGCGGCGGCCGGTGTCTTCGCCGCTGGGGTCTTCGCCGGCGTTGGTGCGTTGGTGGCCGCGTTGTTGGCTGCGTTGTTGGCTGCGTTGTTGGCCGCGTTGGTGGCCCCTTTGGCGCCCCGCTGTGCAGGCGCTTTCGCATCGAGCGGCGCCACCACCGCTTGCGCCACCGCGGCGCCGGTGGTGGGCGCGGTCGGATTCACGGGCGTGGCTGCGATCGGGGTAATCGCCACCGTGGGAGGCAGCCGGTTCAGCTTGTTGGCGGCTTGCGCTTCTGCGGCAGCCTCGCGCTCTTCGTCATTGTCTTCGGACGGCGGCACTTCCTTGGTGGCCGGCTTCTTGCCCAGCAGGTAGTAGTCGAGCGCGGCGCGCGCGATCGGCGCGGCGGCGGTGGCGCCGAAGCCGCCGTTTTCCACGATCAGCGCCAGCGCAATGCGCGGATTGTCGGCCGGGGCGAACGCGGTATAGAGCGAGTGGTCGCGATGGCGCTCTGCAGTGCGCTTGGCATCGTATTTCTCGTTTTTCTTGATGCCGATCACCTGTGCAGTGCCGGTCTTGCC
Source organism: Pseudomonadota bacterium (assembly GCA_023392035.1). Taxonomy (GTDB): domain Bacteria; phylum Pseudomonadota; class Gammaproteobacteria; order Burkholderiales; family Burkholderiaceae_D; genus Lacisediminimonas. Next base: position 5,546 of record JAEVZY010000302.1, on the reverse strand, counting down.
GGCCGAAACGTAACCGGCGCCGGCGAAGGTACGCGCCGAGGTGCCTTCACGGGTCACGCCGACCATGGCGTTCTTGATGATGTCGATGTTTTCCTGCTTGAGCGGAATGCGAAAGCTTTCCTTGGGCACGGTCATGGTCTGCTGCTTGGTGACCGGGTCTTCCACCATCTTTACCAGGTGCGGCTTCATCACCACGCCGTTGTTGGCCAGCGTGGCCGTCGCATGCGCCAACTGCAAGGGCGTGAAGGAGTTGTAGCCCTGGCCGATGCCAAGCGAAATGGTTTCGCCCGCAAACCATTTCTTTTGCTCCGGGCGCTTGTAGGCATTGCGCTTCCATTCGGTGGAAGGCAACAGGCCGCTGCGCTCATGCTCGAGGTCGATCCCGGTCTTGCGACCGAAGCCGAAGGGCTGCATGAAATCGTGGATGGTGTCCACGCCCAGGTCGTTTGCCAGCATGTAGTAATACGTGTCGCAGGACTGGACGATGGACTTGTACATATCCACCGTGCCATGGCCGCCTTCCTTGTCGTCGCGGAACTTGTGGTTGCCGAACCAGAAGAAGCCGGGATCGCGGATCGCCTGCGAAGGGGTGCGCTTGCCCAGTTCCAGCGCCGCCAGCGCCATGAAGGGCTTGTAGGTCGAGCCGGGTGGATAGCTGCCGGACAGGGGACGATTCACCATCGGCTTGTCGAGCGAGGTGTTCAACTCCTCCCAGCTCTGGGCGTCGATGCCTTCCACGAACAGGTTGGGATCGAAGGTCGGCATCGAGACATAGGCCAGCACATCGCCGGTGGCGGGCTCGATGGCGATCAGCGCGCCGCGGCGGTTGCCGAAGGCTTGCTCGACCACCTTTTGCAGTTCGATATCGATGGAGAGGATCAGGTTGTTGCCGGGCGTGGCGGGCGTGCGCGCCAGGGTGCGCACCGCGCGCCCGCCGGCCGAAACCTCCACCTCTTCATAGCCGGTGATGCCGTGCAACTGCTTTTCGTAGCTTTTTTCCAGGCCTTCCTTGCCGATGTGGCTGGTGCCGGCATAGTTGGCCGAGTCGTCCCACTCGGCGATGGCTTCGGCTTCCTTCTGGTTGACGCGGCCGATGTAGCCGATCACGTGGGAAGCGACCTGGCCCAGTGGATACTGGCGAAACAGCCGGGCCTGGATTTCCACGCCCGGGAAGCGAAAGCGATTGGCGGTGAAACGTGCCACTTCCTCATCGCTCAGACGGGTGCGGATCGGCAGGCTTTCGAAGTTCTTGGATTCTTCCAGCTGGCGCTTGAAGCGCTTCCTGTCCTTGGGCTGGATTTCCACCAGCTCCGACAGTTCATCGATGGTGCTGTCGAGGTCGGTGCGCAGCTTGGAAGGCGTGATCTCCAGCGTGTAGGCCGAATAATTGCGCGCCAAGACCGCGCCATTGCGGTCCAGGATCAGGCCGCGATTGGGCACCACCGGCACCACGGAAATGCGGTTGTCCTCGGCCTGGGCCGCGTAGTCTTCATGCTTGTAGGCCTGCAGCCACAGGAAGCGCGCCAGCAGCAGGCCGAAACAGATGAACACGAACACGCCCGCCACGGACAAGCGCATCCGTATGCGTTGCAACTCCTGTTCAGTGTTCTTGAATTCGGTCATGCGCGGCCAGCAGCAGGCAAGGAATGATCAGAAATACTCAAAAGCGCCCGGCTCAGATTGGCCGGTTGTCATCGCGGTTCACCGCGCGCCGCTGGGGCGCCAGCAGCAGATGCGACACCAGCGGCCAGATCAACGCCGTCACCAGGCTGGGCAGGAAATAATCCCAGCCGGGCAGCTTGCCGCTCACCATGGATTGCACCACCAGCTCCACGGTTTGCATCACCACCAAAAGCGGCAGCACATGCAGGGCTTGCGTGAGCAGGCTGAACCACAACACGCGACGGTGGATCATGATCGCGAAATACGACAACAGCGTGTAGGCCAGCGCGTGCTGGCCCAGCAGCGATGCATTGTGCACATCCATCAGCAGGCCCATGAAAAAGGCGATGCCGATGCCGACCTTGCGCGGCTGGTGGATGCTCCAGAAGATCAGCACCAGCGCCAGGAAATCGGGCACGCCGGGCAGGCCGCCCCAGGGCAGCAGGTTCAACAGGAAGGCCGCGAGCACGGTCAGCGTGATGAACAGCGGGCTGACCGGCAGCAGGATGTAGTGCGGGCGTTCCATCATCTGGCCTCCACGTGGGGGGCGGGCCTGGCGTTGGCGGCCGGCTTGGCTGCAGCGGGCACGGGCTGCGGTGCGGCGGCCGGCTTGGCGGCAGTGGCCGGCGGCTGCTGCGCGGTGGCAGGCTTGGCGTTGTTGGTTGCGGGCGCGGCCACCGGCTTCATGGCGCCGGCCGGCACGGTGTTGGCGGGCGCGGGCGAATTGGCGGCGGGCGCGGTCGACTTGGCGGCCTGATCCTTGAGGTCCTTCACGGCCGCCGGCGACAGGCGCTTCTTGCCCGACTTGCCATCACGCGCCTCGTCCGGCGGCGGCGGTGGCGGAATCTTGGCTTCGGCCAGCAGCACCAGCAATTGCCGATTGCGGTCCACGCCGGCGGCCGGCAGGCAGACGATGCGGGCGAAGGCATCCGAAGACTGGCTTTCCACCTGGGCGACGCTGGCCACTGCCAGGCCGGCCGGATAAACGCCGTCGATGCCGGAAGTGACCAGCACGTCGCCGCGCTTGACGTCGGCGTTGGACGGCAGGAAGCGCAGATCGAGCAGGTTGGACTGGCCGCGACCATAGGCCACGCTGCGCACCCCGCTGCGCAAGACCTGCACCGGAATCGCCTGTGCCTTGTCGGTCAGAAGCGTGACTTCGGCGGTCAGAGGAAACACCCGCGTCACTTGGCCGACGACGCCGATGTCGTCAATCACCGGCATGCCCGGCTTCAGTCCCTGTTGCTGGCCGCGGTCGAGCACGATCTTGCGGGTGAAGGGATCGCGCGTGTCGTACAGGATCTCGGCCATCACCGATTTCACCGGCACCCGCTGGGCCGCATCCAGCAGCTTGCGCAGATAGGCGTTTTCCGCTTCCAGCTGGCGCGCCTGCTGCAGGTTCTGGGCATTGGCCAGTTGCAGGCGGCGCAGGCCGGCGTTCTCGCGCTGCACCGAAGACAAGGTGTAGAAGTACTCGCTCACCGCATAGGCCGCATCGCGCGGCGCCAGCGCCGCCACTTGCAGCGGATAGAGCACCACATTCACCACTTGCCGCACCGGCAGCAGCACGTTCATGCGCGCATCGACTGCCAACAGGCCAAGGGCGATCAGTGCGAATACGATCACCTTCAAGCGCGCCGAAGCGCCTTGCTTGAAAAGTGGCGGTGGACTGTATTCCATTGATCGCGCGCTGCGGACTGTGAGTGAATTGCTACGTTTTTCGAGCTTAAAAAAATCCCGGCATGCGGATCACACGCCGGGATGCTGCTGCCCTGGATGCGACTTACTCGTAGGAGAAGATCGAACCCAGCTTGTCCATGCGCTCCAGCGCCATGCCCGAACCGCGCACGACGCAAGTCAGCGGGTCTTCGGCCACGATCACCGGCAGGCCGGTTTCTTCCATCAGCAAACGGTCGAGGTCGCGCAACAGGGCGCCGCCGCCGGTCAGCATCATGCCTTTTTCGGCGATGTCCGCGCCCAGTTCGGGCGGGGTCTGCTCCAGCGCGTTCTTGACGGCCGAGACGATGTTGTTCAGCGGATCGGTCAAGGCTTCCAGGATCTCGTTGCTGGAGATGGTGAAGGAGCGCGGAATGCCCTCGGACAGGTTGCGGCCCTTGACTTCCATTTCCTTCACTTCCGAACCCGGGAAGGCGGAGCCGATTTCCTTCTTGATCAGTTCGGCGGTCTGCTCGCCGATCAGCATGCCGTAGTTGCGGCGGATGTAGTTGACGATGGCTTCGTCGAATTTGTCGCCGCCCACGCGCACCGAGCCTTTGTAGACCATGCCGCCCAGCGAGATGATGCCCACTTCGGTGGTGCCGCCGCCGATGTCGACCACCATCGAGCCGGTGGCTTCGGAAACCGGCAGGCCGGCGCCAATGGCCGCCGCCATCGGCTCTTCGATCAGGAACACTTGCGAGGCGCCGGCGCCGAGCGCCGATTCGCGAATGGCGCGCCGCTCGACCTGGGTCGAACCGCAGGGAACGCAGATGATGATGCGCGGCGAGGGCTTGAACAGCTTGGTATCGTGCACCATGCGGATGAACTGCTTCAGCATCTGCTCGGTGACGGTGAAGTCGGCGATCACGCCGTCTTTCATGGGACGGATGGCTTCGATATTGCCGGGTACCTTGCCCAGCATCTGCTTGGCTTCCTTGCCGACCGCCTGGATGGTTTTCTTGCCGTTGGGACCGCCCTGCTGGCGGATGGCGACAACGGAAGGCTCGTCCAGCACGATGCCATTGCCACGCACATAAATCAGCGTGTTGGCCGTGCCAAGGTCGATGGCCAGGTCGTTGGAAAAATAACTGCGAAGGAATCCAAACATGAAGTGTGTCCTGATCGTGCGCCCAGCAGGCGCTGCTCTGGTTGTGGTGAGTCGGAAGGCATGCGCTCCCGAGCGCTTTCGGGCCCGGTCAATAGCGCGACATTCTACCTTATAATTCTCCGGATTCCGGAAGCGAAAAACGGCAAAAACCCCTTGAAAAACCACGCTTTTGCCAAGCTTTTAGCGCTGTTCCGACAACTTTTTGTACTTTCAAAAATTCCGCTGGCCCGGCCCGCGGAAGCAGGCTGCCAACATGTCCCTCGAACTCTCCGACGTCAAGCGCCTGGCGGTGCTTGCGCAGCTCGACCTCAGCAATGAGGCGGCCGTCCAAACCCTGGCCAAACTCAACGACATCTTCCAGCTGGTGGAACAGATGAAGGCGGTGGATACCTCCGGTGTGCAACCGCTTGCACAACCGATCACCGTCTTCGATCCCGCCTTCTCGCTGCGCCTGCGCGAAGATGCCGTCACCGAACCCAACCGCCGTACGGATTACCAGCAAGTCGCGCCCGCCACCGAGGACGGACTGTACCTGGTGCCCAAGGTCATCGAATAAGCCGGCGGCCTTTTCAAGACGCGGCACATCATCAAACCCATGCACAACAAAACCATCAAGGAACTGTCGGACCTGCTGCAATCGCAACAGGTATCGGCCACGGAACTGGCCCGTCACTACCTCGACCGCATTGCCGGCAGCACGCTCAACGCCTGGATTCATGTCGATGAAGCGCTGACACTGCAACAGGCCGCGGAAGCGGATCGCCGGCTGGCCGCCAAGGAAGGCGTCACACCGCTGACGGGCATTCCGATCGGGCACAAGGACATTTTTGTCACGCGCGGCTGGCGTTCCACCGCGGCCTCGAAGATGCTCGGCAATTATGTGAGCCCGTTTGACGCTACCGTGGTGAAACAGTTCCTGCAGGCAGGTACGGTCACCCTCGGCAAATTGAACTGTGATGAATTCGCCATGGGTTCATCCAATGAAAATTCTTTCTACGGCGCGGTCAGGAACCCGTGGGATTTGAACGCGGTGCCGGGCGGCTCTTCGGGCGGCTCG
>JAEVZY010000234.1 GCA_023392035.1 Pseudomonadota bacterium | reverse complement strand
GCCGGTACCGGCTGCATGGCGGCGCTGGACGCCCAGCGTTACCTGGAAAGCCTGGAAGGCTGACGCCGGGTTGCAGCAAGCGGATCGGGCTGGCCCGCCGATCCGCGGCGTTTGAAAGACTCCGCAGGATGGCAGCATGGACCGCATCAAGGATTTCGCGGCGCTCAAGTCGCTGAAAAAAGACCTGCAAGCGCGCGAGGAAGCGCGTGTGAAGGAAGAGGCCGAGCGCCAGGCGCGCGAAAAGCGCGAACGGGAAGAAGCCGACCTGTTCCGCAACAGCGTCGGCCAGGTGGCGCCTCTGCTCAAGCAAGGGCGCGCCAGCCAGCGCCCTCTTCCGCCCGCACCCCACGCGCGCCAGCGCGAAGCCGATGAACAGGCGGCGCTGGCCGCCTCGCTCTCCGACGAATTTTCACTGGATGCCTTGCTGGAAGCGGACGAAGCGCTGTCCTACACCCGTCCCGGCATAGGCGGCGATGTCTTGCGCAAGCTGCGGCGCGGGCACTGGGTGGTGCAAGCCCAGCTCGATTTGCACGGCATGCGCCGCGAAGAAGCGCGCGAGGCGCTGGCCGAATTCCTGCGCAATGCGGTCAAGCGCGGCATCCGCTGCGTGCGCGTGATTCACGGCAAGGGACTGGGCTCGGTCAACCGCGAACCGGTGTTGAAGAACAAGGTGCGAAACTGGCTGGTGCAGAAGGATGAAGTGATCGCCTTCTGCGAAGCGCGCGGCGTGGATGGCGGCGCCGGCGCTGTGCATGTGCTGCTGAAAGCCTGATTTAAACCGCGTCCGGCCCCGTCTCGCCAGTGCGAATCCGGATCACCTGCTCGATATTGCGCACGAAGATTTTGCCGTCGCCGATCTTGCCGGTGCGCGCCGATTTGATGATGGCTTCCACCGCGCTTTCCGCCACGCCGTCGTCCACCACCGCTTCCAGCTTCACCTTGGGCAGGAAATCGACCACGTACTCGGCGCCGCGATACAACTCGGTATGGCCTTTCTGGCGACCGAAGCCTTTTACCTCGGTCACGGTCAGGCCGGTGACGCCAACTTCAGCCAAGGCCTCGCGTACCTCGTCCAGCTTGAAAGGCTTGATGATGGCAGTGATCTGTTTCACGAAAAACTCCTTCGGAATGGGTGTGATGGTCTGAGGGAAAGTATAGCCGCAAGCGTGCAGGCGGCCGCAATTTCCTCACACATCGGGAATGTTTTTGAGTGCGGCCAGCCAGACCTCGGCTTCGGAATCGCTGGGCGCGCGCCAATCGCCGCGCGGCGACAGCGAACCGCCGGAACCGACCTTGGGACTGTTGGGCACGCAGGACCGCTTGAACTGGCTGGTCTTGAAAAAGCGGTACACAAAAATTGCCAGCACGGCCTTGATCTCGGCCAGCGTGTACTGGTTGCGCGTGACGTGAAAGTCTTCCGGCCATGGCCCTTGCTCGCGATGACGCCAGGCGCTGTAGGACAGGAAGGCCACCTTGTCCGGCGCATAGCCGAAGCGTACCGAGTAGTAGAGGTTGAAGTCCTGCAGCTCGTAGGGACCGATCACGCTTTCGGTCTTCTGCGTCACCTTGCCGTCGTCCGACGCCGGCACCAGCTCCGGGCTGATGTCGGTCGCCAGCACATCCAGCAATACGCTGGAACCGGCGGCGGAGATCTGGTTCGTCTCAGCCACCCAGCGCACCAGATGCGAGATCAGGGTCTTGGGCACGCTGGCGTTGACGTTGTAATGCGACATGTGGTCGCCCACGCCGTAGGTGCACCAGCCCAGCGCCAGCTCCGACAGATCGCCGGTGCCGATCACGATGCCGCCTTGCAGATTGGCGATGCGGAACAGGTGGCTGGTGCGCTCGCCCGCCTGCACGTTCTCGAAGGTGATGTCGTACTCTTCCTGCCCTTGCGAGTAAGGGTGGCCGATGTCTTCCATCATTTGCCGGCAGCTGGGACGGATGTCGATTTCCCGTGCCTCGCAACCCACCACTTCCATCAGCTTCCTGGCCTGCTGCAGGGTGCGGCTGCTGGTGGCAAAGCCGGGCATGGTGACGCCGATGATATGGGTGCGCGGCAGCTTGAGCCGGTCCATGGCCTTGGCGCACACCAGCAAGGCGTGGGTGGAATCGAGGCCGCCGGAAATGCCGATCACGACCTTGTTGATATTGCTGGCGGCCATGCGCTGTACCAGCGCCTGCACCTGGATGTTGTAGACCTCGGCGCAGCGCTCGTCGCGCCGGCTGCGGTCGGCCGGCACATAGGGAAAGCGTTCCACCACGCGCTCCAGCGGCAAGACCTTGTCGATGGGCAGGGTCAACGCGAAGCGCACGGTACGAAAGGCCGCCACTTCGCCGGCATGGCGGCGCACGGAATCGCCGAAGGTGGTGGCGCGCATGCGCTCGCGCGACAGGCGCTCCAGGTCGACGTCGGCAAAAATAATGTGCGAGGCGTCGGAAAAACGCTCTGACTGCGCCAGCAGGTTGCCGTTTTCGCAGATCAGCGCCTGGCCGTCCCAGGCCAGGTCGGTGGTCGATTCGCCCATGCCGGCCGAGGAATACATATACGCGGCCAGACAACGCGCCGACTGTTGCGACACCAGCTGATGGCGATAGCCCGACTTGCCGACCACGATATTGGAGGCCGACAGATTGACCAGCAGCGTCGCCCCGGCCAGCGCCGCAAAGGATGAAGGCGGAATCGGCACCCACAGGTCTTCGCAGATTTCCACGTGAAAGCGCAGCAGCGGGAAGTTCTCCACCTCGAACAGCAACTGGGCGCCGAACGGCACCTGCTGGCCCAACAGCTCGATCTGGTCGCGGCTGGCGTTCAAGCTGGAATTGAACTGGCGCGCTTCGTAGAACTCGCCGTAATTGGGCAGGAAGGTCTTGGGTACCACGCCCAGGATGCGGCCATTGGCCACCACCGCCGCGCAGTTGTAGAGCAGATGGTCCACCTGCAGCGGCAGGCCGATGATCATCGCCAGCGGCAGATCGCGCGAAGCTTCGACAATGCTGCCCAGGGCCACGGTGCAGGCATCGAGCAAGGCACGCTGGTGGAACAGGTCATCGCAGGTATAGGCTGACAAACCCAGTTCGGGAAAACTCACCAGCGCGGCGCCGCGTTCGGCTGCCTGGCGCGCCAGCGCAATCGTCTCGGCGGCATTGAAGGCGGGGTCGGCCACCCGGCAGCGCGGCACGCCGACCGCAACGCGGGCGAAATCATGGGAATAGATGTTGTGGAACACGCGGTCCATCCTCACCTCAACAGAAGAACTGCAGGAACGCAAAAGCCGGTTTTACGTAGAATGCGAAACGCGGGCCGGAATTCCCGGCCGCAAACTGAATCATGGCGTCAAAAGAGGCAGACCTGAATTATCGCACGCGCATTCTTTCTTCCCTTGCGGAATGTGGCCAGGCGGCCTGGGATGGTCTTCTTGCCATGCAAAGCGAAGCCAATCCTTTCCTGCGCTGGGATTTTCTGCACGCGCTGCACGAGTCCGGCAGCGCCAGCGCCAGGAGCGGCTGGCAGCCGCAATACCTCTCGCTGTGGCAGGGCGATGCGCTGGCGGCCGCCCTGCCCCTGTATGCCAAGCAGCACTCCTACGGCGAGTATGTGTTCGACTGGGCCTGGGCCGATGCCTACCAGCGCAACGGGCTTGAGTACTATCCCAAGCTGCTGTCGGCCATACCCTTCACCCCGGTGACCGGACCGCGCCTGCTGGCGCGCGACGATGCGGCCCGGCGCGCATTGGTGCAAACGCTATGCGGCGTGCAGGAAGCCACCGGCCTGTCCTCCACCCACGTGCTGTATCCGCGCGAAGATGAAGCGCGCCTGTTGGCCGAGCACGGCTTCATGCTGCGCACCGGCGTTCAATTTCATTGGCAGAACGCCGGCTATCAGGACTTCGAACAGTTCCTGTCCACCCTGCAGATGAAGAAGCGCAAGAACATCCGCGCCGAGCGGCGCCGGGTGCAGGAAGCCGGGATCGTGCTGCGCCGCTTGCCGGGCCAGGAATTAAATGAAGCGGACTGGAAGTTTTTCAAGCGCTGCTACGACCATACCTATCGCGAGCATTTTTCCACGCCCTACCTGAACCTGGATTTCTTCCTGCGCATCGGCCGCGCCATGCCGGAAAACCTGCTGCTGGTGGTGGCCGAACGCGAAGGCCGGCGCATTGCCGCCTCACTGCTGGTGTACGACCGGCAAAAACTCTACGGCCGCTATTGGGGCGCGCTGGAACATCATCCCTGCCTGCATTTCGAAACGGCCTACTACCAGCCGCTGGAGTTCTGCATCGAGCGCGGCATCGGCGCCTTCGAAGGCGGCGCCCAGGGCGAACACAAGATGGCGCGCGGCTTTTTGCCGGAGACCACCTGGTCCGCCCACTGGCTGGCGCACCCGGCCTTTGCCGATGCGGTGGCGCACTTCCTGGAAAGGGATGGCGCGGGCGTTGCCGCCTATCTGAACGAGCTCAACGAGCGCAATCCGTTCAGGCAAATCTGATCGCTACAGTCGGAAAATGACCCAGCAATTGACGCATCGAAAATTGTCAATTGCATATTTCAAAATGTAAATTACAATGAGGAAGCCTCGGGGAAGGGGCGAAGCGGATTTGTCCTGTCCCCGAACTTCCGGTTGTCGCCTTCGCGCTCCCCTGAGTCCCGGATGTGCTGGTCCGCTGAATGTCGCAAGACGTTTTGACTGTTCCGGCAAACACACTGGTCCCAAGGAGGCGAAATGGTTGCAATCGTAGGCGGTGGCTCAACGACCGGTCTGAACTCAAGTTCACTCGCGACACTGGGCAATTCCGGCATGCTGGGCGATCCAGCGCTGGGGCGAACCGGCGAAAAGCTTTACGTCAATGCCGCCAGCGGCAACCTGGTGGTCCAGCATGAAGACGAGGCCATGGCGGCGCTGGGCGGCAATGTCGCACTGCTGCGCACCTACAACAGCCTGGGCCTGGTCGATGGCGACAACAACGATGGCTGGCAGCTGGGGGCGGTCAAGACCCTGGGCGGCCTCACCGGCTCCCTTAACGGCGCGGGCAGCACGGTCACCCTCACCGACACCGATGGCAGCACGTTCGTCTACAAATACGTCAACGCCACCATTGGCTATCAGTGCACCAGCGGCGAAGGCGCCTATGACCGCCTGAAGTACGCCAACGGCATCTGGACCTGGACCGATGGCGCCTCGCAGCGCATCGAAACCTACGACTGGACCAGCTACCAGGGCCTGGACAGCCGCAACCGGCCGGTGACCATTTACAGTGGCAAGATACTCAGCTCCACCGACACTGAACAGAACCAGCGCAGCTATACCTACGATGCCTGGGGCAACGGCTTCCTTCTGCGCTCCATCACCAGCGCCTCGGTTGGCGCGGACGGCAACAATGAGCGGCTGGACTTTGCCTGGTCCAGCGGCAAGCTGCAATCGGTCACGCGGGTGACCGCCGACGGTCCGACCCAGCATATCGGCTACAGCTACGACGCCGGCAGCGGCTTCCTGAGCGCCATCACGATTTCCGGGACGGCAGCCGCAGGCGGCGGCGCCAGTGCGGCCGACACCATCAGCTACCAGTACCAGAACAATCTGCTGTGGAAGATTGTGCAGCCGGATGGCTCGGTCACCACCATCAGCTATGTTGCCGGTACTGGCAAGGTCAGCCAGATCGACCAGAGCGTCAACGCCGATGTGACGCGCAGCACCCGCTTCACCTACAACTCCAACACCCAAACCACCATCACCGATCCGCTGGGCAACAGCACGGTGATGAACTTCAATACCACCGGGGCCCTGGTCTCGCTCAAGCAGCCCGGCGGCGAACTGGTTTCCTACGCCTATGACACCAATGGCAACCTGACCAGCGTCACCGACGCCCGCAACAACGTCACCACCTACACCTATGACAGCGCCACCGGCAACCGCCTCTCGCAAAAGGATGCCGCCGGCAATACCGTCAGCTGGACCTATGGCAGCAAGAACGAAGTCCTGACCCGCACCGACTACTTCGTGCCGGCCGCGGGCACCACGGCGGCCAGCGATGCGCATGTCACCCGCTATGCCTATGACGACAAGGACCGCCTGCGTTTCGTGCTGAGTCCCGAAGGCCGGATCACGGAGTATCGCTATGCGCTCGACGCCCAGGGTCGCCGGGTTTCCGAAATCCAGTACAGCGCCGCGCTCTATCCCGCCACCGGCGCGGCCACTGAAGCGGCACTCCAGACCTGGATCGCCGCCCTGGCCGAACGCAGCCAAGTGCAGATCAGCACCACGTTCTACGATGCGCGCGGCCAAGTCCAGCAGCTGCGGCGCTATGCTGCCGTCCTCGCCAACGGCACGCCGGTGGAAGACGGCGCGGTATCCGTCACCAACTACACCTACGACGCCTGGGGCCGGCTGCTCAACACCTCATCGGCCGACGGCGGCAGCGCGAGCTATGTCTACGACTGGTTGGGACGCGTGGTGCAGAGCGTCGATGCCAACAACGGACTGACGACCATCACCTACGATGACGTCGGCAATACCGTCCTCACCCGCCAGGTCGACAATCTCAATGCGACGGCCAGCTACAACTCGGCCGGCGATCTGCTTTCGGTGGAAAAATTCACCGGCACGCTCACCAGCCGCAACACCCAGCAGCTCACCCGCTACTGGTACGACGCCGGGTCGTATCTGCGCATGAGCCAGGACCCAACTGGCCTGAAGAGCCATGTCCTGTACGACACGGACGGCCGCAAGGCCGCCGAGATCGACGCCAATGGCACGATGACGGAGTACGCCTATAACGGCAACGACCAGCTGATCAGCACCACCACCTATGCCAACGCACTGTCCGCCGCGGCGCTCGCCTCGCTGGTCGATGCCGCCGGCAATCCGGCCAAGGTGACGGTGGCCAGCCTGCGCCCCGCGGCCAACGCCGCCGACCGCGAAGTGTGGAAGCTGTACGACCTTGCCGGCCGCCTGGTGAAGACCATAGACGAACTGGGCCAGGTCACGGAAACGATCTACGACGGCGCCTCGCGCATCACTTCGGTGATCCGCTACGCGGCGACGGTGAATGCCGCGGCGATTACCGCCAGCACCAAGCCCACCGATGCGGCAGCCAAACCCGCCAGCTCCGCCAGCGACGAAAAGACCCGCTATTTCTACGACAGCGACGACCGGCTGCTGGCCACGCTCGACGCCGCCGGCTCGCTGGTGGAAAACGAATACGACGCCGCCGGCCGCCTGCGGCACACCATCGCCTGGGCCACGGCCACCAATTCCACGCTGCGCGCCAGCGGCACCCTGGCCCAACTGCGCCCGGCACGCGACAGCGCCGGGCGCGATCTGGACAGCTGGGTTTTCTATGACCGCCAGGGCCGCCGCATCGGCGAAGTAGACGGTGAAGGCTATCTGACCGAAACCACCTATGACCGCATGGGGCGCGCCAGCGCGGTGATCCGCTATGCCGGGAAGGCAAACATTCTTCCCGCCGCCATCACGCAAGCGACCACCCTCGACCAGTTGCGACCCGCGGGCGCCAGCCAGAGCACCCGCTACACCTACACCGCCAGCGGCCAGATCGACACCTGCACCCATCCCGACCAAAGCGTCATCCGCTACAGCTATGACGCACTGGACCGGCTGCTGCAAACCGTGAACAACTACGGCACTGACGCGGCGCGCAGCACTACGCTCAGCCTGGATGCACTGGGCCGCATCCGCAGCCAGACCGATCCTGCCGGCGACGTGCGCAGCTACACCTACGACGCCGCCGGCCGGGTCATCGCCTCCACCGACCAGAACGGGAACGCCACCCTGTTCTACTACGACGGCGACGGCAATCTGGTCTACCAGATCGATGCCGCCGGCGAAGTGCTGCAAAACACCTGGAACACGCTGGAGCAACTGACCCAGGTCACCCGCTATGCGACGCGCCTTTCCGCCGCCCAGCTTGCCGGCATGAGCGGCGGCATGGCCGCAAGCGTTGCCGCCAACATCGCCGCGCTGGCCAATGCGGCGCTGGACCATGTGCAAAGCTATGCCTACACCCTGGACGGCCACATCAAGACCGAGAGCGATGAATTGGGGCGCACGCGCAGCACCAGCTACAACGCTTTCGACCTGGTGCAGTGGCGCACCGATGAAAGCGGCAACACCACCCGCTATGTCTACGATGCCAACGAGCGCCTGATCTACAGCGTCGATGGCGCCAACGGCATTACCGCACTGGCCTATGACGCGCTGGGCCGACTGCTCAGCACGACCCGCTACGCAACGCCGGCCACAGCGGCCAGCATTACGCCCAATGCCGCCGCGCCGCTGACGGCGGCCCAGGTGGCGGCCGCCATCGTGGCCAACCCGGCCATCGATCGCAGTGACTTCACCGTCTACAACGAAGATGGCCAGGCCGCGTACCGCGTCACCGGCACCGGTGCGGTGCACGCCTATACCTATGACGCCTGGGGCAATGTCACGGCTGAGCGCGCCTATGCCAATCCCATCGTGCTGCCGGCGCAGCTCACGCTGGCCTCCATGGCGCAAGCCGTGGCCGCGGTGGCCGACAACAGCCGCGACCAGCAAAGCTACCGGCAATTCGACAGCCAGGGCCATGTGATCCTGGAGAGCGACGGCAGCGGCCATGTCAGCGGCCATGTGTATGACGCCAACGGCAATCTGGCGGCGAGCACCTCCTATGCCAACCGGCTCGCCGTCCCCTCCCAGTTGGCCATGCCCACGGCCGACCCGGCGCATGACATCCAGCTGCGCTACAGCTACGACGCCGACGGTCGCGTACTCCGCAAGGCCAGCTCTTCGACCTGGAACAGCAGCACTGGCACGCTCAACTGGTCGATCTGCGCCTACACCTACGATGCCGCCGGTCAGCTGTTGTCGAGCACTGAATACGCAAACCTGCAGACCGATCCCGCCATCGACCTCGCCGCGATTGCGCCCAGTGCCGACGACCGCATTTCGCGCAGCGTCTACGATGCCGTCGGCCGCCTGGCCTACGCCATCGATGCTTCGGGCGCGGTGACGCAATTCACCTATGATGCAGGCGGCCGGCTGCTGCAGTCGCGCACCTATGTCAATCGGGTGAATGTCAGCGGCAATCCCTCGGCTTCCGCCATGGCCGCACTGGTGTCCGCCAGCGCGCAGGACCGCGTCGAGCGCAGTGTGTACGACTCGGCCGGGCGCGCTGTCTATACCATCGATGCCGTCGGCGCCCTGACCCAATTCAGCTACGACGGCATGGGCCGGGTCACGCAAAAGCGCCAGTACGCCAACACCCTCAACATCGCCGGCAATCCCAGCCTGGCTGCGGTGGCGGCTGCGGTGGCGGCCGCGGCGCAAGCCAGCGCCGCCGACCGCATCGAGCGCACCGTCTATGACGCCGACGGCCGGGCCGTGTTCCAGATCGACGGCCTGGGCAATGTCAGCGCCAATGCCTGGGATGGCGCCGACCGCCTGGTGGGCGTGCGCCGATATGCGCAAGCCATCGCCACCGCTGCGCTGGGCGCGGCGCCCACGGCCGCCAGCGTCACCAGCTTGCTGGTTCCGGATGCCGTCAACGACCGCTGGGAACAGTTGGTGCGCGACGCCGACGGCCGCCTGCTGTTCGATGTCGATGGCGCCGGCTACGGCACGCAAACCAGCTACGATGCCCTGGGCCAGGTGACGCGCACGGTGCGCTTCGCCAACAAGGTTGCGATCACCGTTGGCACCGTCTCCAGCGCCGCCGCCTTGCAGGCCGCCTTTGGCAATCCCCGTGCCGGCGTCGATGCCGTGATTTCGCAAACCTGGACCGCCTCCGGCCAACTGGCCAGTCGCACCGACGAGCGCGGCTACACCGAATCCTTCACCTACGACGGCACCGGGGCCAAAACCAGCTTTACCAACAAGCAGGCCCAAGTCTGGAACTATGAGCACGACGCCGCCGGTCGCATCGTGGCCGAGACCGCGCCCGCGGTCGATGTCGGCAGCATGGCGATCACCGCGGCCGGGGTCGTCAACAGCGCGCTGCTGGCCGGCCAGCGCCTCGTCACGCGCACCGCCTGGAACGCATTCGGCGAGGTCGCGCAGCGCATCGAAGCCGCCGGCGTCGCCGGCCAGGAGCGCAGCACGCGCTACCTGTATGACCGGCTCGGGCGGCAAACCGCCACCCTGTTCCCGCCGGCCTCGCTGGACGGCGCCGCGCCGCCCTCCACGCCGAGCGCCGTGGTGAGCTATGACGCGCTGGGCCTGGCCGTGCTGAACCAGGACGTCGGCGGCCTGTACAGCTACAAGGTGTATGACGCCCAAGGCCGGGTGCTGTACGACATCGATGCCGCCGGCACCATCACCGGCTATGTCCGCAATGCCTTTGGCGAGGTGACGCAACTCACGCGCTACCAGCAGGCCATGAGCGTGGGCGGAGCCAATGCGCTGGGCAAAGCGGCGGTGGATGCTTTCCTGAGCAGCGCAGCGCATGGCGCCGACCGCGTCATCACCACCAGCTACGACAACGCTGGCCGCGTGGCAAAAGTGCTGGAACCGGCGGCCTACGCCTACGATGCCTCGCACTCCGGCAACAACCGCTACGCGACCGTGGCCAAGGCCACCGTGACGGTCTACAACGCCTTCGGCGAAACCCTGCGCACATCGGTCTACGGGGAAGCCGCGGGCGTCGCGGCAAGCGCCGCAGCCGACACTTTTTACGTCTGGAATGTGCGCGGCCAGCAGGTGGCGCAGATCGACATCGTCGAGCGCACGCTGGGCGCCAATTCCGGCGACGGCTATCTCACCACCATGCAATACGACGGCCTGGGCAGGCAGGTCGACCGCATTGAATATGCCCTGCGCCAAAATTTTCAGGACGCGCAGTTCAGCACCCGCAGCGGCATGGCCTACAGCGCGCCGACCGACCCTGACAAGCGCGAGACCGTCTCCACCTGGGACCTGGCCGGCAACAAGCTCAGCGAAACCCGCAAGGCGGTGGAGATCGGTGCTGCCGACGGGACCTCCGTCACGGGCGACGCCAGCAGCGCCTGGACCTATGACGAGCTGGGCAAGCAAAGAACGGCAACCGACGCCAGCGGCGCCATCACCACCACCTGGCGCGACGCACTGGGACGCATCACGGCGGTGTCCACGGTCTCCACCCAGGCGCGGCAGAATGAGATCGCCAAGGTGTATCTGGCCGTCCTCGGCCGGGTACCCAGCGCGGGCGAGATCACGGCCGGCATGAGCAACGCCGCTTCCGCCCTGGTGGCGCAGTTGTGGAGTGCATCCAACCTGGGCGCCCTGTCCGACAGCGCCTTCATTGCCCAGCTCTATCAAAACCTGGCGGCGCGCAATCCGGATGCCGGCGGTGCCGCCTTCTGGGCCGGCCGGCTCGCCGCCAACAACGCCGCCTACAACAACGCTGCCGATCCCGCCGCCGGCCGCAAGAGCACCCTGCTGGAATTCATGTCCAGCGTAACGCAGGCCATGAACCAGGATACGGCCACCCTCAACGCCCGCGTCGCGACCGTCGCCAACGGCAAGACGCTGGCCGCCGCCAACAGTGACGAAGCGCGGCGCATCCTGATTGCCGAACTGTATTCGACGGTGCTGGGCCGCGCGCCCGATCCGGCCGGATTGGCCTTCTACACCACCGGAGCCGCCAGCGCCCTGCCCGGCGACCAGGTCGCACAGCAGATGTTCGACAGCGCGGAGGGCCAGCAGCTCTATCCGCCCTCCTCCAGCCTGGGCGCCGTCGCCGGCCGGATCTATGAAGCCGTCTATGGCCATGCGCCCTCGGCCGCCGAGCTGGCCAGCGTTCCCCTGGCCAGCCGCAGCGGCGTCGGCGCCTTCGTCACTGCGCTGGTGAATCGCTTGTTCAGCTCCACCGATCCGGCCCAGGCTGCGGCGCAGGCGGCTTTTACCAGCAAGGCGATGGCCGGCCTGCCGGAAGCGCTCGACGTCAACGGCACGCCCGGCACGCTCACCAGCTTTACGCTCGATGCCTATGGCAACGCGGTGTTGCGCACCGACTATGCCCAGGGCGCGCAGTTCGTAGGCGGCAACGCGATTCCCGCCGCGCCCGGTCCGGGCGACCACAACACTTATACCCAGTTCGACATCAATGGCCACGCCATCGCCGTGCTGGACGCCAATGGCAATGCCGCCTTCAGCGCCTGGGATGCCTATGGGCGCGATGTGCGCGACTGGCGCAACGTGAGCGATGCGCAAAACCTCGTCACCACCGTTACGCAGACGCGCAGCTACGATGCACGCGGCCAGTTGCGTTCCAGCACCGAGGGCGACGCCACCCGCAACTTCAGCTACAACGCCTTTGGTGAAGTCGTCCGCCGCGACCTCAATGGCAGCGTCTACGAGAAAAACGACTACGACAATGCCGGCCACCTGTGGCGCAGCAACGCCGCCGATGGCGTCAGCAAGGTTTATCTGTATGACGTCTGGGGTCACCAGACCGCGCGCCTGCAAAGCGCCGAGGAAGATCTGGGCGCGGCCGCGATCGCCACGGCTGCGCAAGCGGTCGCCCGGCCTTCGCTGGTGCGCACCGATTTCGTGCTGGACCTGGCCGGCAATGTCCTCACCGAGAGCGATCCGACCGTCAACGCGGTCGATGTCGGCACAGTCAACGGCACGGTGGTGACGGGCACGCCCACGGCCAGCCTGCTGAGCCTGGGCGTGACACCGACCATCCAGGGCACGATGGGGATGGTCAACAGTGGATTCGGCCAGGACATTTTCCCGGTCTGGAGCGGCTATAACAGCGTGCGACTGGACTGGCCCAGCCTTGCCGGCCTGGGCGCGGGCGACTTGCGGGTGGAGCTGGTCGTCACCGAACGCACCGACTTCGGTTTTGGCGGCGGCGTCGACGCCCCGCCCCCGACCTTCGTCAGCACCACGGTCGACCAGGACATGCTGGCCGACGCCGGCCTGACCGGTGCGCTGGTGAGCTGGCAGGGTTCAGGCGCCTTGAGCTCGATAGATCGCATCAAGCTTTACAAAAAAGATGCGCAGGGCAACTGGGCGCTGCTGATGGACCGCACGGCTTGGGGTAATAACGGCCAGGCGCTGCGCATCGATGCGCCGGCCGACCCGCGCAGCGTGGTCAGCTTGCAGTATCGCGCCAGCGGCTCCAGCCCCTGGATCAGCGTCCCCGCTTCCCAGTTGCTGCGCCTTGGCGATGCACTGGTATTCGACATCTCATCCCTGCGCGAAGGCACTTATGATTACCAGGTTCTGACACAGAGCCCGGCCGACTCTGCGGCGCGGGTGGTGGAAAGCGGCGACTTCGGCTTGGTGGCCGACGCCTTGCGGGCGCAAATCGCGCAGTTGTATGCGCTGCTGTTCAATCGGGCTCCGGACCTGGACGGCATCAACTTCTACCTGCAGTCCATGCAGGCGACCAGCGGCGCCTGGACGATAGAGAGGGTTGCCCAGGCACTGATCGACTCCAACGAAAACCCCGTGCTGAGCAACGTCAACCCGCAAGTGGTGATGGACTGGATCCGGGCCAATGGGATGGCGCTGTCCTCGGCCCCTGGCGGAGACCTGGGAACGATGCTGGCCGATACCGCGGGCCAGATGATGTTCTTGCCCGTCAGCAGCCGCGGCGCCGTGCTGGCCGCCTTTGCCGCGCGCCTGGCCGG
>JAEVZY010000177.1 GCA_023392035.1 Pseudomonadota bacterium | reverse complement strand
GACGAACATTTCAACGAAGTCGGAACCCGAAATGGTGAAGAAAGGCACCTTGGCTTCGCCGGCAATGCCGCGCGCCAGCAGGGTTTTACCGGTACCGGGGGGGCCGACCATCAGCACGCCGCGCGGTATGCGGCCGCCCAGTTTCTGGAAGCGGGTCGGGTCGCGCAGGAAATCCACCAGCTCCTGCACTTCTTCCTTGGCTTCGTCGCAACCGGCGACGTCGGCAAAGGTGACGGCGTTGTTGGCTTCATCCAGCATGCGCGCCTTGGACTTGCCGAAGGAGAAGGCGCCGCCCTTGCCGCCGCCCTGCATCTGGCGCATGAAGAACACCCACACGCCGATCAACAGCAGCATGGGGAACCATGAGATGAAAACCTGGGAAAGGAAGGAAGGCGGCTCCGGCTGCTTGACGTCGAATTTGACGTCGTTGTTCACCAGGTCGCCGATCAGGCCGCGGTCGAGATTGGTGGTGGTGGCGCGGACCTTCTTGCCTTCGGTCGTGGTGGCAACGATGGTACGGTCTTCAATGACCGCTTCCTTGATGTGCTTGGCCTTGACCTCATCGAGGAAGTCGGAATACGGGATCGCGGTGGATCCGCTGGTGATGCCACGGTCATCGAACTGCTTGAATACCGTGAAAAGCACCAATGCGATCACAACCCAGATCGCCGCTTTGGAAAACATATTGTTCACTGTGGAACTCCTTCGACGCGGGAACGCCGTTTGCCGTGCTCAGATTCTACCCGTTAAAACCCATGGGTACTAGGCGCGACATGGGGCAAGCCTGCCCATAAATCAAGGGTATTTCGTAATATTTTGCGCAGATCAAGCCGGGTTTTTGAGATTTTTCCCAAGCAGGAAGACTTCCGAGGATTTGTCGCGGCTGGCCTTGGGCTTCTTCGACTGCACGGTCTTGAAGTTGTCGCGGAACAGGTGCACCAGCTCGTTGTAGCCGCGACCATTGAAGCACTTGACCAGCAGCGCACCCTCCGGCTTCAAGTGGTGGCGGGCAAAGTCGATTGCCAATTCGATCAGATGCTCGACCCGTGCCGCATCGGCCACGGCGATGCCGGACAGATTGGGCGCCATGTCCGACAGCACCAGGTCCACCCGCTCGCCGGCCAGCGCCGTTTCCAGTTGCGACAGCACTTCATCGGTGGTGAAGTCGCCCTGGATGAAATGCACATCGGCCACCGGCTCCATCGGCAGGATATCCAGCGCGAAGATCTTGCCGTAGATGCCCCCGCCCTCCTTGCCGGCAAGCTTGTTGCGCGCGTACTGGCACCAGCTTCCGGGCGTGGCGCCCAAGTCGACGATAGTCTGGCCGGGGCGGATCAGCTTCTCTTCCTCGTCGATCTCCTTGAGCTTGTAGGCGGCGCGCGCGCGATAGCCTTCCTTCTGCGCCAGCTTCACATAGGGATCATTGATGTGATCGTGCAGCCAGCTCTTGTTCAATTTGTTCTTTGCCATTCGCTTAGAATACTGCCTTTGCCAGATACCGGAATTTGAATGATGTTGAAACTGACTCCCGCCGAACGCAGCGCCCTGCGCGCCCAAGCCCACGCGCTCAATCCCGTGGTGATGATCGGCGACGCCGGCCTCACCCCTGCCGTGCAGAAGGAAGTCAGCGCCAGCCTGGATGCGCATGGCCTGATCAAGGTGCGCGTGCATGGCGACGACCGCGAAGCGCGCATTGCCATCTACAACACGCTGTGCGAAGAGCTCGATGCGGCGCCGGTCCAGCACATCGGCAAGTTGCTGGTGCTCTACCGCCCGGCCAAGGAAAAAGAGAAGGAAAAGTCCAAGCGCGGTCCCGGCATGCGCGAAGTGACCATCGTCAAATCGCATCCGACCAAGCGCCCCAGCGTCACCAAGCTGCTCCTGAAAGGCAATGAACGGATCACGGCCGGCGGCAATGTGCGCAAGGCCAAGAAGCGTCAGGTCAGCAAGAAGAAATTGGCGCTCGACTGAACGCCATCCATTATCGGAGGCGCAGGACCAGCCAGACGCCGGCCAGGCTCTTGAGCAGATAAAACAGCGAGGACACGCCGTGCAGCATGCCAAAGCGGCGCGCGGCGTCCGGCTCCATTACCCCGCCCGGCCCGGCCGCGGCGCGCAAGTCCGCCATGAAGGGCTGCAGGCCGTAATACCCGATCAAGGTCGCCACCAGCATCACCCCCACCGACAGCAGGCATTGCCTGCGCGAGCGCGCATCCAGCTCGGCGGCGCGGGCGAACAGCCACAACAGCAGCACGCCAGCCACCACTGAAACCAGGGCTTCGACCCGGAACATATGCCCCGCCATGCTGCCGGCCTGCATGCGCTCAAGATGCGCAAACAGGGTCGGCGCAGCGATATAGCCTATGCCCCAGGTGATGCCAACCCAGGCCGTGGCGACCAGCAGGCGCGCGCCCTGCAAAAATCGACTGGCCCGCCCTTGATCCATGATCAGAGGTATTCCACCTTCAGGATTTCGTACTCGCGGATGCCGCCCGGCGCCTGGACTTCCACCACATCGCCTTCCGACTTGCCGATCAGCGCGCGCGCAATCGGCGAGCTGAAGGAAATCTTGGCGTGCTTGATGTCGGCTTCGTCGATACCGACGATTTGGTACTGCACTTCATCGCCGGATTCCAGTTCTTCCAGGGTCACGGTGGAAGCAAACACCACCCGGCCACCGGCATCGAGTTCCTTGGGATCGATGATTTGCGCCGCGCCCAGCTTGCCTTCCAGTTCGGCGATGCGGCCTTCGATGAAGCTTTGGCGCTCCTTGGCGGCATCGTATTCGGCGTTTTCGGACAGGTCGCCCTGGGCGCGCGCTTCGGCAATCGCGTTGATGACGGCCGGCCGGTCCTTGGACTTGAGGCGGGCCAGTTCTTCTTTCAGCAGTTCGGCGCCGTATTTGGTCAGGGGTTCAGTTGCCATATCGGGATTCCAGATCGGATTGAGAAGTGCTACCGCGCAGACTCCACTCCACAAAAGCAAAACCACAGCCTCACAAAGAAACATCCTCCGCTGAAGGCCCTGTCCGGACCCAAGGGAGGATGTTCGATTGTTGCCGCTGTGGTAACCAGTTGCTGCGGTAACCAGCTAATTGCGGATCAGTTTAAAGACTTATGCAGGCCTTGTAAATCATAGACGTGCAACTCGTCCAGATGCCGCATGCCTTCCACCGCGGCCTCTGCACCAAAGATGGTGGTGAAGGTCGGTACCCGAGCAGCCAGTGCAGAAGTACGAATGGTGCGCGAGTCGGTGATGGCATTGCGCTTCTCTTCGACGGTGTTGATCACCAGCGCGATCTCGTTGTTCTTCAGGCTGTCGACGATATGCGGACGACCTTCGGCCACCTTGTTGACGGTGGTGACCGCAATTCCGGCGGCATCGATGGCGGCGGCCGTGCCCTTGGTGGCCATGATGGTGAAGCCCATCTCCACCAGCTCGCGCGCGATCTGCACCGCGCGCGGCTTGTCGCTGGCCTTCACCGACAGGAACACCCGGCCCGATTTCGGCAGACGCACGCCGGCGCCCAGCTGCGCCTTGACGAAGGCTTCGCCGAAGGTTTTGCCCACGCCCATCACTTCGCCGGTGGATTTCATTTCCGGTCCGAGGATGGTGTCCACGCCCGGGAATTTGACGAAGGGGAATACCGCTTCCTTCACGCTGAAGTAAGGCGGCACCACTTCTTCGGCGATGCCCTGGGCTTCCAGCTTCTGGCCGACCATGCAGCGCGCCGCCACCTTGGCCAACTGGATGCCGGTGGCCTTGGACACGTAAGGCACGGTGCGCGAAGCACGCGGGTTCACCTCCAGCACAAACACCACGTCTTCGATGCGGCCCTGGTGTTCCTGCTGCTGGATCGCGAACTGGACATTCATCAGGCCGACCACATTCAAGCCCTTGGCCATCAGCGCAGTCTGGCGCTTCAGCTCGTCGATGGTGGTCTGCGACAGCGAGTAAGGCGGCAGCGAGCAGGCGGAGTCGCCCGAGTGCACGCCGGCCTGCTCGATGTGCTCCATCACGCCGCCGATGAAAGTGCGCTCGCCGTCGGCGATGCAGTCGACGTCAACTTCGATCGCGTCGTTCAGGAAGCGGTCGAGCAGCACCGGGGAATCGTTCGACACCTTCACCGCTTCGCGCATGTAGCGCTCCAGGTCGCGTTGCTCGTGCACGATTTCCATCGCGCGGCCGCCCAGCACATAAGACGGACGGACCACCAGCGGATAGCCGATTTCTTGCGCCAGGCGCAATGCATCTTCTTCGGTGCGCGCAGTGCGGTTCGGCGGCTGGCGCAGACCGAGGTCGTGCAGCAATTTCTGGAAACGCTCGCGGTCTTCCGCTGCATCGATCATGTCGGGCGAGGTGCCGACGATCGGCACAGCGTTCGCCTCCATATCCAGCGCAAGTTTGAGCGGCGTCTGTCCGCCGTACTGCACGATCACGCCGTAGGGCTTTTCCTTGTCGACAATTTCCAGCACGTCTTCGAGCGTCAGCGGCTCGAAGTATAGGCGGTCGGAAGTGTCATAGTCGGTCGACACGGTCTCAGGGTTACAGTTGACCATGATGGTCTCGTAGCCGTCTTCGCGCATCGCCAGAGCGGCATGCACACAGCAGTAATCGAACTCGATACCCTGGCCGATGCGGTTCGGACCACCGCCCAGCACCATGATCTTCTTGTTGCCGGTCGGCTGCGATTCGCACTCTTCATCGTAGGTCGAATACATGTACGCAGTCTTGGTTGCGAACTCGGCGGCACAGGTGTCGACGCGCTTGTAGACCGGGCGCACGTTCAGCTCGCGACGACGATTGCGCACTTCCTTGTCGGTCGTTTTCAGCAGCTTGGCCAAGCGGCGGTCGGCGAAGCCCTTCTGCTTTAGCTTGAACAGCGTCGCCTTGTCGAGCGATTCGAGCGTCTGCTTTTCCAGCCACAATTCGATATCGACGATCTCCTTGATCTGCACCAGGAACCATGGGTCGATGTGCGTGAGCTGATGCACTTCTTCCAGCGAGAATCCTTGCGCGAAGGCGTCACCCACGTACCAGATGCGTTCCGGACCGGGTTCACCGAGCTGCTCTTCGATGGTTTCGCGGTCGGTCGTCTTTTCATTCATGCCGTCAACGCCGCCTTCCAGGCCGCGCAGCGCCTTCTGGAACGATTCCTGGAAGGTGCGGCCGATCGCCATCACCTCGCCCACCGACTTCATCTGGGTGGTCAGGTGGCTGTCGGCCTGCGGGAATTTCTCGAAGGCAAAGCGCGGCACCTTGGTCACGACGTAGTCGATGGAGGGCTCGAACGAGGCGGGCGTGGCGCCGCCGGTGATCTCGTTGCGC
>JAEVZY010000168.1 GCA_023392035.1 Pseudomonadota bacterium | reverse complement strand
GAAGTAGCCTGACTTGAGTTGCGGCAGCAGTCCCACCGCCACATCCACGCGTCCGGCTTCCATCTCGTCACGCAGGTTGACCGCCGTGTTGCGCAGCGTGCTGACGGTGACGCCGGGAGCCACCTCTGCCAGCTTGCTCATCAGACGTGGCAGGAAATAGATTTCGCCGATGTCCGTCATGGAGATGGTGAACTTGCGGGTGCTGCTGCCCGGGTCAAAGTCCCACTTCTCGGTGAGCGTTTCCTGGATCGTTTGCAGGGCAGAGGCGATCGGCTCGACCAGCCGGCTGGCGAAAGGCGTTGGCTCCATCCCCCTGGCGGTGCGCAGGAACAGTTCATCGCCCAGCAGTTTGCGCAGCCTGGCCAAGGCGTTGCTGACGGTGGGCTGGGGCAGGCCCAGTTGCCGGGCCACGGTCGATACCCGTTTCTCGGCATGCAGGCGGGTGAAGACCACCAGCAGATTGAGGTCGATGTCGCGCAGGTCCATGGCGGAAGGGGAATATTCAGGAAATCTATTTTGAAGATTCACGGAATTCTATTCCTAAATCTTGCAAGCCTTCCTATGATGTTCGACGCCGCCTTCGAGCGCACAGGAGAGAAATATGTCTGAGCCGCAAACAGTATTCCCCCTCCATCCCGTGTGGGAGTCGGAAGGGACAAGCCGGATTCCGTTCTGGGCCTATACCGATCCCTCGCTCTACAAGCGCGAACTGGAGCGGCTCTTCTATCAAGGCCACTGGTGCTATGTGGGCCTGGAAGCGGAGATACCGAACGCCGGCGATTTCAAGCGCACCGTCATCGGCGAGCGGTCGGTGATTCTGGTGCGGGACCAGGACGGCGGCATCAACGTGGTTGAAAACGTCTGTGCCCACCGCGGCATGCAGTTCTGCCGCGAGCGGCACGGCAACCGCAAGGAGTTCGTCTGCCCCTACCACCAATGGAATTACACGCTCAAGGGCGACCTGCAGGGCGTGCCTTTCCGGCGCGGCGTCAAGCAGGACGGCAAGGTATGCGGCGGCATGCCGAAGGAATTCAAGACCGAAGAGAACGGACTGAACAAGCTGAAGGTGGCGAGCCGGGGCGGGGTGGTTTTCGCCTCCTTCGACCACGCGGTGGAGCCGCTTGAGGATTATCTCGGTCCCACCATCCTTCGCTATTTCGACCGCCTGTTCAACGGTCGCCGGCTGCAGATCCTGGGTTACAACCGGCAACGCATCCCCGGCAACTGGAAGCTGATGCAGGAGAACATCAAGGACCCCTACCATCCCGGGCTGCTCCACACCTGGTTCATCACCTATGGCCTCTGGCGCGCGGACAACAAATCCGAGCTGGTGATGGACGAGCAATTCCGCCATGCGGCAATGATCTCCACCCGCGGCAGCGGCGGCAAAAAGGAAGAAGTCACCGCCGGCTTCACCAGCTTCAAGGAGAACATGGAAATCAACGACAAACGCCTGCTCGACATCGTGCCGGAAGCCTGGTGGGGCGGGCCGACCGCGGTCATGATGACCATCTTCCCCAGCGTGATCTTCCAGCAGCAGGTGAACAGCGTGTCGACCCGTCACATCCAGCCCAACGGGAACGGGTCTTTCGATTTCGTCTGGACCCACTTCGGCTTTGAAGACGACAGCCAGGAGATGACGCAGCGCCGCCTGATCCAGGCCAATCTGTTCGGGCCGGCGGGCTTCGTCTCGGCCGACGATGGCGAAGTGATCGAGCTTTCGCAATCCGGTTTCGAGCAGAAACCCTGGCACCGCGCACTGGCCGAGCTGGGCGGCTACGATTGCGCCAACAGCGACCACATGGTGACCGAAACCCTGATCCGCGGCATGTACAACTACTGGCGCAAGCGCATGGAGGTGTGATGATGAGCACGATTGACGCCCAAACCTATCTCGCGCTGACGCAACTCCATGCGGACTATGCCGCCGCCGTGGACCGCAATGATTGGTCCGCCTGGATCGGGTTCTTTACCGAAAGCTGCGAGTACAAGGTCCAGCCGCGCGAAAATTACGAGCGCGGCTTTCCCCTGGCCACGCTGTCCCTGATCAGCAAGGGCATGCTCAAGGATCGAGCGTACGCCATCCAGGAGACGCTGTTCCATGATCCTTATTACCAACGCCATGTGGTCGGACTGCCGCGCATACTGCGCTGCGCCGGGGATATGATCGAGGCCGAGGCCAACTATTCGGTGTTCCGGACCAAGCTGAGCCAGGAGAGCACGGTGTTCAACGTCGGGCGTTACCTTGACCGGATCCGGGTGACGGCCGAGGGCCTGAAATTCGAGTCGCGCCTGTGCATCTACGACAGCGAGATGATTCCCAACTCCCTTATCTATCCGATCTGACATGGACATTGCCGCGCGCTGGAGAGAACTCAACAATGCGGATGTTGTGCCACACGTAACGCTGGCCCGCATGCTGGTTGCCGACCATTACGTGTGAGGCCATGCCAGGGCGCCAGTGGCTCCAGTGGTTGGCGGCAGAGGCGAGGGCGCTGTTCACCCCCGGCCCGCGCCTGGTGGACGAGCTCGAATGCGTCGCCTCCGTGCTGCTCGCCATCGTCTTCGGTCATCTGGCCGACGTGCAAAACATCTCATGGGCCGCCTTCTCGGGCTACATGGTGATGCGCGGACACATCTCGGAAAGCTTGCTGCGTGGCGTCTTGCGCATCATCGGCACCCTGGCCGGTGCGCTGTTGGCGCTGTGGGTCACGCCCTGGGTCTGGACCAGCCCGCTGGCCTCGGCCGCAGCCCTGGCGCTGATCGGCGGCGGCGCGCTCTACGGGGCGCTGTTGAGCAAGCGCAGTTACGCCTGGCTGTTTGTCGGCCTGACCTTTGCCATGGTGTTGCTGGACAAGCTCCAGCACCCGCAGCTCGCGCTGGAAGCTTTCGTCTCCACCCGCATCCGCGAAACCCTGGCCGGCACCATCGCCTGCGTGCTGGTCAGCACGCTCTCCACCTTCACCCTGCGGCGGCGCTGGCCCGGCCAGCCGGGGCCGCAGACGCCCGGCTTCAGCTGGGACCCGGACGTCGCCCGCCACACCGGCCAGGCCGCGCTGGCGCTGGCCATGCTGCCGCTTCTGAGCGCGGCCTATCGAATTCCGGAGCTGGCGCAAGGCGCGGTCACCATCATGGCGCTGATGATCATCCCGGTCAGCGGCATCGGCAAGAGCGGGCTGCTGCCGGTGAGCCGCCGCATCGTGCTGC
This sequence comes from Pseudomonadota bacterium, assembly GCA_023392035.1. GTDB lineage: Bacteria > Pseudomonadota > Gammaproteobacteria > Burkholderiales > Burkholderiaceae_D > Lacisediminimonas. The sequence goes on along the minus strand of JAEVZY010000168.1, from coordinate 6,723 downwards.
GCCTGGCCGGTTGCGTCTGCGGCGCGGCCATGGCGGCGGCTTTTCTGTTGCTGGCGCATGGCTCGGCCCTGACGGAGGCGCCGGTGCTGATCGCCGGGACCATGCTGGGTGTGATGCTGGGCCGGCATATCGAGAACGGCAAAAGCGCCATCGCCTATGGCGGCACCCAGTTCACCCTGGCGATCCTGGTGACCCTGGTGCCCGACAGCTATCTGCATGCCGAGATTGCGCCCAGCCTCGAGCGCCTGACCGGGATCGTGGTCGGCATCCTGCTGCTGGCGCCGGTCCTCGCCGGATGGCATCTTGTGGCGTGGGCGAGCGGCAGGGAGCCTTAGCGCCATCGTCGGAAGGCTGTTCACGCCCGGCAACGCCAGCGGACCTGCGCTCGCTGCTTGCCAGCACTTTGAACTTCGGTCACAGTGCAATAGTCTCGATTGCAACGATGGCCTTTTCGGATAGCGATGACCGGGCTCGCAAAAAAATTGCGAATCAGCTTGAGCAATTCTTCGATTCGGCTGCGGATCTTCGCGATCATCCTGCTCGCCGCGGCACCGGCATTTGCCCTGTTCGTCTATGACAGTTCCAGCCAATACCAGGCGGCGTACCGCACGGAAAGCAAGAACCTGCTGGACATGGCCCGGCTTGCCGCCAGCAATGAAACCAAGGTGATCGAAGGCGTCCACGACTTGATGCTCGTCATTGCCGAACAGCCCTTTGTCAGCCGCCGTGACTGGGGCGCCTGCAATGCCTTCCTGACCCGTATCAATGCTCGCATCGAACGCCTCAGTTCCTTCTCAATCGCCAATGCGCGCGGAGACATCCTGTGCAGCGGCAGCCCGCTCAAAGCGCGGCCCAACATCAGGGACCGCGCCTACTTCAAAACGGTGCTGCAGGAGAAGCGCTTTGTCGGCGCCGGCTATGTGGTCAATCGCCTGACGCGGGAGCCGACCAGCGCCTTCGCCTTGCCCATCGTCGAAAACGGGGAAGTGGTGGGGGCCGTATTGGCATCGCTCGATCTGGAGGCCTTCACCTCGGTCCTGCGCGAAATCAAGATCCCCCCGGGCGCCAGGATCTCGATCCTGGACAATCACGGAATCGTCCTTGCCAGCGAGCCGGACGGCCAGGAGATGGTCGGCAAGCCGCTTCCTTCGGCCGCCGTACTGGCCCAGCTGATGCCGGCGCAGCCGCGCGTGATTGAAGGCGAAAACGCCCACAAGGCCGAGCAGTTGTTCGCCATCGCCCCCGCCTTGCACGAAGGGCAGCCGGTGTTCTATGTGGCGGCCGCACTGGACAAGGCCGTGCTGGCCCAGCCCGCCAATCGCTCGCTCGCAAGTCATCTGGCCGCGCTGATGGCGGTGGTGGTGCTTTCCCTGCTGGGAACCTGGCTGGCGGGGCGCTCGCTGCTGATCGCGCCGGTCGGAAAAATCATCCGGGCGCTGAAGCAGGTGGCGGGCGGCGACCTGAAAGCGCGAACCGGACTGAACTCCCAGGCTGGCGAATTGGCCGAGCTGGCCTACCACTTCGACCTGATGGCGGCCGCCCTGGAGAAGCGCGAAGAAGAAAACCGCGCCGCCACCCAGTTCATCGAGTATCTGGCGCAACACGACGAACTGACCAAGCTCTCCAATCGCAGAGAGCTTTATCAACGGCTTGGCCAAATCATCCTCGAAGCCAAGAAAAGCGGCCGGCAGGCGGCGGTCCTGTTCCTCGATATCGACAACTTCGCCGCCGTCAATGATTCCCTGGGGCCGGCGGCGGGCGACCGTTTGCTGGTCTACATTGCCGACACCTTGCAGAAGCGGATCGAACCCGACGATGGCTTTGCAGCGCGCCTGGGTGGCGACGAATTCGTTTGCGTGATCCCCAATATCGAAGGGACTGCCCAGGTCGAGCGCATCGCCGAGTCCTTGTCGCAAGCGCTGTCCCATCCCTATGCGATCCAGGATGCGCACGTGATCACCCGCGCCAGTATCGGTATCAGTCTCAGCCCGGCCGACAGCGACAGCAGCATCTCCGCCGTGCAGTATGCGCAGATGGCAATGCGGGTCGCCAAGGAGCGCGGCAGCAAGCCGCGTTTCTTCACCAAGGAAATGAACCTTGCGACCACCGTGCAGATCAAGCTGGAAGGCGAGTTGCACCGGGCGCTGGAGCGCGGCGAGTTCGTGCTCTACTACCAGCCGCAGGTGGACCTGCGGGAAAACCTGATCGTCGGTGCCGAAGCCCTGATCCGCTGGCAGCATCCTGAAAAAGGCCTGATCTCGCCCGACTCCTTCATTGCGCTGGCAGAGAAAACCCGGCTCGTCATCGGGCTCGGGGAATGGGCGCTCAGAGCCGCCTGCTTCCAGAACAAAGCCTGGAGCGAAGCCGGCCTGCTGCGCATTCCGGTGGCGGTCAATGTCTCGGCGCATCAGTTCAGCCACCTGGGATTCCTGGACTCGCTGCGGCAAGCGCTGAGCGACAGCAAACTGCCGTCGCAGGACCTGGAACTGGAAGTCACGGAAGGCGCGCTGCTGGCCGGCGACGCCGACGCAATCCTGAGCGAGGTGCACCGGATGGGGGTATCGCTGTCGATCGATGACTTCGGTACCGGCTATTCAAGCCTGAGCTACTTGAAGAACTACCCTTTCGACAAACTCAAGATCGACCAATCCTTCATCAAGGACGTCACCGGGAGCGAAGATAACCGGGCCATTACGCGCGCCATCGTCACCATCGCCAAAAGCCTGGAACTGCGGGTGATCGCCGAGGGCGTGGAAGACGCCGCAACCTTCGAGTTCCTGCGCTCCTTGAAATGCGATGCGATACAAGGCTATTACTACAGCAGGCCGGTTCCGGCCAACGAGTTCGCGCAACTCCTGAAACAACAGCAGCAGCGCAGCGTGCGGCCGGCGGTGGCTAACCTGGCATGAGCGCCAGCCCCGGGCCCATGGCGCGCCAGGAAACCGGCATCAGGCTCGGTCTCAGGAACAACTGGCGGCAGTTCGCGCTGCTGGTGGTGATCAATGCCTTCGTCGGCGGCTTGGTGGGCATCGAGCGCACCGTGGTGCCGCTGATCGGGGCCGAAGAATTCCACCTCCAGTCGACCACGCTGGTCACATCCTTCATCATCAGTTTCGGCGTGGTGAAGGCTTGCGCCAACCTCGTATCCGGCCAGTTGGCCGACGCCTGGGGACGCAAGCGGGTGCTGGTGATCGGCTGGCTGCTGGGATTGCCGGTGCCCTTCATGATCGTGGCGGCGCCGAGCTGGGAATGGGTGGTGGCCGCCAATGTGTTGCTGGGTCTGAACCAGGGCTTTGCCTGGTCGATGACGGTGATCATGAAGATCGACCTGGTCGGGCCCAAGGGCCGCGGGCTGGCGGTCGGACTGAACGAGTTCGCCGGCTATTTCGCGGTGGGCGCGACCGCCTTTCTCACCGGCTACCTGGCCAGCCGTTTCGGCCTGCGGCCGGTGCCGATCTACCTTGGCGTGGGCTATGCGGTCCTGGGCTGCCTGTTTTCCATCCTGCTGGTACGCGACACGCGGGAGCACATGCGTCTGGAAGCGGGCGCCGCCGGCGCCGCCATGCCGCTTGGCTTCCGCGAAGTCTTCATGCTGACTTCGTTTCGCAACCGCAACCTGTTCGCGGCCTCGCAGGCCGGCCTGGTCAACAACCTCAACGACGGCATGAGCTGGGGCATCTTCCCCCTGTTCTTCGCCTCGCTCGGCGTGGGCGTGGAGCGCATCGGCATTCTCAAGGCGGTCTATCCGGTGGTTTGGGGCATGGGCCAGATCGTGACCGGGCCGCTCAGTGACCGCTGGGGCCGCAAGGGCTTGATCGTGGCCGGCATGTGGGTGCAGGCCGCGGGCCTGTTTCTCACCGCCGCCACCGGACAATTCGCATGGTGGCTGCTGGCCAGTGTGCTGCTGGGCGTGGGCACGGCCATGGTCTATCCCAGCCTGATCGCCGCGGTGTCGGATGCATCGGATCCGGTCTGGCGTGCGCGGTCGCTCTCCGTGTATCGCTTCTGGCGCGACCTCGGCTATGCCATCGGCGCGCTGTCTGCCGGACTCATCGCGGATCGCTTCGGATTCGTCGCCGCGATTGGTGCGATCGGCGGCTTGACCTTTCTCTCGGGCGTCATCGTCGCCGCGGTAATGCGCGAACACAAGACCGCGGCGACTTGACCCTGTCTGGCTAAGCCGGCTCAGGCTGCCGGTTGCAGCGGATCACTCTGCGCCCAGGCCAGCGTTCTCTGCGGCTGGGTCAGATTCTCCGGCCGCAGCACCGCCTGCAACTGCGCCTCGCTCATCAATCCGGCTTCCTGCGCCAGTTCCACCACGCCGCGTCCGCTGTGCAAGGCCTCGCGCGCGATGCGGGTCGCGTTTTCATAGCCGATATAAGGGTTCAATGCGGTGGCAAACACGGCCGAGGTCCGCACCCGTTCGGCCAGCACCGCTTCATTGGCGGTAATGCCGCACACGCAATGGTCGGTCAGGGTGGCGCAGCCGGCGCTCAGGTGGGCAATGCTCTTGAACAGGCTCCAGCCAATCACCGGTTCAAAGGCATTCAACTGCAATTGACCGCCTTCGGCCGCCATGGTGATGGTGATGTCGTTGCCGATGACTTCATACGCGATCTGGTTCACCACCTCTGGAATCACCGGATTGACCTTGCCGACCATGATGCTGGAACCGGCGGCGCGCTCGGGCAGCCTGATTTCATTGAAGCCGCTTTGCGGACCGCTGGACAAGAGGCGCAAGTCATTGCAGATCTTGGACAGCTTCACCGCCACCCGCTTCAAGACGCCCGACACCTGCACGAAGGCGCCGGTATCCTGGGTCGCTTCCACCAGGTTGGGGGCGGTCACCAGGGCTTCGCCGCTCAAGCGCGCCAGGTGCGCGCAAGCCAGGCTGGCATAGGCCGGATCGGTGTTGATGCCGGTGCCGATCGCGGTTGCGCCCAGGCTGATTTCGCGCAACAGCGCCAGGGTCTCGGTCAGGCGCGCCTGGTCTTCGCCCAGCATGACGGCATAGGCGGAAAACTCCTGGCCCAAAGTCATCGGCACCGCATCCTGCAACTGGGTGCGGCCGATTTTCAGGATATGGCTGAACTCCGCCGCCTTGGCCTGGAAGGCCAGCCGCAGCAGCTCCATGCGCGCGATCAGGCGCTTGATGCCGGCGATGCTGGCCAGGCGCAGCGCGGTCGGATAGACATCGTTGGTGGACTGCGAACGATTGACATGCTCGATCGGGTGCAGGATGTGGTACTCGCCCTTCTTGCGGCCCATCAGTTCCAGGGCACGATTGGCGATCACTTCATTGGCATTCATGTTGGTGGAAGTGCCGGCGCCGCCCTGGATCACATCCACCTTGAATTGATCGTGCAGGCGTCCATCGGCAATCTCGCTGCAGGCGGCGGCGATGTGGCGGAACTGCGTGTCGTTGAGCTCGCCCAGCTCATGGTTGGCGGCGGCGGCGGCATGCTTCACCAGTGCCAGCGCGCGCACCAGGTCCGGCAGATCGCCTATGGTTTTTCCCGTGATGGGAAAATTTTCCATCGCGCGCAAAGTGTGAATGCCCCAATAGGCTTGCTCCGGAATTTCCCGTTCACCGAGCAGATCGTGCTCCAGCCTTTTCATGTTTTCTCCCTGGCGGTATCAAGATGAAACCAGTGTAGGGCGGGGAGGGAAGGGCAATCCAATGCCGTATGCACATCCGCGCATGCGCGGCGCGCATGAAGCCTTAAAGACCGGCGCGAAGCTGGTCCCAGATGCGATCGAGGAAGGCCGACTGGATCGCCGTATCGCGCACGATGCGAATTTCCAGATGGGCCGTCAGCGCCTCGTCCGCCGCCGGCGCCAGTTGGCCCAGCTCCACTTCGCGGCCGACCGTGCTTTCCGGGAGAAAAGCCACGCCATGGCCTTCCAGCGCCATGGCCTTCAGGTTTTCCGCCATGTCGTTGCTGTACACGGTTTTCAGGCGCGGCGGCTGCGACATGCGGGCCAGCAGCAATTGCGCAATGCCGCCCAGCCAGGCGCCGGGAGCATAGGCCAGGTAGGGAATGGGGCGGCCCGCACCGGCGCCAAGCCGGTGCAGCGGCGCGCCCAGCGCGTCCACCGCGCTGTAGGGACGCACCGCTTCCACGCCCAAAGTCAGCATGGCATGGCGGCCGCTGTCCAGCGCCAGCGGCAATTGCGGATGATGGTAGGTGATCAGGAATTCGCACTCATGCCGGGCCAGGCTGCGCACCGCTTCTTCCACATTCATGGCGAAAGTCTGGGTCGGCACGGAGGCGAACACGCTTTCCAGGCGCGACAGCCAGCGCGGATAAAAACTGCGGGCCAGAGCGTGCGGCAAGGCAAAGCGCAGGGCCTTCGGACCATTTTCGCTGCTGGCGGCCAGGCGCGCCGCCTCGGCCGCCTCCAGGATGGCGTGGGCATGCTGCTGGAAACGGATGCCGGCCGGAGTCAGGCTGACCGGCATGGTGCCGCGATCGAACAGCGGCGCGCCGGCCCATTCCTCAAGCGCCATGATGCGGCGCGAGAAGGCCGGCTGGCTGACGTGCCGGCTGTCGGCCGAGCGCGAAAAACTGCCGCCCTCGGCCAGGCTCAGGAAATCTTCTATCCACTTCAGTTCCATCTCAATCCTGTCCCGATGGCGCGCGCGGCTTGCGGCTGCGCGGCTTCTTCGCTTTCTCCGGTTTGTCCTGCTTGTCCTGCTTGCTTTGCTTGTCTGGCCTGTCC
>JAEVZY010000141.1 GCA_023392035.1 Pseudomonadota bacterium | reverse complement strand
CCTGCTGCACCGGCAAGCCGATTTCCATGTCGCCATCGGCCAGCACCACGATGCCGGTCGGATCGGTCAGCTCCTGCACCGGCAAGCCGAGAAAGGACAGCAGGTCGATGCAGGAAATCACCCGGCCGTGCTCCAGCAACATGCCCAGCACGAAGGGCGGCGTGCCCGGCACCGGCGTCAGACGGGTGTAGGGCAGCGCCGCCACCAGGTACTTCAGCTCGAAGGCATAGCGCACGCCCGCCAGCACCACTTCCAGCACTTGCAGCGCGCCCGGCGCTGTGCCGTCCTCGGGCGCTGGCGCCATGGCGCGTGCGCGTTGCGCCAGTTGTGCCTGCAGCTGTTCCGCTCTTCTGTGCTCGCCTTCATCCAGGCTCAGGCGCAAATCCTGCAGCCCGCGCCGCACCGAATCCCAGTCGATCTTCATGCCACCAGCTTGTGCGTTTCCAGCCTGGCCAGCAGCGCGCGCACGGCTTCACGCAGCGCGTCGGCGCGCATGCCGTCGCTGCCGGGCACCAGCGCCTCGCGCGGCAGGCGCTCCAGTTGCTGTACCGCGGCGTCAAACTGCAGGCGGGCGGCGTGGCTGTGACCCTGCCTGTCCAGCAGCATGCCCAATAGCCAGGTGGCGAGTATGCAATCGGGGTCCAGATAGAGGGCGCGCCGCAGGTGTTCGGCTGCCTCCGGTTCCCGGCCTGCTTCGGCGGCCGCCAGCGCGAGGCCACAGTAGTCTTGCGCGCGCTCGCGCTCGTCGTCCTGGGACGGGGGGCTGGCGGTCGCGCGCGCGGCCGACTTGCGCCACCTTGCGCTTGGCCTGGCCTGTGGCACTGCGCTGGCCATCGACTTGGCCATGGCGCGCGCCGGCGCAACGTGCGCGCTCGACTGGCGGCTGCTCTTGCGGAACCAGATCGCGTCCGGGTGGCGTTCCACCTCGAAGCCGGCAAACAGCTCGGGCGTGGCTTCGCTCGGACTGACCACCAGCCAGCCGCCTTCCACCAGGCAGTCGCGCATGCGCGCAATGCAAAGCCGGGCCTGGCGCGGCGAGAAATACATCAGGACATTGCGGCACAGGATGATGTCCATGCCTTGCAGGTAAAGCGGCCAATCGGGGCAGGCCAGGTTGTGTTCGGCGAAGCTGACCAGGTCGCGCGCCGGTGCGCTCACGCGCAGCAGGTCCGGGCCTGCGCTTTCGAAGTGCAGCGCGCCGGCCTCGGCGCCGCGAAACGAGCGCCGGCCATAGACCGCGCTTGCCGCCTGGGCCAGGGCCTCGGTATTGATATCGGTCCCCAGCACCGAGCAGCGCGCCAGCGCCCAGGCCGGGAGTGCGCGCTGCAGGGCGATTGCAGCCGAATAGCATTCTTCGCCGCTGCAGCAACCGGCGCTCCACACGCGCAGGCGGGCCTGGCTGGCAGTGTTGGCAAAGCGTTCGCGGGCGTAGTCGGTCAAGAGCTCGAAGGCACGTGCTTCGCGAAAGAAATAGGTTTCCGCCACCGTGAAGTGGCGCGCGCATTGCGCCTGCAATTGGGGCGGCCAGTCGACGTCGGTCAGTTTGGCGGCGCACACATCGAGCGGTGCCCCCAGGTCTTCGCCAAGCGCCGCCAGGCCGGCCTGCAGATTGCGTTGCCGGCTACCGGAAAAGTCCAGTCCCAGTTGTATTTCCAGATGCTGCTGCAGGGCCTGCGCTTGTCCCGGAGCCAGATCGCCGCTCGTGGCTTTGTGCTCAGCCCGCATGGCGCAACTCGTGCAAGGGCCGCAGCAGCAGGCGCCGGTTCTCGTCCAGCAAGACCCGTTCCGGATCGCAAATCAGGCGCATGCCGTCTTCCAGCGCCATCATGCCGGTGACGAAATCGGCGCCATGCAGCGGCGCGGCCGGCGCGAATTGCTGGCTGCTTTCAAACGTGCCGGCCACGGCGTCAACCAGCAGTGCCAGGGCGAATCCGTCCAGGTCCAGTACCAGCAGTTGTTGCGATGCATGAAGCGTGGAGGGCTCGAAGCCGCAGCGCACGGCAAAATCGATCACGGGCAGCATCTCGGCTTCCACTTCCAACAGGCCAAGCACCAGCGAAGGGGTGCCGGGGACTGGCGTCGGAAGCGCCGCCGGCAACACCCGGCGAACCGATTGCAAAGGCACCGCGAACTTCAGGTCTCGACAGATGAATTCGACTAGAGTCATGGTGCAGGACGGAATAGGACGACACGCCTGGCCGGCGGCCGTGGGGCCGATGCGGTTTTGCCGGGCACAAACCGCAACAGCCAGTCCGGCGACTAGAGTAGTGGAGTTTCCAGAAGGGTAGTAGTCCTATTCCGACGACCGGCTTGTCGCATAACGACGACAGCTTGTTGTCAGCTTCGGCTTCGGGTCAGCTTAGACCATGGTTCAGCGCATAGCGAATCAATTCCGCGTTGGAACGCATGCCCATCTTGGTCAGCACCCGTGCGCGGTAGGTGTTGACCGAGCTCACCGTGATGGCAAGCTCGGCGGCAATGGCCTTGTTGCGCAGGCCGGCGGCCAGCATGCGCAAGACCTGCAGTTCACGCTCGGTCAGGTTCTGGTGCGGCGGGCCGTCCGGTTTTTCCTGGAGGTTTTTGGCCAGCAGCGCGGCCACGCTGTCGCTGATGTAGGTGCCGCCGGCATGCACCCGGCGCAAGGCCTTGACCAGTTCCGCCACCGCCATGCCCTTGGTCACATAGCCGGCGGCACCGGCGCGCAGGGCCGGCACCGCGAAGCGATCCTCCGGGTGCATGGACAGCACCAGCACCGGAATCTGCGGGCAATGCTGGCGCACCTTTTGCAGGCCGGCCAGCGAATCGGTTTCGGGGAAGCTCAGATCGAGCACGATGATATCGGCCGGATGCCTGCTCGCCAGCTGCAGCAGCTCGTCGACACTGGCGGCTTCGCCGACCAGGGTCATGTCGCTGCAGGAACGCACGATCTTCTTGATTCCTTCGCGAATCAATTCGTGGTCGTCTGCGATGAGTATCCTGATCAAACCATCCTCGGCAATGGGAATGCTGGGGGAAAACCGCCGAATCGGCGGCAAGCTCGAAAACAGCCGGAATTATAGGGGCCCGATGCCGACCTTGGCGGGCGCGCCTTTTTCTTCGGGCGGCAAGGGGACCAGCGCCGAAAGCAGGGTGCCGCCCGGCTTCATGGCGCCCACCAGCAATCGTCCTCTTTGCAAGGCGGCGCGCTCGCGCATGCCGCGTATGCCCAGCGATGCCGGATCGCGCGCCGCCTCACGCGCAATGCCCACGCCGTTGTCGCGCACGCGCAGCTTGATGGCGGGGCCGCGCAAATGAAAAGAGACCGTCACGTCCGAGGCCAGCGCATGGCGCAGCACATTGGTCAGCGCCTCCTGCAGGATGCGGAACAGGGTGACCGCCGCCTCACCGTCGGGCTCGTACAGCGCTTCGGCGATCAGCACCCGGCAGCGGATGCGGGTGCGCTGCTCGAAATCGCGCGCATGCCAGGCGACGGCCGCATACAGTCCCTGCTCCTGCAGGCGGGCGCCGCGCAATTCGCGGGCGATGACCTTCACCAGTTGCAAGGCGCGGTCCAGCGACGACTGTGCGGAATTGAGCTCGGCCAGCATGTCTTCGCGCGAGGGCTGGCCGTTGTGGCGGGTCAGGCTTTCGCGCAGCAGGTCGACGTCGATCTTGGCGGCCGACAAGACCTGGCCCAACTGGTCATGCACCTCGCGCGCGATCGCCACCCGTTCTTCCTCGCGGATGTTCTGCAGCCTTTCATACAGGCCGCGCAACTCGTTTTGCGCGGCTTCGGCTTCCTGCTTGGCGAGCACGGTCTGGGTGATGTCCTTGGTGGTGATGACGATGAACTTGGGCAGGCCGCCGGCATCGCGCACCAGCGACATCTGCTCGGCGACCCACACCGCGCCGTGGTGGGCTGTCAGATAGCGCGTCTGGCGCGAAATATTGGCCGTGGCCCGTTGCAGCAGGTCCTGCAGGTTGCTGTCCGGCCAGGATTCCCTGGCATGCAGGCTGTGCAGGAAGCGGCCGATCAGCTCGTCCTTGTCCATGCCGAACAGATCGGCATAGGCATCGTTGGCGCGGATCAGTACGCCGCTGGCATCGGCGATCGCAATGCCGCTGGGGGCGTTGTCGAACACGATGGAAAGAAAGCTGCTGGTCTTTTGCGCCGCCTCGTTGGCCGCCAGCCCGGTGCCCAGATGGCCCAGCACCACGGTGAGAAAGGAGCGGTAATTCTCATCCCAGGGCAAAAGCGGATTGAGCACCGCCACGAACACGCCTTCGGTGGTGAGCGCGCCCGGCAGGCTGATGGGCAGCGCCACCGCGCGAGAGCGGGCGACGCCATGCTCGCCGGCCAGCGCCAGGGGCAGGTCGAACAGCTGCACCTGGCCGCTGTGCAGGCTGCGCTGGATCGGATGGTCGCCGCTGTTGCGCCCCTCGCTGGCCGGCATGCAGGCCGGCAGCACCTGGTCGGCATCCGTCAGGTGGCTGGCGACAAAGGCCAGGCGCAGCTCGCCGTTGTGCTCGCACATGTAGAGCGCGGACAGGGGCAGGTCTTCCGGATTGGTGAGCAGCGCACGCGCCGCGCAATCGAAAGTCTGGTCCACATTCTGTGCGGAGGCGATGGCGCTGGCCAGTTGATTGAGCATCGCCAGCCGACGCTCCTGGATCACGCGGTCGGTGGTTTCCAGCGACACCACGAACACCGCCACCACCTCGCCACGGGCATTGGTGACCGGGCTGTATGAAAAAGTGAAGTAGAGCCGCTGCGTGCCCTGCTTGCGCTGCACCAGCAACGGCAGATCGCTGTGGCGCACGGCCTTCCCGGTTTGCTGCACACCGCGCAGCATGGGGCCGATATCGCTCCAGGTTTCGGGCCACACCTCTTGCGCCGGACGGCCGAAGGCCCAAGGGTGCTTGCCTTCGATCAAGGGAATGGCGGCGTCGTTGTAGAGACAGACCAGGTCCGGCCCGGCCAGCACCAGCAGCGGAAAGCTCGAATCGAGGCAGAGCGAGACGGCGTTGGCGAGCGCCGGATCCCACTGCTGGCGCGGGCCGAGGGAGCTTTGGCTCCAGTCGCGGTCCTCGACCCGTTCACGCATGGTGCTGTCGCCTGGCGGCGGGCGCGCTCCGTTTGCCGTTCTTGAGTATGGCGGCATTGCTGGTTTCCTTTTTTTCTGTGCGCGTAATGCATGCAATTTTGCACTGTATTGGACACACAACGTTTGCCGCCGCGGTTCGCACGACCGGGGCAGCGTTTGACGCTTGTCAGCCGCGGCCGAAAGCTGCTTTGCAAGAATGTGTCCACAAGCACAAAGAAACATTATCAGGGAGCCAAAAAATAATCGTGTGAGGCATCCCTGATGGATCAAGCAATCCTGAAGTACATCCCTGCGCTTTTCTCGGCCGCACTTGTCGCTTGTGGGGGCGGTTCCGACAGTACTGCGGCATTCGGTTCCGGCAGCAACTCGACGACCAGTGCACCGCTCAGTTCCTCCGAAGGTGGCAATCCGTCCCCGGGAAATCCGTCCAACCCCGGCACCTCGGGTTTTGTCCACGACGCGAGCGCGCGCTTCAGTGCGCTGTCCTCGCTCACCGCCGATTCGTCCGGCAACCTGTATGCCCTTGATGCCGGCAAGATACGCAAGATCGCGGCATCCGGCGATGTGACGACGCTGCCGGGGGCTTTGAATGCGCCAAGAGGATTGCAATTCAACGACTTCTACGGCACCTTCTTCACCCTGGAAAACGATGCGGTGCGTCAAGTCGCGCCGGACGGCACGGTCTCCACGCTGGCCATGCTGCCCCAGGGCGCGCGCGCCATCACGCTCGATGCGGCCGGCTACGTGCAGGCGCTGGTCGCGCAAAGCGATTTCGCCTCGATCTTCAGGGTGTCGCCCGAGGGCGTGCTGTCCACCACCTATAGCGGCGCGCCCCTGTCCCCCAGCAATTCGCTGGCGATCGCAGCGGCGAAAGTGGGCGGTACGCTGTATGTGGGCGATCGCGGCGGCACGATCCATCAATTCCCGACCGGGCAGGCAGGCAGCGAGTACGTCACCGTCGCGGCCGGTGAAGTGCAGGATATGGCTTTGGATCTGTCCGGCAACCTCTATATCTCCGAGGCGCGTTACAGCTATCCGTCACCCGGCTATTGCAGCTCCACCGGCGACTGCGCGCCGAGACTGGTGTACGCCGGCATCTACAAGGTCGCGCCGGATCGGACTTTCACGACGCTGATCCAGACCAACGAGCTGGGGGTGGCCCGGATTGCGGTGGGCTCGGATGGAAATTTGTATGCGGCTTTCTCCGGCGTCCATGCCATCTACAAGGTTCTCGGCAGCAGTGAACTGGAACTGGTGGCCGGCACGCCGGGCGAAGCGGGAAGCTCGGACTAGTAGGGCAGGCTCAAGCCCTGGTACCGGCGCCCATGGAATTGGAAATCGCCAGCGATCCTGCGCGCAGGATGGCGGCGATTTCCTGGATGCGTTGCTGCTTCAGGCGCGCGCCGGGGCCGAACACGGCCACCGAACCCAATACCGTCCGGTCCGGCGCAAACAGCGGCACGGCAATCGCCACCGCGCCCGTGATCAACTCATCGCGGCTGATGGCATAGCCGCGCTTGCGGGTTTGTTCCAGCTCCTCGGCATAGTCGGCCGGGTTCTTGCCGGCGTTCTTGGCATGGGCCTTGACCTGGGCTGGCGTGACATCGGTGAAGGCCAGGATGGCGCGGCCGCTGGCGCCCACGCCCAGCTTTTCGCGGTAACCGACGCCGCGCTTGAAGCTCAAGGCCTGGCTGCTGGCCAGCTCGGCCACGCAGACCCGCACCTCGCCCTCGGCCAGGAACAGGGCGGCGGTTTCTTCGGTTTCGCGCCAGATCTCGCGCAGGGCCGGCATCGCCACGCCGACGATATCGAAGGCCGAAGTCCATACATGCGCCAGGCGCGCCGCCGCCGGGCCGAGGCGAAAGCGTTGCGGTTCCCCGGAAGACACCAGGAAGCCTTTTTGCTCCAGCGTGTACAAGAGGCGATACAGGGTGGGGCGGCTCAGGTCGACCCGCTTCAGGAGTTCGCCGGCAGTCAGCTCGAAGTCCGAAGGCGTGAAGGCGGCAAGTATGTCGAGGGCGCGTTCCACCGCGCGTACGCTGCCTTCCGTCTTGTCCTTTTCCGTCACGAGTTCCTCCTTTTGAGCGGGCCGATTATAGCCGAGCAGGTCTTGCCGCAGCCGGTTTGACAGCGGCTTGTGTGTCCGTATAATGGACTGTAAGCTTACAGAACGGACAGTCCTGCGGGCTGGCGCAGAGGATCAAGCAGCCAGCCGCAAGGCAGAAAGCCGCGGGGCAACACAGCACAAAGAGGAGACGATGGACAAGGCAATGTCTGAAACGCTCGTGCGCACCGGTCCTGGTACCGCCATGGGCAATCTGATGCGGCGCTACTGGGTGCCGATCCTGCTGTCCAGCGAAATCGCCGAGGCCGACGGTCCGCAGGTGCGGGTGCAGATCCTGGGCGAAAAGCTGCTGGCCTTTCGCGACAGCGAGGGCCAGCCCGGCCTGATCGACGAACACTGCACCCATCGCGGCGCCTCGCTGTTCTTCGGCCGCAATGAAGAGAACGGCATCCGTTGTTCCTATCACGGCCTGAAATTCAACCGCCACGGCCAATGCGTGGATGTGCCCTCGGCGCCGCAGGTCTGCGAGCGCATGAAGATCAAGGCTTATCCCTGCATCGAGCGCGCCGGCATGGTCTGGGCCTACATGGGGCCGCCCGCGCTGCAACCGGAACCGCCGGCGCTGGAGTGGTGCAGCATTCCGCCCGAGCGCGTGTTCGTCTCCAAGCGCCTGCAGGAATGCAATTACCTGCAGGCGATGGAAGGCGGCATCGATACCGCGCATGTGTCCTACGTCCACAAATTTGAAGTTGACGGCGATCCCATGCACATGGGCACGCGCGCGCTGGACTACATCAAGGCCGATGGCAACGTCATCTTCACCATCGAGCAGCAGCCTTTCGGCCTGTCGCTGTTCGGGCGCCGCAATGGCGATCCGGACAGTTACTACTGGCGCGTCACGCAATGGCTGTTCCCCTGGTTTACGCTGATTCCGCCGTTTGGCGAGCATGTGCTGGGCGGCCATGTGTGGGTGCCGATCGACGATCATCACTGCTGGGCCTGGAGCATCAACTTCCATCCGCACAAGGCCTTGTCGGCGCAGGAGCGGGCCGACCTGGAAAGCGGAAAAGGCATTCACTGCGAATACGAGCCCGGCACGTTCCGGCCCAAGGCCAACAAGGACAATGACTACCTGATCGACCGCGTGGCGCAAAAGGAAAAGCGCGCCTACAGCGGTGTGTTCGGCTTTGCGGCGCAGGATGCGTCGCTGCAGGAAAGCATGGGGCCGATCCAGAATCACGAGGCGGAGTTGCTGCTGCCGACCGACAAGGCGATCGTCATGGCGCGCCGCATGCTGTACGAAGCGGCCACCGGCCTGGCCAAGGGCGCCGAGCCGCCGGCATTGAAGGCGGCGGCCCAGCATGTGCGGGCGGCGGGTGTCTTGCTGCTGCGCGGCGAAGATCCGCTGGCCTGGGGCAGGGAGCACCTGGCCGATGGTCGGGATCAACCGGTGTATTCGATTTAGGTATTCGATCCAGGTATTCGATCCAGGTTTTCGATTCAGCTTTTGTCTTATCCCCCAACGGTCACAAGAACCGTTCATTGACAGGAGACGTGATGAAATTCCCCCACCGCCTGGCGGCCGCGCTTGGCTGCGCTGCCTTGTTGTCCGCATCTTCCGCAATGGCCCAGGAATGGGCGCCCAGCAAGCCGGTCAAGATCATCGTGCCCATCGTCGGCAGCACCAACGACGTGCTGGCGCGCATCGTCGCCGAGAAGCTGCAAACCGCCATCGGGCAGCCGGTGTACGTGGAGAACAAGCCCGGCGCCGGCGGCAATATCGGCGCGGATATGGTGGCCAAGGCGGTGCCCGATGGGCACACGCTGCTGGTGGGCTACAACGGTCCGCTGGCCATCAATGTCAGCCTGTTCGACAAGATGCCCTACGACCCGCTCAAGGACCTGAGCCCGATCACGCTGGCGGTGAGCGCGCCGCAATACCTGACGGTGACCAATTCGCTGCCGGTGAAAAACGTGGCCGAGCTGGTGGCCATGGCCAAGGCGAATCCGGCCCGGCTTTCCTACGGTTCGGTGGCGGTGGGCAGCGCTTCGCACCTGACGATGGAGATGTTCAAATCGGCCGCCAAGGTCAATCTCACCCATGTGCCGTACAAGGGCGCCTCGCCGGCGCTGACCGATCTGGTGGCCGGCAATGTGCAGGCGGCCTTTCTGGTGCCGGGCAATGTGCAGCAGTTCGTGAAGGATGGCCGGCTGCGCCTGATTGCTTCCACCGGCACCAAGCGCTTTCACACCACGCCCAATGTGCCGACCATGATCGAGTCCGGCTATCCCGATTTCGTGGCGACCTCCTGGATCGGCTTTCTGGCGCCGGCCAACACGCCGCGCAATATCGTCGATCGCTATAACAAGGAGATCGTCGCCATCCTCAATCAGCCGGATGTGAAAGCCAAGCTGGCGGACATGGAATTCGATGTGATTGCCAGCTCGCCCGAGCAATTCGGCGACTGGATACGCGCCGAGATTCCGCGCTGGGGCAAGGTGATCCGCGATACGGGCACCAAGGCCAATTGAGTTGAGTGGACGCGATGGGTGGAAACGGTGAGTGGAAATGACGGGTAAACGCGCGGGAAGACTGGCGGGCAAGCGTGCGCTGGTGACGGGCGCCGGTTCCGGCATCGGCGCCGCCACGGCGCGCCTGTTCTGCGATGAAGGGGCAGCGGTGCTGCTGTTCGACCTCGATCCGCAAGGCTTGGCGCAGGTGCTGCTGGAGACACAGGAAAAGCACGGCGCGGGGGCTGCCGCCACCGTTTGCGGCGACGCCGGCCGCGCCGAGGATGCGCAAGCGGCGGTGCAGGCTTGCATCGATCAATTCGGCGGCCTGGACATCCTGGTCAACAACGCCGCCATGCGCAACTACAGCCGCATGGATGCGGCCACGCCGGAAGAATGGTCGGCGATGTTGCAGGTGAATCTGATCGGCGTGGCGACCTTCTCGCGCCTGGCGTTGCCCGCTTTGCGGCAGTCGGGCCGCGGCAGCATCGTCAATGTGTCGTCCTGCTACGCGCTCACCGGCAGAAGCGGCATGGGGATTTACGACTCAACCAAGGCGGCGCAACTGGCCTTGACGCGCACCCTGGCGCATGAAGAGGCGCAGCACGGCGTGCGCGCCAACGTGGTGTGTCCGGGTTCGACCCTGACCGAGTTTCACGTCAAGCGCGCCGGCGGCACCGGCAAAAGCGTGGAGCAATTGCGTGGCGAACGCAGCCAGACTTCATTGCTGGGGCGCTGGGCCGACCCGCAAGAGATCGCCTGGCCCATCCTGTGGCTGGCGTCGGACGAAGCCTCCTTCATGACCGGCAGCGCGCTCGCGGTGGATGGCGGTTTGACGGCGATGTAGGCTTGCGAGTTCAGACATCAAACGTTCCATCGAAAATGAAGCGCTCGGCGACGGCTACGAATCCCTCCATCAGGTGGCGGGTTTCTGTTGTCCTCATTTCGGCGATTGCGTGGCCGTCTGGTGCCCAGTTGATAGC
>JAEVZY010000118.1 GCA_023392035.1 Pseudomonadota bacterium | reverse complement strand
GCACACACGCGCTCCGGCGCGGCCGGCGCAATCGCGAGATACACCAGGTCGGGCAGGAAGTTGCCGATCGCCGTGCGGCCAAACACCGGCGCCGGGAAAGTGCAATTGAGCACGCTGCCTTCTTCGGCCACCACCCGTATCGGCCGCAGGCTGCCTTCGTTCACCGCCACCGGCAGATTGAGCAGGCAGATCACGCCGAACACGGTGTAGGCCGCGGTATAGGTGAGGGTGCAGTTGATGGCCGGCTTCACCTGCGGCGAACTGCCGCTGAAATCGACCGTGATTTCCTCATCGCCAATGATGACGGCGGTGCGAATGGTCAGCGTTTCGCCGCCGACGATATCGACCTTGGCTTCATGGGTGTAGGTGCCCTTGGGCAGCTTGCGGATTTCGGCGCGCGTCACGGCTTCGCTGCGGCTGACGATTTCATCGGCCAGGCCCTGCGCATCGGGCCAGCCCATCTCGGCGCAGATTTCGCGCATGCGCTCGGCGCCGACATGGCAGGCCGCCACCTGGGCGCCGATGTCGCCCAGCACGGTCTGGCTGGAGCGCACATTGGCGTCGATGAAGGCTTGCACATCGCCGTTGAGTTCGCCCCTGCGGTAGTACTTGAGCATCGGGATGCGCAAGCCCTCTTCGTAATTGTCGCGGCTTTCGGTGGTGGCGCGCCGGCCGCCGATGTCCACATGGTGGCAGCAGGTCATCACGTAGCCGATGCGCCGACCCTGGTAGAAAATCGGCAGCATGATGCTGACGTCGTTGTGGTGGCCGCTGCCGGCCCAGGGATCGTTGCCGATCAGGATGTCGCCCTCTTCCAGCGTGTGCGCCGGATGCGCGGCCAGCATATTGCGCAGCATGGCGCCCAGCGGTCCGCACAGGCCGGGCGTGCTGTCCGGCGTTTGCGCCAGGAGGCGCGCTTCGGCGTCGAACACGGCGCAGCCATAGTCGCCGATATCGCGCACCACGGTTGAAAACGAAGTGCGACGCAAGGTGGAGCCCAGTTCGCCGACGACGGAGACCAGCCGCCGCCACAACATTTCCAGCGTGATCGGGTCGATTGCGCTGGACGAAGACGTGCTGTTGGTAGACATGCGGTTCTCCTTATCCTTGGTGTGCCGACCTGGCCAGCTTGACGATCAGGCTGCCATAGGGGTCGATGTGAAAGCTGGCGCCGCTGGGAATCACGGTGGTCGATTCGTCTTCCTCGACAATCGCCGGCCCCGGCAGCTGCAGGCCGGGCGCGATGCGATCGCGCCGGTGCACGGCGAACGCCATCCAGCTGCGCTGGCGCGGGCACCAGGCCTGGCGCTCGCCGCTGCGGCCATCGCCATGGCCGGTCCCGCCGGCGCGATCGCCGACGCTGACCTTGCGCTGGGCGCTGGCCGAAAGCCGGAAGGTCATCAACTCCAGCGGCAAGTCGCTGTACACGCGGCCATACAGCTTTTGATAGGCCGCTTCGAAACCGGCGCGAATCGCTTGCAGCGTCTGTTCATGCGTGGCGCCGACGGCGAAGGGCACATTGACGTCATAGCCCTGCCCCAGGTAGCGCATGTCCACGCTCAATTCGAAGCCAACCTCGGCCGCCTTGACCGTCTTCGGCAGGCGCGCCCGGCATTCCTGTTCCATCTCTGCGCGCAGGTCCTGCAGCACCTCGGCGGTGAGCCGCGAAAACAGGATGCGATGCGAGCGCACCGCGTCATAGGCCACCGGCGCCACGATCATGCCGAACGCCGCCGCCACTCCGGCGCGCGGCGGAATCAAGACGGTTTCTATGCCAAGGCGCGCGGCCAGGTCGCAGGCATGCACCGGCCCGGCGCCGCCGAAGCCGACCAGGGCGCAGGACTTGGGGCTTTCGCCTTTCTCGCTGACATAGGCCTTGGCGGCCGAGGCCATGTTTTCATTGACGATGGCGTGGATGCCGAAGGCGGCCTGTTCCACCGCAATCCCCAGCGGCTGCGCCAGCACGCGATCGATGGCGTCCAGCGCCGCCTGCTTGTCGAGCTTCATGCGCCCGCCCAGGAAACTGTCGGCATCCAGATAGCCCAGCGCCAGGTCGGCGTCGGACACGGTCGGTTCGGTGCCGCCCTGGCCATAGCAGGCCGGGCCCGGCACGGCGGAAGAACTTTCGGGGCCCACTTGCAGCGTGCCCACCGGCGTGCGGCGCGCGATGCTGCCGCCGCCGGCGCCGATCTCGATCAGGTCTACCACCGACACGCGCACCGGAATGCCGCTGCCGCGCTTGAAGCGATGCACATGCGCCACCTCGAAATCATTGGTGCGGATGGCGCGGCCCTGCTCCACCAGCGCCAGCTTGGCAGTGGTGCCGCCCATGTCGAAGGCGAGCACCTTGTCCAATTGCGCCAGGCGCGCGAAATGGGCCGCGCCCAGGGTGCCGGCGGCCGGACCGGACTCGATGATCTGCACCGGAAAGTCACGCGCAAAAGCCACCGAATTGATGCCGCCGCTGGATTGCATCATCAGCAGCTCGCCCTTGAAGCCGCGCTCCAGCACCCGCTCTTCCAGCCGGCGCAGGTAGCGCGAAGTGATCGGCTTGGCGTAGGCGTTGATGGTGGTGGTGGTGCTGCGTTCGTACTCCTTGATTTCCGGCAGCACGTCGCTGGAGAGCGTCACCGGCATGCCGGGCGCCATGTCTTCGATGATCTGCGCCAGCCGCCTTTCATGCGCCGGATTGCGGTAGGCGTGCAGCAGGCAGATCGCGAAGGATTCGCAGCCCAGTTCCAGCAGCTTGCCGACTGCCTTGCGGGCGCCGGCTTCATCCAGTGTCTGCAGCACCGCGCCGCTGGCATGCAGGCGCTCGTCAACTTCCATGCGCATGTAGCGCGGCACCAGCGGCTCGGGGAAGGTGATCTGCAGGTCGTAGGCATCGAAGCGCTTTTCGCGTCCGATTTCCAGCACATCGCGAAAGCCGCGCGTGGTCAGGAGACCCGTCTTGGCGCCCTTGCGCTCGATCACGGCGTTGATGACCAGGGTCGTGCCATGCACCATCACATCCAGCGCCGCGGCGCTGCGGTTCTGGCGCTCGCACAGGGCACGCACGCCCTGCTCGATCGCCCGCGACGGGTCGTCCGGCGTGGTGAGACATTTGTAGACTTCCACCCGCCCGGTGCTTTCGTCGACTTCGACGAAATCCGTGAAGGTGCCTCCGATATCGCTGCCCAGCGTGATCATTCGTCTCCTCCGTCTCTCGCGGGCTCCGGCCCGGTGTCAGCAAAATGTAGCACCCGGATCGCGGCGCGAGAATTCTCAGCTTGGTAACATGGGCATGAACATTTTGTTTAAGGCCCGGTATGGACAAGTTGAGAGCGCTCGATTATTTCGTCGCCGCCGCCAGGGAAGGCAGCTTCTCCAGCGCCGCGCGCCGCTTCGAAGTGAGCACGCCTGCAGTGGCGCGCCTGGTGACCGCGCTGGAAACCAGCCTGGGCGTGCAGCTCTTCCATCGCACCGCGCAAGGCTTGTCGCTCACCTCCGGAGGCGGCGCCTATTTGCAGACCTGCCTGCCCTTGCTTCAACAATTGCGTGAGGCCGACGAATCGCTCTCCGGCGCCGCCGCCCGGGCCCAGGGCATGCTGGTGCTGGGCGTGCCGCCTTTTCTGTCCCAGCACTGCATCCTGCCGGCGCTGCCGGCCTTTCACAGCGCCTGGCCGGACATCCAGGTGGATGTGCGCAATGTCGATCTGGTGAGCGCGCCGGAAGCCCAGGAAGCGGATGTATTGCTGCTCTATGGCTGGCAGTCGCACGGCGAGATGGTGCATCGGCGCATCGCCCAGACCCGCTCCCTGATCTGCGCCTCACCCGCGTACTGGAAGGCGCACGGCGTGCCGCGCCGGCCGAAAGACCTGGAGCAGCACCAGTGCCTGCTGTTTCGCGACCAGGAAAACACCATCCTCGATTTCTGGGAATACGAAAAGGCTGGAAAGAAAGAAGGCGTGACCGTGCGCGGCTGGCTGGTGAGCGATCATCGCGACGTCCTGCTCGACGCCGCCCTGGCCGGCCTGGGCGTAGGCCGTTTCTCCGATCTTTCCATCCATGAAGAATTGAAGAGCGGCCGCCTGCGGCCGGTGATGCTGGACTGGCAGACCAAGCACGCGCCGCCCATCAACCTGCTCTACCGCGCCGGCCAGCGCCGCATCCCGCGCGTAAAAGTCTTCATCGACTTCCTGACCGAGTTGTTTGCCCGCCTGGAACAGGAACGCGAACCGGCGCAGGACACCGCACTGGTCGCGGAAAAACCCTACTGGTACCGCCGTCGCCGCGCCCGGGCATCGAGTTCGCCGCGGGATTGAATTCCGGCGCGGATTCGCCTTCTCGTCGAGAATCTAGCTTTCCCTGCCCTGCGTCTTTTTCCTGCCGCGCCGCTTGCCCAGTGCGCCCGACCCAGCGGCTTTCAGCAAGCGCTGAAAGGTCGGGCATTCCGCGTGGCTCGGCGCTGGACAGGCGGCGGCATGTCGCAATCCACGACTGACTGCCCGCAGTTGCCGGATGTTTTGCTCGATCTCATCCGCCTTTGCCGCAAGCAGTTGCCGGTCGATCGCCGGTCCCCCGTTGGGCGCCAGCATGGAGCCGATTTCATCCAGCGATAATCCGGCAGCCTGGCCCAGCGCGATCAGCGCCAGTTGATCCAGCACACCCGGGGCAAAGCGGCGCCGCAAGCCTTGCCGGCCGACCGCGGCAATCAGTCCCTTCTTTTCGTAATAGCGCAGCGTGGATGCGGCAACTCCGGTGCGCCTGGCCACTTCGGCGATATCCATTTCAGAGCCCTTGACTTGAAGTTGACTTCAACTTCTATAGTGGGTTTCAGAATCTTTTCAGTCAACCGAAGGAGCTCTGTCATGACCACTGTTGAAATCGTTTTCCGCGTTGTTCTGGTCGGCGTCGGGGCCACGGCCATCATGGATGCCTGGCTTCTGCTGCTCAAACGCGTCGGCGTGCAAACGCTCAACTTCGCCTTCATCGGCCGCTGGGTCGGCCACCTCTTGCAGGGCAGGATCGCTCATTCGTCCATCGCCAAGGCGGCGACGGTGCCGGCTGAACTGACACTGGGATGGCTGACCCACTATGCGGTCGGCATAGCATTCGCCGCGCTGCTGTTTGTCCTGTTCGGCCTGGCGTGGATGCAGACGCCTGCGATCCTGCCGGCCATGGCCGTCGGTCTGGGGACGCTTGCCTTCCCTTGGTTAGTGATGCAACCGGCCATGGGCTTGGGCATTGCCGCCACAAAGACCCCAACGCCCTGGAAGAACTGCGTGCGCAGCATGGCCAATCACATGGTTTTTGGTTTCGGCCTCTACCTGTCGGCCTTGGCCATCGCGGCGATCGCGCGCTGAGTGCCCGGGCTTTTCAAGCAGACCACCCCTCACACACGGAGCTGGACCAATGAAAAAAATCGCTGTCATCTACCATAGCGCGCAGGGTCACACGCGGCACATCGCGTCCCAGATTTGCGAGGGCGCGGCCGCGGTCGCGGATACCAGTGCCATGTTGCTGCAGGCCGAGGAGCTGGCGAAGGCGCCGGCCGCGCTTCTGCCATTCGACGGATACATACTTGGCTCACCGACTTATCTCGGTGGCGTGTCCAGCCAATTCAAGGCATTCATGGACGCGACCGGACGCTTGTGGCGCGCGCAGCAGCTCAAAGGCAGACTCGCTGCCGGGTTCACTGTCTCATCGCTTCCCGCAGGAGACAAGCAGTCGACCTTACTGTCGATGTTCGTGTTTTGCATGCAGCACGGCATGCTTTGGGTGGGAAACCCCTTCCTTCCCGAGCAGCACGCGGGCGTGCCCTATGAAGAAGCCGCCAATCGGCTGGGTTCCTGGTCGGGCCTGACGGCACAAGCCGAACATGGTGCCCCGGCCGACGCCTTCGCGCCGGGCGACATCAAGACGGCGCGCATGTTCGGCAAGCATTTCGCTGAAACGCTGCAACGGGTTTCAGGCGAGAACTCACGTTCGTCGCAACGCATTCCATTGACGGCATATAACCTGGATGGAATACTATGACCTGAGAAGTCGAATACCTTGACCAGTTTGGGGAATGAAAGGAAAGCTCAAAGATGGCTAAGAAATTTTCCGATCTGGTTCGATCCAGCATGAGCGAAGAGGCGGTCGCCCGCGCCCGCAAACGGGCCAAGGAAATCCGGGCGGAAATGCCCTTGCATGAGTTACGCCAGGCGCGCGGACTTTCACAGAAGGCGCTGGCCGAAGTCCTGCAGGTGGAACAACCTGCCATCGCAAAGATGGAGCGCAGGACCGACATGTACATTTCGACTTTGCGCTCGCATATTGAAGCGATGGGTGGAGCACTGGAGATCATCGCCAAATTTCCGGACGGCGAAGTGAAGATCGTCAACTTCTCCAGTCTTTGAATTCTTGGCTGGAGCGTACGTCCAACACTACGCCCACAGGAGCTCCCCGATGAAAGACGCAAGCCCCACAGCCGCCTGGCCCGAGCTGCCCTACGAAGCCTGGAAAGACACGCTGACCACCCTGCATTTGATGACCCAGATCGTCGGCAAGATCAGGCTGGCCTTGACGCCATGGAGCAATCATTCCTGGCATGTGGCGCTGTATGTCAGCGGACGCGGACTCACGACTTCGCCGATGCCGGCGGGGGGCACTACGCTGCAGATCGATTTCGATTTCATCGACCATGCGCTCAGGTTCTCCTGCGCCGACGGCAGAACCCGCTGGATCGGCCTGGGCCCGCGGCCGATTGCGGACTTTTATCAGGAAGTACGCAATGTATTGCAGGAGCTGGGAATCGAAGTGCGCTTCCACGGCGCGCCCAACGAGATTCCCCAGGCCATCCCCTTTGCCGAAGATCGGGTGCATGCATCCTACGATCCGGTTTATGCCGAACGCTTCTGGCGCATTCTGTTGCAGGCCGATCGCCTGTTCAAACAGTTTCGCAGCCGCTATCTGGGCAAGGCCAGCCCGGTGCATTTCTTCTGGGGCAGTTTCGACCTGGCGGTGACCCGCTTCTCGGGCCGGCCGGCGCCCCAGCATCCGGGCGGCGCGCCGAATTGTCCCAATTGGGTGATGCAGGAAGCCTACTCACATGAGGTCAGCAGCTGCGGCTTCTGGCCCGGCAATGACGCCCTGCCCTTTCCGGCTTTCTACAGCTATGCCTATCCGCAGCCGGCGGGTTTCGAGAAGGCCGCGATCAAACCCGCGGCCGCCCATTTCGACGCCGCCATGGGTGAGTTCATTCTGCCGTATGACGCCCTGCGCACGTCGAGCGATCCCGACCGCGACCTGCTCGATTTCATGCAGGCCAGCTATGAAGCGGCGGCCAATGCCGGCCAATGGGATCGGGCGGCGCTGGAACGCAGCACTGATTTTCCGCCCGGCTACAGGGCGGCCTAGCGGTGCACCTGGTCTCTCGGCGCATTGGAATACAGATCCCAGACCGAGATGAAGAGTGCGGCAATCATCGGTCCCACCACGAAGCCGGACAGGCCGAACAGGGAGATGCCGCCCAGGGTGGAAACCAGCACCAGGTAGTCGGGCATCTCGGTATCCTTGCCGACCAGGATCGGGCGCAACAGGTTGTCCACCAGCCCGATCACCAGCACGCCAAAGGCCAGCAACAGTACGCCCTTGATGAGAAAGCCGGTCAGGATCAGATACAGCGCGACCGGCAACCAGACGATGGCCGCGCCCACGGCCGGCAGCAGCGACAGCAGCGCCATCACCACGCCCCACAGCACGGCACCCTGGATGCCGAGGAAGGCAAACATCAGTCCGCCCAGCGCGCCCTGCACCGCGGCCACGGCGATATTGCCTTTGACGGTGGCGCGAACCACGGTGGTGAACTTTTCGAACAGATAGCTCTTGTGCCCCGCTTCCAGCGGCAGCGCGCGCCGCACTTGTTCCACCAGGCCGGGACCATCGCGCAGCAGGAAGAAAAACACATACAGCATGAGGCCGAAACCAATCAGGAATTCCAGCGTGTTCTGGCCGATGCCCAACACCCGGCTGGCAATCTGCTGGCTGCCCTGCAAGGCGCCGGCGCCCACGCGCTGCTGCAACGAAGACAAGTCCAGCAAATCCATGTCCGCCAGCATTCCATGCAGCCACTGCGGCATGGCGGCCACCATCTGCTTGAAATACGCGAGGAAGTCCAGTTCGCCGCTTTGGATCTGCTGGTAGACCGCGCTCGCCTCCTTCACCAGCGAAAGGGTCACCAGGGTCAGCGGCAGGATCACCAGCAACAGGCACACCAGCAGGGTCAGCACCGCCGCCAGATTGCGGCGTCCGCCCACGCGGCGCAGGCAGCGCTGGTTGATCGGGCTGAACAGGATGGCCAGTACCAGTGCCCAGAAGATGGCGCCGGCAAAGGGAAGCAGCACCCAGCCGAAGGCCAGGCTGACGGCGATCAACAGGATCAGGAAGGTATTGCGCTGGATTCGGCGATCGCTCATGTCGGGGTGGGCAGGCAGGGCTGGTCCCGGATTATCTTGCGTTTCCGGGAATAGACCAAGCAGCGGGGCTGGCCTGACTTGGGTTCAGGCGCCTGGCCGTGCCAGCCCCCATGGACACTGCCTGCCCCAAAGACACCGGGCTAGCGACTTGGCGCGCGCCGCTTGTCTTCAATTTCGGCCAGCGTCGCCTTGG
>JAEVZY010000010.1 GCA_023392035.1 Pseudomonadota bacterium | reverse complement strand
GGCCTGGGCTTGCCCATCCTGCCCGACAAACCGTCCGAACTGGCGGCCGATACCTTCGAATCGCTGCGGGCCCTGGCCGCCGGCAGCGCCGTGCGCCTGGCCTTGCCGGCCAATCAGCTGCAGCAGTTCGAGCAGGCTTTGTCGGCCCATGCCGAGGCCGGTCCCATCACCCTGGTGGAGGACGACTGGCAAGACTGGATCGCCGGCAGCGCCAATGCCAGCGCGCTGGACCTGATGTCCGGCATGGCCGGCGCCGCCCGTCCCGCTTTCAACTGGCGTACCTGGCGCTGGCCGTTGGCCCTGGCGGCAGCGGTCCTGCTGATCAACATCATCGGCCTGCAGCTCGATTGGTGGCATTTGCGCAGCGAAGCCAATGGCCTGCGCAACACCATGGCCCAGGTCTACCGCAGCGCCTTCCCGCAAGAGCCGGTGGTGGACCCGGTGGCGCAGATGCGGCAAAAGCTGGCCGCGGCCAAGCGCACTTCGGGTCAGGCTGCGCCGGATGATTTCCTGGCGCTGGCCGCCGGCTTTGCCGAGTCCTTGCGCGAAGGCGGCAAGGCCGGCGCCGATGTGATCGCCGCGGTCGATTACAAGGATCGCAGTCTGCTGGTGCGCTTCAAGCCGGGCGCCGAGCCTTCCATGGCCACGGTCAACAAGGCGCTGGCGGCGCATGCGCTGACCGCCAGCGACGCCCCGGCCCAGTCGGGCGCGCGGGTCTGGCAAATCCGGAGTTCCAAATAATGGCGCTCGATACCTCTTCCTTCTCGCGCGTGTCCAGCGCCTTGCAGCCGGTGCGCGATTACTGGTCGTCGCGTGCGCCACGTGAGCAACGCATGCTGAGCTGGCTGGGCCTGGCGGTGCTGCTGGCGCTCATCTATCTGCTGTTGATCGATCCCGCGCTCACCGGCCGGGCGCAACTGCGGAAAAGCCTGCCCGGCTTGCGCAATCAAGTATCGCAGGTGCAGGGCATGGCGCGCGAGCTGGCGTCTGCCAAGCCGGCCGGCGCCACGGCGCCGCAGCCGGCCACCCGCGAGAGCGTGGAAGCATCGCTTGCGCGCGCCGGCCTCAAGGCGCAGAGCGTGACGGTGGCCGCAGAAACCATCCGCGTGCAGTTGAACGCCGTGTCCTTCGCCGCCACCAGCGCCTGGCTAGAGCAAGTCGCAAAGGCTTTGGGAATTTCCGTCGCGGAAGCCAGCATCGTTGCGCAAGCTCAAGCCGATATCGTGAACGCAACTCTAACGTTGCGACAGCAGCGGCAATAAGTGTTTGTCGGCAACAAGACCGGCGCAGTTTGCTGCAGTTTGAAAAGGGGAGGTCGCCTTCGTGTTGCGCATATTGGGCTGGGTGCTGAGCGCCGTGGTGGTGGTGGTCGTCACCATCGTGGTCGCCCTGCCGGCGGCGTTC
This sequence comes from Pseudomonadota bacterium, assembly GCA_023392035.1. GTDB lineage: Bacteria > Pseudomonadota > Gammaproteobacteria > Burkholderiales > Burkholderiaceae_D > Lacisediminimonas. The sequence continues at coordinate 6,219 of JAEVZY010000010.1, read as the reverse complement.
ATGACGCCGCTGGTGGAAAAGCAGACCGGCGCGCGCGTGACGCTTGGCGATCCGCAGGGCAGTTTGTGGGAGGGCTCGGCATTCATCGGCGCGGCGCCATCGCGCACGGCGCCGGTGACGCCGCTGTTGCCGGGGCGTTTTCAGTGGAGCCTGTCGCCCACCTTCCTGCTGGGACGCGTGCGGCTTTCCCTGCACAACCCGGAAGCGCTGGCGCAGGACGTGCAGTTGAACGGCAGCTGGTTCAACTGGCAGTTGAGTCCTTCTTCCATCGCCATGCCGGCCGAACGCCTGGCGGCGCTGGGTGCGCCGCTGAACACCATGCAGCCCTCGGGCCGCATGCGCCTGTCGTGGGAGCCGCTGCAGCTGGCGCGGCGCGGCGGGGAAGTGGAAATCGTCGGACGCATGAAGCTGGACATGGACGACATCGCCTCGCGCCTGTCGCCGATCAAGCCGCTGGGCGCCTATACGCTCACGGCCGACTGGCAGGGCAATCGCGCGCAAGTGGCGCTGTCCACCCGTAGCGGTCCCTTGATGCTTTCGGGAAGCGGCGCCATCAACCGTGGCCGCTTCCAGTTTTCAGGCCGGGCGCAGGCCGCGCCCGGTGAGGAGGAGAGGCTGGGCAACCTGCTGAATCTGCTGGGGCAACGCCGTCGTGATGGCGACCAGGACTACATCGCACTCGAGTTCAAATGACAAAAATCTGCCAACGTCCATCCCGCCGCGCCGCCTGGCGCTCGATCGGGGCCCAGGCCATGCTGGCCTGCTTCATCGCCACCCACTTTCCGCTGGCGCACGCGCAGCAGGCGCCGCAGGGGAGCGACGCCACCCTCAACTTTGTCGGCGCCGATATCGAGGCGGTGGTGAAGGCGGTCGGCCACTACACCGGCAACACCTTCGTGGTCGATCCGCGGGTGAAGGGCACCATCAACCTGGTGTCCGAAAAGCCGCTCAGCAAGGCGCAGACCTTCGCGCTCCTGACGCAGACCCTGCGCCTGCACGGCTATGCGGTGGTGAATGCCAACGGCATCTACAAGGTGGTGCCGGAGGCCGATGCCAAGCTGCAGGCCGGGCCGCTGCAAGGGGCCAATGTGCGCGGCGACCAGATCGCCACCCAGGTGTTCCGCCTGAACTATGAAAACGCGGTCAACCTGGTGCCGGTCCTGCGCCCGCTGATCTCGCCCAACAACACCATCAATGCCAACCCCAGCACCAACAGCCTGGTGGTGACCGATTACGCCGACAACCTGCGCCGCATCGGCCGCATCGTGGCGGCGCTGGACAATCCGTCTTCCACCGACATTGTGGTGATTCCGATCAAGCATGCCATCGCCACCGATCTGGCGATTACCCTGAATCGCTTGCTGGAGCCGGGCGTGGGGGGCGTACAGCAGGGACAGCCGGTGCAGGCGGCGCAGCAGCAGCAGGTGGCGGGCGCCAGCGCCACCGCCACCCAACTGGCGGTGCTGGCCGATCCGCGTTCCAACTCAGTCATCATCCGCGCGCCTTCCGGTGCGCGCCTGAACCTGGCCAAGTCGCTGATTGAAAAACTGGACGTGCCCACGGCCTCGCTGGGCAACGTGCACGTGGTCCACCTGCGCAATGCGGAAGCCATGCGCCTGGCGCAAGTGCTGCGCGCGGTGGTGGCGTCCGACCCGGCGATTGCAGGTCCCCAGACCGGCGCCTTGAATCTCGGCGGCGCCGCCACCGGCACCGCCCAGCAAGCCAATACCACCACGCTGTCGCAGACCGGGCAGAGCACCAATCCGGCCGGCACCGTGGCTGGGCTCGGTTCGCCGCCTTCTTCGCCGGCGCCGCAGCAGGGCCCCTTGCCAGCCGGCGGCGCCGGCGGCTTCATCCAGGCCGATCCCGCCACCAATACCCTGATCATCACCGCCAACGAAGCGGTCTACCGCAACCTGCGCGCCGTGATCGATACCCTCGACGCCCGTCGCGCCCAGGTGTATGTGGAATCGCTGATCGTGGAAGTGTCTTCCAACAAGGCGGCCGAGCTGGGCATCCAGTGGGCCGGCCTGTCGGGCAACTCCAACAGCAATTACCGCATCGGCTCGATCACCGGCTTCAATACAGCGGGCAACAATCTGCTCAACCAGTTCGCCGCAAAAGTTGCCGGCACCGCGCCGCCGGTACCGGGCAATGGCTTGAGCCTGGGCGTGTTCCGCCAGATTGGCGGCCAGCTCACGCTGGGCCTGATCGCGCGCGCGCTGGAGAGCGACGCCGAAGCCAACATCCTGTCCATGCCCAACCTGGTTACGCTGGACAACGAGGAAGCGCGCATCATGGTCGGCCAGAACGTGCCCTTCATCACCGGCCAGTACACCACCAATGCGGCCGGCAGCAGCAATCCGTTCCAGACCGTGGAAAGGCGCGACATCGGTTTGTCGCTGCGGGTGCGGCCGCAGATTTCCGAGGGCGGCACGGTGAAGATGGCGATCTACCAGGAAACTTCGCAGATCCAGGACAACACCAATCCCGCCGGCCTGATCACCAGCAAGCGCGCGATCGACACCAATGTGCTGGTGGACGACGGCCAGATCATCGTCCTTGGCGGTTTGATCGACGACAACACCGGCAACAATGTCGAAAAAGTACCGGGCCTGGGCGATGTGCCTGGCCTGGGCGCCTTCTTCAAGTATCAAAAGCGCACGCGGGTCAAAACCAACCTGATGGTGTTCCTGCGGCCGATCGTGGTGCGCAGCAATGAGCAAAGCGTCAACGTCGCCAGCGACCGCTACGACTATATCCGCGGCGCGGAAGCGGCAGCGGTGCCGAAGTCGGCCTGGTTCCTGCCCGATCTGGGCGTGCCGCAACTTCCGCCGCTGAACAATGGTCGTATCGAAGGAGGCGGCGCGATGAGCGTGCCGCCCGAATCGGAGACGCTGCAAGCGCCGGGCACTACGCCACCCGCCACCGGCGCCAGCCCGCCGAACGGCACACCGGGCGCCGTACCGGGTGCCGCGCCAGGTACAGCTCCGGGCGTCGGCGCGCCGGCCGGCCCGCCGACTTACGACTTGCGGCCGTCGCCCGCCAAATAGCGAATTACAGGAAGCACATGAGTACCGTTTTGCAAGATGACCGCCTGCTGCCCTATTCCTGGGCGCGGGACAATGCCGTGCTGGCGCATCGCCACCACGGCCGCAACGTGGTGGAGCTGCTGGTATCCGATGCCACGCCGCCGCATGCCATCGCCGAAGTCAGCCGCCGTTTCGGCCGCATCAAGCTGCGCACTTTGCCGCGCGAGGAAGTCGATGCGGCGATTGCGCGCGCCTATGCCGCCGGCGGCAGCGACGCCGCCCAGGTGATAGACGAATATGAATCAGACCTCGACCTGGCCAAGCTGATGCTGGACATGCCGGCGGTGGAAGACCTGCTGGAATCGGCCGACGACGCGCCGGTGATCCGCATGATCAACGCCTTGCTCACGCAGGCCTTGCGCGAAGGCGCATCCGACATCCACATCGAACCCTTCGAGCAGGTGTCGGTGGTGCGCTTTCGCATCGACGGCGCCTTGCGCGACATCGTGCGGCCGAAGAAGGCGATCCATGCTTCGCTGATTTCGCGCATCAAGATCATGGCCCAGTTGGACATCGCCGAGAAGCGCCTGCCGCAGGACGGCCGCATCACCTTGCGCGTGGGCGGCAAGCCGGTGGACGTGCGCGTCTCCACCCTGCCCACCGGCCATGGCGAGCGCGCCGTGCTGCGTCTGCTGGACAAGGAAGGCGGCAAGCTCGACTTGCAGCACCTGGGCATGTCGCCCGACACCCTGGCGCAATTCGATCACCTGATCGCCCAGCCGCACGGCATCGTGCTGGTGACCGGCCCCACCGGTTCCGGTAAGACCACCACGCTGTATGCCGCCATGTCGCGCCTGAATTCTTCCACCACCAACATCCTGACGGTGGAAGACCCGATCGAATATGAATTGCCCGGCATCGGCCAGACCCAGGTCAATGCCCGCATCGACATGACCTTCGCCAAGGCCTTGCGCGCCATCCTGCGCCAGGACCCGGACGTGATCATGATCGGCGAGATCCGCGACCTGGAAACGGCGCAGATCGCGGTCCAGGCCTCGCTCACGGGCCACCTGGTGCTGGCCACCCTGCACACCAATGACTCGGCGGCGGCGGTGACGCGCCTGTTGGACATGGGCATCGAACCCTTCCTGCTTTCTTCCTCGCTGTTGGGCGCGGTGGCGCAGCGCCTGGTGCGCAAGCTCTGTCCGGCATGCCGCCGTTACGATGGCCACATGTGGCACGCGGTCGGCTGCGATCAATGCGGCCAGACCGGCTACCAGGGCCGGGTCGGCGTCTACGAACTGCTGCTGACCACGGACGAGATCCGCTCCCAGATCCATGACCAGGCGCCGGAGGCGGAGATTCGCGCCACCGCGCAAAGGAATGGCATGCGCACCATGCGCGAAGACGGCGAACGCTGGCTGGCGGACGGCACCACCACCGAAGCCGAGTTGCTGCGGGTGACCAAGGAGTAAGGCATGCCCGCCTACCGCTATGAAGCCGTCGATGCCGGCGGCGCCACCAAGAAAGGCGTGGTGAATGCCGACAGCGCCCGCGCCGCGCGCAGCGATCTGCGCGGCCAGGGCCTGGTGCCGCTGACGGTGGATGCCTTGAGCGGCCAGGTCGACGAGGCCGGCAACGTCAAGCGCCGCGGCTTCGGCGACAAACTGTCCACCGCCGAGCTGTCGCTCTTCACGCGCCAGTTGGCCAGCCTCTTGGAAGCCAGCCTGCCGCTGGAGCAGGCCTTTTCGGCCTTGATGGAGCAGGCCGAACGCCCCTATGTGCGCGACCTGGTGGCGGCGATTCGCGCCGAGGTGATGGGTGGCTCCACCCTGGCCGATGCGCTGTCCAAGCATCCGCGCGACTTCACCGACATCTATCGCGCGCTGGTGGCCTCCGGCGAGCAGATCGGGCAACTGGCGCGGGTGCTGTCGCGCCTGGCCGATTACATCGAGCGCCGCAATGCGCTGGTGGCCAAGGTGCGGCTGGCCTTCACCTATCCGGCCATCGTCACCATCGTCGCCTTTGCCATCGTCATTTTCCTGCTGGCCTACGTGGTGCCGCAAATCGTTTCCGTGTTTGCCAACACCAAGCAGAAACTGCCCTTCCTGACGGTGGTGATGCTGGCCATTTCAGACTTCGTGCGCGCCTACGGCTGGTTTGTGCTGATCGCGGTGCTGGGCCTGGCTTTCCTGTGGCGCAATGCCCTGAAGAATCCGGACATCAAGATGCGCTTTCACCGCTGGCTGTTGACCGCGCCCATGTATGGCAAGTTTGAACGCAGCCTGAACACGGCGCGCTTTGCCAGCACGCTGGCCATCACCACCGGTTCCGGCGTGCCCATCCTGCGCGCACTGCAGACCAGCCGCGACACCCTGGGCAATGTCGCCATGCGCGCCCAGGTGGAAGACGCCACCAACAGCGTGCGCGAAGGCGTGGGCCTGGCGCGCGCCCTGTCGGCGCACCAGCATTTCCCGCCGATGCTGATCCACATGATCCGCGCCGGCGAAGTCACCGGCAATCTGCCGGCCATGCTGGAACGCGCCTCCAGCGCCCAGGAGCAAGACCTGGAACGGCGCGCCATGACCATTGCCGGTTTGCTGGAGCCGGTACTCATCCTGGTAATGGGTGTGGTGGTGCTGCTGATCGTGCTGGCGGTGCTGATGCCCATTATCGAAATCAACCAGTTGGTGCGCTAAAGAGAGAGCCATGGCCACAATCGCACTGCCTGCCGCCAGACCCGCCACGCGCCGCTGGGCCACGCTTGCCAGCTTCGCGTTGTTCCTGCTGCTGTGCGCGTCGATTGCCTATTGGGGCATGCAATTGTTCAAGCCGCCCGCGCGCGCGGTGGCGCCCGCGCCGCAGGCCCAGACCGCGGCGGTGAACACCGCGCCGGCGGCGACGCTGTTCGGTGGCAAGAGCGGCGGCCAGTCCAATGCCGGCAACTTCCAGTTGCAGGGCTTGGTGCTGGCTTCGACCCTGGCCAATACCAGTCTGATCATGTCGATCGACGGCAAGCCGGCGCAGGCCTTTCGGGCCGATCGCGAAATTGCGCCCGGGGTGATGGTCAAGGAAGTGCAACCGGGCTACGTGGTGTTGTCCGATAACGGCGTGCCGCGCCGGGTGGAATTGCCGGCCGAACTGAAAGCGACCACCGCCGCCGAAGCCGCCCGCACCGATCCGCGCG
>JAEVZY010000068.1 GCA_023392035.1 Pseudomonadota bacterium | reverse complement strand
CCGGCCCTGCCCGGCGGGCCGGCGCGCACCGGAGCGGGGGCGGCCGCCGCCACCTCCAATTTGCAGCCGGTGGCCGGCGACAACTTCGTGTATGTCGCCCTGTACCGGACTGTGAATTGGGATGGCGATCTGAAAGCCTTCAGTATCGATCCCGACAGCGGCAATGTTGCCAGCGCTGCGCTGTGGTCGGCCCAGGGCGCACTGGATGCAAAAGTGGCCAATGCCGCCGCCGGCGACGGACGGACGATCAAATACTTCAACGCCGCGGCCAGCGGCAAGCTGAAAGACTTCACCCTGGCCAATCTGGCGGCCGACAACCTGGACCAGTACTTCACCAATGTTTGCGCCAAGGTGCCGGCGCTGGACCAGTGCGGCAGCGACTCAAGCGATCTGAATTCCACACAAAAGAGCTTGGCCAATGATGGCGACAAGCTGCTGTCCTGGCTGCGCGGCTCCGGCAGTCTTGAAATGCGGCCGGCCAATGCCCCCGCCAGCCAGATCTTCCGCGCCCGCGATCATGTGCTGGGCGACATCGTGAATGCCGTGCCGGTGTACATGAGGAAACCGCCCTTCAGCTACGACACCTACGACGCCTCTTACGCCAGCTTCAAATCCGCCAAGTCGGCGCGCGCCGCGACGGTATTCGCCGCCGCCAATGACGGCATGCTGCACGCGTTCTCGGCCGATGACGGCAGCGAGCGCTGGGCCTATGTGCCGGGCATGCTGATGCCCAATCTCTACAAGCTTGCGGATCGCAACTATTCCGCCAATCACCAGTTCCTTGCCGACGGCTCCCCCACTGTGGCCGACGTCTGCACTGTGCTGTCCGCCGCCGATCCGCAGCTGTGCAGCGCCGACAGCGCCTGGAAGACCCTGCTGGTGGCCGGGCTCAACAAGGGCGGTTGCGGCTATTACGCGCTGGATGTGACCGACCCCACGCGCCCGCAAGGCCTGTGGGAATTCACCCATCCCAACCTCGGCTACAGCTATGGCAATCCAATCGTGGCCCGGCGCAAGAACGGGCAGTGGGTGGTGATGCTGAGCTCGGGCTACAACAACGTCCCGGGCAATGGCTGTGGCAACAGCGGTGGCAACAGCGGCGACGGCAATGGCCATCTGTTTGTGCTCGACGCCGCCAGCGGCGCATTGCTTGACGATATCCCCACCCGGCTACCCGGCGGCAGCGCCGCCGGCCACACCCGCCCCCCCAGCGGCCTGGCCAAACTCAATGCCTGGATTGCCGATGAAGGCCTGGCGCGCGCCGAGCGTGTCTATGGCGGCGATCTGCAGGGCAATCTGTGGCGCTTCGACTTCGATGACAATACCGCCCCGGCGGGCAAGGAAGCGGTATTGCTGGCCACGCTGCGCGATGCCGCCGGCGGCGGCGGTACGCGCCAACCCATCACCACCAGGCCCGAGCTGGCCGAGATCAGCAGCGGCGGCAGCGGCATTCCGGTGGTGCTGGTGGGCACTGGAAAATATCTGGGAAGCAGCGATCTTTCCGATCAAAGCCAGCAGTCAATCTATGCGCTGAAAGACCGGTTGCAAGCCAGCGGCATCGCCGATGTGCGCGGGGCCGGCATGTTGCAGCGGACACTGACCCAGACCACGGGCGCAAGCAGCAGTAGCCTGGCCGGGAGCACCCTGCGCACGGTCAGCGGCGCGTCCCTTGATTGGTCGCGCACCGACCGCGACGGCTGGTACCTGGACCTCAACCCGGGCGGCAATTCGCCGGGCGAGCGGGTCAATGTCGACATGTCGCTGCAGCTCAATATGCTGACCGTGGCCGCCAACGTGCCGCAGCAAAACGCCTGCACCGCCGGCGGCAGCGCCTGGCTTTACTATCTCGATCTCAACACCGGCCTGAACCTGCCGACCGCGCTGCAGGGCATGGCCGGCATCCAGCTCTCCGGCAATGCGTTGATCGTGGGCGTGAGCAGCCTCGAACTGGGTTCGGGCAAACCGGTATCGCTGGTGGTCGATGCCACGGGAAATATCGGCACTTCCGATCCGCCGGCGCCGAGCGGCACCGGCGCCGGGCCGGCGCGGCGCAGCGCCTGGCGCGAAATTGCCGACTGATGCCAAGCGCACTGCGCCCTGCGCCGCGCGCACTCGCCATGGCAAGCCTGAGCCTGGCCATGCATGCGGCCTTGCTGCCGATATGGATTCACTTGCCGCGCCCCGCGCTGCTGGGCAGCGATGCCGCGCCGCCTGTCCTGCAGGTCAGTTTGCGGAGTCCAACCCAGTCCGGCGCGCCGAGCCTGCGCCTGGCCCCATTTGACGCTGCCTTGCCTGCCGCGCAGACGAACGCAGTCGGCGATCGCGCGGCAAGCGCAACGCCGCAGCTCGCACGCCCCGCGCAGTCCGCGCAGTCCGCGCAATCCACGCAGTCCACGCAATCCACGCAGTCCACGCAGTCCACGCAGTCCACGCAGTCCACGCACTCCGCGCAGCTCGCGCAAGCCGCCCAAGCACAGAACACGCCCGGCTTGCGGCTCGCATCCACCGAAGAGGCCTATCTCCCCGCCTCGCAACTGGACCAGCGCCCCCGTCCGCAGGCGGAAATCGTGCTGCCTTTTCCGGAGGGCGAAACCCTTGCGCGCGGCGCGCGGGTGAGCGCGGTGCTGGTGCTGTACGTGAGTGAAGAAGGCGCGGTCGACCGGATTGAATTCGGCCAATCGGAACTGCCGCCGGCCTTTGCCCGCGTCGCGCTGGAAAGCTTTGCGCGGGTGCGCATGCGGCCCGGCATCAAGAATGGCCGCGCGCGGCGCGCCATGATGAAAATCGAAGTGGAATTTGAAGCGCCCGTTTCAAGACAAGAGGCTGCGGGCGCGGTGCTGGAATCGAGCCGCAGTTGGCAAGCCGATCCCCGGGAATCTCTGCAGTAAAGTTGTCAGTGATGCCGGCCGCGGCCGCGCGCCGCTTCGGCCAGCAGGGCCTGCAAGGCTTCCATGCGTGCCGGTTTCTGCAGGAAGTGGGTGAAGCGCATGCCGGTGGCCTGCTCCCGACTCTCGTCGCGGTGGCGGCCGGACAAGGCCACGAACATGGTCCTGGGCAGGGATTTGCGAAGCCGGGCGGCCAGATCGTAGCCGTCCATGCCGGGCAAGCCGATGTCGAGCAGGCACAGGTCGGGCGGATGGGCAAACGCCAGATCGAGCGCCTGCATCGGCTCGTTGGCGATATCGGCGACCACAGGCGCCATGGCTTCCAGCATGGCCTTGATGATTTCTGCGCCGTCCTCGTTGTCGTCGACAATCAGGATACGCAAAGCTTGCTCCTGCTGTTGTTGATTCATCCGCGGGCTCCCGCAGCGCTACAAAGCCTCACATTTTGCCATGGGTGGGCATGCCGTGGGCAGCGACGTGCACTTCCTTGCTGCCACGAAAAGCGCCTGTGTCCACGGCAAAAAAAAGCCCGCTCTGATGGCGGGCTGGAAGCTTCCGTTGGATCGCGCCCATCAGGGTTTTTCCGAAGGGGCAGGCGGCAGTGTGCCGGGGATATTGCCTGGGCAATATTGTGGGTTTCACTTAGCGTCTTCGTCAGAAAACACGCGGAAATCCATGGGTGGGATCGGATCTCCGCTGGGCAGCACGCGCAAGGCATGGGGCGCGCTGGCGCGCAAGTGCAACTTCTCCAACTGCTCGGGAGAGATCCTGATGGAATAGTCGCCAGGCGGCACTTCGTCGAAATGGTAGTAGCCGGTGTTCTCGGTACGACGACCGGCCACCACCTTGCCCTCCCTGTCCACCAATTCGACCTGCACATTGGAGAGGCCGCGCAGCTTGCCGGCGCGCTGCAATTGCACCGTACCGTCCAGCTCCGATGCAAACACTACCGGGAAGTCCATGCTGGCGACTTTGCCGGGGCGCGGCAGCAGCCGGTAGCCGGGCTGGCGCGGCGACATCTGCGGGTCTTCCAGGGTGCTGCGATTGAGGGTGAGATCCGTGGCGCGCCAAGGGGGCAGGCGGTCGATATAGGCCAGGCCATCGGCATTGGTGCGCGCCATGGTGTTGGAGCCATTGACCATGAAGCCGACATTCCTGAGTCGTTCGTCGCCCTGATCGAATTTTCCATTGCCATTGCGATCGAGATACACCAGGGCCGAGGCGGCGCCGGTGTCGGCGGCCGGGCTGGCGCCGGTCTTCCAGGCGCCAGTGCGCGGATCGCGGCCGATGCCCATGAACAGCACCACACCCACGGTGTACTGGCCGTGCGAACTGTAGCCGCCGGTGAGCGACAGGCCATAGTCGCCCAGGCTCTTGTTGAGCGCCGCCGTGAGTATCAATTCCGGACTGGTGAAGCTGCGGGTGGCGCCCAGGCTCAGCAGATAGCCTGCATTCAGGGTGCGGTCGGCGTTCAGGGCCAACGCTGTGAACCTGGTGTCCGGTTTCAAGTTGTAGCTGATCTGTCCGCGCAAACGCACCGCGCCAAGTGCGCTGCCGGTGGAAAAGGTGCCATCGAAATTCCGGTTGCCGGGCGCAATCCCCAAATGCAGAAGATTTGAAATCGAGACGGCGCCGAAATTGGCCGAAATCAGGCCCGCGCTGTCGGAAATGCTGGCGCCCGATGCGGTCTGGTCGCGCTGCACCTGCAAGTTGTAGGGCAGTCTGCCGGCGCTGCCGCCGGGCAGTGAGCCGTCCAGCCGCAAGCGGTCGCGCACCCGCACCGGATCGCTGGAGGCGATGAAGTAATCGCTGTTGAAATCGCGGCTCGCGAACAGGCGGTTGTAGCTCACCGCAGTCTTGCCCAGCAAGGTCTTCAGGCCCAGATCGGTCAGCGTGCCGCCCTCGCCCTGGCGGGTGAAGGAGCCGGTCAACAGTGCCGGCCCGGTGAAGGCGCGCAAGCCGACGCTGTTGTAGCGATTGGTGCTGCCGTCGACCCGCTCGTTGGCCAGGCTTGATCCCGCCAGGGTCAGCGTGCGGTTCAAACCGTATTCACCGGTCACTGCGCTATGCCGCAATCCATCCTGGTCGCGCGAACTGGCCACGTTGTACAGCAAGGAACCGGGCGTGGTGATGGATTCATCCAGCATGAAGGTCTGGCGTTCCACCCGCAATTGGCCCTGCGGACCGTGGAACACCAGGCGAAACTCGTTCGGGCCGAAGGCCAGGGGCAAGTCCTCGAACAGGTAGCGGCCATCGGCGCGCGACTGCTGGTAGGCCACCAGGCCGTCGTTGTAGTACAGCTCCACGTCCCAGCCGGGCGGCAGATCGCCTTGCAGGGTATGGGTATTGAAGCGTGTCGGTCGATCCAGCGGCAGATTGTTGAAGGAAATGCCGCGCCCGGTGTCATTGGTTCGCGTCAGGTTGAGCACGCCCGCCACCGGCACATTGCCCACCGCGAAATTGCGCGCCGACAGCGGCCCCAGCAATTGCGCCCCCGGATCGCTGCGGCCAAGCGTGAAGCGGGTCTGGGTGGGGTCCGAGTTGGTGCCGGATATGAAGGCCGCGCCCTGCATGCCCAGCACGTCGCCTTTCATGTAGGTGGTGTAGGCGGCGGCATTGGTATTGATGCCGTTGCCGCGCCGCAGTCCCATGGAAAGGGTCTGGTCGATGAAGGGCACGTCGATCAGGGAATAGGCTTGCTTCAACTGCGGCAAGGCCGGGCCGGCGGCCGCCAGCGGGCGCTGGCCTGGCAGGCGTCCGGCCATCTGCTCGCGCTCCAGTCGTTGCTGCACCGGCAGCGGCTCGATCGGCTTGACGTTCAACTGCAGGGCATTGAAGTTGACGTCGAAATCCACCTTCAACCAGCGGGCCAGCGTCCGGCTGTCGACATAGATATCGTCGTCCTGCATCAGGATGGATTGCGGATCGAGCGGGGTTTGCCGCCCTCCCATGTCCAGTACGCCGGTATTCAGGTTGAGTGCGAAACGGCTGTCTTCATGGCGGATGAAACCGCTGGCCGAGCGCGCGCCGGGACTGACCTGGATGGCGATGGTCAGCGCGCGCGTCACTTCGCCCAGCGGCAGGAAAATCCGCTGTGCCGATTGATAGGCATTGATCGAGTCCGACAGCAGATAGCCATTGAGCCGGATTTCCAGCAGCACCAGGTTCGCGGCCTGGAGCTGCACGGTTTGCCGGGCAAAGCCGGATTCGGATTTTTCACCGGATTGGGCGTAGGCGTCCTGCGCGGCACTCAGGAAAAACAACAGGTGCAACAGCAGGCGAGGTCTGATATTGCCGGGTCGAGACAGGCCTGGGCCAGGGTAATCATTCTCCATCCATCGACCCGACCGTACTCAATCGCTCAAGGCAGGCTGAGCGAAGTCTCGGCCAGCAATTTGCCGCCGTCTTCGGCGCGTTCCTGATAACGCACCTGCAAAGTCCCCTTGTCGAGCATCACGCCCTTGGGCACCTGCAAATTGAGCGTGGCACGACGCAGCGGATTGGGCACATACACGGCCACGCCACCTACCCTTCCCACTGTCGTGGCATGGGTCGCGCCTTGCGGGGTGTAATCGACCACGATATCGCCATAGACAGAGCGGTTGCCGGCGCGGTTGAGCTGCAGCGCCAGCATCGGCGGCTGGTTGGCAGCGGCCGGCTTTTTCAGCTCGACATTGCTTATGTTGACGTCGACACTGGTTGCACCTTCACGCACGATGACCGGTATCGAAACGCCGAGCAAGGCGGTGATGGAAATGCCGATTTGCTGCGAAGCGCCGGGTTGGTTGATGTTCTCCACGGCCGTGGCCTGGTCCGGGTCGGGCCTGT
>JAEVZY010000055.1 GCA_023392035.1 Pseudomonadota bacterium | reverse complement strand
ACCTGCGCGTGGCGCCGGGGGAAACCGTGGCCCTGGTGGGTATGTCGGGCAGCGGAAAATCCACCCTGGTCAACCTGTTGCCCGGCTTTTATTCGGTCGAAACAGGCGAGATCCGGCTCGATGGGATTCCAATCGAAGAGATCTCCCTGTCCAGCCTGCGCCGGCAAATTGCCATGGTGAGCCAGCATGTGGTGTTGTTCGACGACAGCGTGGCCGCCAATATCGCCTACGGCGACGAACATCCCGATCCCGAGCGCATACGCGCGGCGGCCGCCGCCGCCCATCTGGCGGAAGTCATCGCGACCCTGCCGGAAGGCATGGAGACCCGCATCGGCGACAATGGCTCGCGCCTCTCGGGCGGCCAGCGCCAGCGCCTGGCCATTGCGCGCGCAATCTACAAGGACGCACCGATCCTGATCCTGGATGAAGCCACCTCCGCCCTCGACACCGAGTCCGAGCGCAGCGTGCAGGCGGCGCTGGAACGGTTGATGCAGGGTCGCAGCACCCTGGTGATTGCCCATCGCCTTTCCACCATCGAGCGTGCCGATCGCATCGTGGTGCTGGACCAGGGTCGCATCGCCGAAGAAGGCAGCCATGCCGAACTGCTGCGCCATGGCGGCCTGTATGCCAAGCTGCACAGCCTGCAGTTCTCGCGACCGGACGAGGCGGAAAGGGTGAATGTCCTGTGATGCGCGCCGAAACTTCAGTCCTGAGCAGCGCCCCCGGTCTGCAGTGCGTGCCGGCGGATTTGCTGGCGCGCGCCGACAAGATCCTGTTCGTCGCTCACCTGGCGCTGGGCGACTTCACCTACCTGCAGAATTTTTTCCAGGCCTTTGCCCGCCGCTATCCGCATCTGCAGGTCCACCTGTGGGTGGACGAAGTGCGCCGCACCGACGACCCCGCGCAATGGGAAAGCCTGCGCAAGTATTCGCTTTACGACTGGGTGCAAGCCTGCCCCTTCTTCAGTCGCGTCTACACCCGTACCTGGAGCCCGCAAGGGCTGGAAGAATCCGTGCGCGAAGCGCAGCAGCAGGCCTACCCGCTGGTGGTGTCGCTGGCCACCCTGCGCCCGGCCATGTATGCAAGCCTGGCTCGGCGGCTGAGCCCGCAAGGCTTCGTCGCCGGCATGCGCGCGCCCGCCGGTGTATTTGGCTTCGGGGCGCGCCGCGCCTATCGCCAACTCGACGCCAGCCTGCCCTGGGATGAAAGCCGCACCCATGGCGGACACATTACCGACGTCTACGCCGGCTGGTTCCGCCAATTCTTCGGCCTCGACTTGCCGCCGGCGCAACGCCTGCCCTTCGTCGACATTCCGCCGCCATGGCAGGAGGATGCGGCGCGCCAGTTGCGCGATTGGCATCTGGATGGCAGGAAGCTGGTCTTCATCAATACCTTCGCCAAGACCAGGAAGCGTTGCTGGCCGGTCGAATGCGCGGCCCAACTGGTGTTGGCCATGCGCGCGCAGGCTGACTGGCGCGATGCCGGCTTCCTGGTCAATGCCATGCCCCGGGATATTGCCGCCGTGCGGCAGGTGCTGCAGGCGCATGGTCTGCCCGATGTGCAAATCTTCAGCGCAATCGACAACTTCTTCCAGCTGCCGGCCATGCTGGCCCGCTGCAGCCTGATCATTTCGGTGGAGACGGCGGTGATGCACCTGGCCAATGCCGTCCATGTTCCGGTGATTGCCCTGATGCGCCAGAAGAATCCGGAATGGGTGCCGATCGATCGGGCACACAGCATCGTCATCACCACCCGCCGCCGGCGTGACTGGGTGAAGGCCATTTCCGTGGCGGACGTCATGAAAGCAATCGCATGAGCGCGGCCGAAAGCTTTCACCTGGCCTTCTGCGTCGACGACAATTACCTGCGTCCCATGGGCGCCACGGTGATGTCGATCCTGGAACACAACCCGGGACGGCATTTCACGGTGCATGTGCTGGCCTTCTCGGTGTCCGACGATAACCGGCGGCGGCTGCAGCAGCTGGACGCCCATGCGCAGGTGTCGGTGCGCTTGCACATCGTGGATCCCGCGGCATTCGGCGCCCTGTCGCGCTACCTCGCCAACTCCTATTATTCGCTGGCGATTTTCTCGCGCCTGGTGATTCCCGATCTGCTCAAGGATGAAACCGAGCGGGTCACCTATCTCGACGCCGACATCCTGTGCGCCGGCAGCGTGGACGAACTGGCGGCGATGGACGTCAGCCAGGACATCGCCCTGACGGTGATGGATGCCCCGGTCACGGTCCAACGACGCTGCAAGGCCCTCGGCCTGCAGCACGGACGTTACTTCAACGCCGGCTTCATGCACATCAACCTGCGCAACTGGCTGGCGCAAGCCATCAGCGAGCAGGCTTTCGAAATGCTGGCCAGCGCGCAAGGCGACATGCGCTTCCCCGAGCAGGACGCGCTGAACCGCATACTGGATGGGCGGGCCCGCTACATCGACGGCAAATACAACTACATCTACGACATGGTGTACGACCTCGATCGCGACATCCGGACAATGCGGCCAATCGGGGATGCGGTCTTCCTGCATTTTGCCGGCGCGGTGAAGCCCTGGGCCGCGTGGAGCGGGCATGCGGCAACGGAGATGTACCGCAAGTACCATGCGCGTTCGCCATGGGCTGAGATGCCGCTGGACGAGGCGCCGCGCAATACGCGCGAAATGCGCATGCTGTCGCGCTTCATGGCCAAGCGCGGCCAGCTGGGCGCGGCCCTGGGCTGGTATTGGCGCTATCTGCGCGCCAGGGCCTAGACCCGGCTCGAACGCCTGCTGATCCTACTGATACTCCACTTCGAACGCCTCGGCGCCCGGCAACTGCTTCACACGGGCCGCCATGTTCTCGCCCGGCGCCACGCGCCAGGCCTGGCCCAGTTCAATCTCGCAGACGACGTCCGCGCGCTGGTATTGCAGCACGAAGGGCAAGCCTTGTTCCACCCGGAACGGCGCCAGCGCTTCCTGCAGCGCGGCCTTGTCCACCGGCCTGGACAGTTCAAGCTTGACCCGCCGCGCATGCTGCTGGCGCGCGCCGGCAAGATCCAGCACCTTTTCCGCAGTAATGCGCAAGCCGCCGGTGAAGCGGTCTTCCGAGACCTTGCCATGCACCAGCAGGAATTCGTCTTCCTTCAACAGGTTGCGGTTGGCTTCGTACAGCTCGGCAAAGATCGTCACTTCCACCAGCGCGCTGCCATCGTCCAGGGTCACCACCAGCATGCGGCCACGCTGGGTCATCATGGTGCGCAAACCGGCGATGATGCCGGCCATCACGCGCGGCTCGCGCGCCGGCTGCAGGTCGGCCAGACGCGTACGCACGAAGCGCCGCACTTCCTGCGCATAGGCGTTGAACAGATGGCCAGACAGGTAAAAGCCCAGCGCCAGCTTTTCTTCGGTCAGGCGCTGCTTCTCGCTCCAGGGCGGGACCTTCACGTATTCATGATTGCCGAGGGTGCCGACATCGTCGTCGCCGAACAGGCTGTTCTGGTTGGCGGATGCTTCGGCCTGCTCGGCGCATTCCATGGCAAAGCCCACTGAAGCCAGCAGGATGCCGCGATCGACGTTCAGGCAATCGAAAGCACCGCCCCGGATCAGGGCTTCGATGGTGCGGCGGTTGACCTGGCGCTTGTCGACCCGCTTGACGAAGTCGAACAAATCCTTGAATGGTCCGCCGGCTTCGCGCGCGGCAATAATGTTTTCAATCGCGCCCTGGCCGCTGCCCTTGATCGCGCCCAGGCCGTAGCGGATCTGGCGCGCCGGCTTGCCGGGCTCGCCCACCGGCTTGAAGCGGTAGTCGGAAAGATTGATGTCCGGCGGCAGAATCTTGAGCCCGCAGATGTCGATGCTGTCTTCGACCAGGATTTTCACCTTGTCGGTGTCGTCCATGGCCAGCGACATGTTGGCCGCCATGAAGGCGGCCGGATGATGCATCTTCAGGTAGGCGGTGTAATACGACAGCAGCGCATAGGCGGCGGCATGCGACTTGTTGAAGCCGTAGCCGGCGAATTTTTCCATCAGGTCGAAGATTTCATCGGCCTTGTCCGCGCCCAGCCCGTTCTTGGCGGCGCCTTCGCGGAACAGTTCGCGATGCTTGGCCATTTCCTCGGCCTTCTTCTTGCCCATGGCACGCCGCAGAAGGTCGGCGCCGCCCAGCGAATAGCCGCCGATCACCTGCGCCATCTGCATCACCTGTTCCTGATACACCATGATGCCGTAGGTTTCGGACAGGATGCCTTCGGTGCGCGGATCGGGATAGTCGAAGCGCTCGCCGTGTTTGCGGCGGCAGAAGTCGGGAATCAGGTCCATCGGGCCCGGACGATACAAGGCCACCAGCGCGATGATGTCTTCGAAACGGTCGGGACGCGCTTCCTTCAGCATGCCCTGCATGCCGCGGCTTTCAAGCTGGAACACGGCCACGGTGCGGGCCTTGGTCAGCAAGTCATACGTGGGGCGGTCGTTGAGCGGCAGCTTGTAGAGATCGAAATCGGCCATGGCCGGATCGAGTTCTTTTATGTAGCGCACCGCGCGGTCGAGGATGGTGAGCGTGGTCAGGCCGAGAAAGTCGAACTTCACCAGGCCGACCGCCTCCACATCGTCCTTGTCGTATTGCGATACCACGCCGGCGTCGCCGCCCTGGGTATAGAGCGGGCAGAAGTCGGTCAGCTTGCCGGGTGCGATCAGGACGCCGCCGGCATGCATGCCGATGTTGCGGGCGATGCCTTCCACCTGCTGCGCCAGGTCCAGCAATTGCTTGACTTCTTCCTCCTGCTGGGCGCGCTCGGCCAGCAAGGGTTCTTCTTCCAGCGCTTCGGCCAGCGTTACCTGCTTGCCGGGCTTGAAGGGAATCAGCTTGGAAATGCCGTCGCAGAAGGTGTAGTTGAAGTCCAGCACCCGGCCGACGTCGCGCACCGCGCCCTTGGCCGCCATGGTGCCGAAGGTGGCGATCTGCGACACCGCGTCGCGGCCGTAGCGTTCCTTCACATAGGTGATGACGCGGTCGCGCCCTTCCTGGCAGAAGTCGATGTCGAAGTCGGGCATCGAGACCCGCTCCGGATTCAGGAAGCGTTCGAACAGCAGGTTGTATTCGAGCGGATCGAGGTCGGTGATCTTCAACGCATAGGCCACCAGCGAACCGGCACCCGAGCCGCGGCCCGGCCCCACCGGCACGCCATTGTTCTTGGCCCACTGGATGAAGTCGGCCACGATCAGGAAGTAGCCCGGGAAACCCATCT
>JAEVZY010000004.1 GCA_023392035.1 Pseudomonadota bacterium | reverse complement strand
TGCCGGTGCTGATCCTGACCGCGCGCGACGAATTGCACGACCGCATCCGCGGCCTGGACGCCGGCAGCGACGACTATCTGGTCAAACCTTTCGAGATCGGCGAACTGGAAGCCCGCGTGCGCGCCTTGCTGCGGCGCGGCCAGGCCTCCGGGCAGGTGGTGCAGTTCGGCCTGCTTGAATTCGATCGCGCCACGCGCAGCGCGGGCGTGGCCGGTGAAGTGCTGGCGCTGACCGCGCGCGAAGTGGCGGTGCTGGAGCTGTTGCTGCTGCGTCCCGGCAAAGTGGTGAGCAAACAACAAATCATGGAATCCCTGTACGACTGGAACGCCGACGCCAACCCTTCCGCGGTGGAGGTGTTTGTCAGCCGCTTGCGGCGCAAGCTGGACGAAGCGCGGGCCGGGGTCAGCATCCGGGTCTTGCGCGGCCTGGGCTATCGACTGGAGGCGGCCGATGATTGAGCAGTTCCTGCACAGCCTGCGCGGCCGCTTGCTGGCGCGGCTGTCGGCCCCCATCATCTTCGTGGTGATCCTGAGCGCCATTGCCGCCTTCGGCCTGGCGCGTCACATCGGCGCGGTGGTGTACGACCGCTGGCTGCAGGATTCGGCCGGTTCCCTGGCGCGCCAGATCCGCTTCGAGGATGGTCACAGCCAATTGCGCCTGCCGTCGCAGGCGCTGGAGATGTTCGCCTGGGACAGCGTGGACGACATCTTTGCCGAAGTGCGTTCCAGCAAGGACGGACGCATCTTCGGCAAGGGCAATTTTGCGCCGGCGCCGCCAGCGTCCAGATCGGGCAAGCCGGTGTTCTACGACACCCGGATCGACGGCTATCCAGTGCGCGCAGTGGCGGTGCGCATGGTCAATCCGAATGACCCGAACGACATACTCACCGTGCAGGTGGCCGAAACGCGGCGCAAGCGCGATACGCTTTTCATCGAGGTGTTGTCGCTCACCGCGCCGGTCCAGGCGCTGCTGCTGTTGGTAGCCGGCGTGCTGGTGTGGCTGGCGGTGACTTCCGGCCTGCGCGCCCTGAATGAACTGGCGCAACGCCTGGCCGGTTACGATTCCGAGCGGCTGGTGCCCTTGAGCGATGTCGAGCAGGCACCAACCGAGATCCAGCCCTTGCTGGCATCGCTCAACCACCTGATTGCGCGCCTGGCGGAATCGCAGGAGACCCAGCGCCGTTTCATTGCCAACGCCGCCCATCAATTGCGTACGCCGCTGGCGGCGCTGCAGATGCAAACCGAGCGCGCGCTGCGCGAGCAGGACCCGGTGCGACGCGAGGCCGCGATTGCCCAGTTCCGGCGCGCGGTCACCCGTGCGCGGCGGCTGCTGCATCAACTGCTTACCCTGGCGCGTTCCGAGCGCGGCGCGGCCGATCGCCTGCAGATGGTGCCGGTGGACCTGGCCGAACTGGCGCGCGATGAGCTGGAGAGCTGGGCCGACGCCGCCATCACCCAGGGCGCCGATCTCGGTTACGAGGGTCCCGAGCATGGCGCCGTGGTGCTGGGCGACGCCCACCTGCTGCACGAGTTGCTGGGCAACCTGCTGGACAATGCCTTGCGCTATGGCGGCACGCCGGCGCGCGTGACGCTGACCGTATTTGCCGACGCCGACGCCATCCATCTGTGCGTGGACGACGAAGGTCCCGGCATTGCGCCTTCGGAGCGCGAGCTGGTCCTGGAGCGCTTCTACCGCTGTCCCGATTCGCAAGGCGAAGGCTGCGGCCTGGGCCTGGCGATTGCCAAGGAAATCATGGATCGCCACCGCGGCGAGTTGCATCTGGAAAGCAATCCGCGCCAGGCGGGCTTGCGGGTGCGGATCGTCCTGGCGCGCCAGCGGGCGCCGGCGCGGCCGCCGCAGGAAGTGGAGTATTTCCGCGATACCTTCGGGGTCTGAAAGACGCTTCGAACTTGTGCCCGCCGGGCTTGGCTGCGCGCCGCCTTTGACTTCTTGCCTGGCAGCGTCTAGTTTGAATTGTCAGGACTGTGAGGGCTGGACATGAAAGCGCGTCGCCATTCGGTACTTTATGCAGAAAGCATGGGAAGCCTGATCGGAATTCTATGCGGGCTGGCGGTGGCTGGGCTTCTGGAGACCGCACTGTGGTTGCTGCTGGATCGGAAAAACATTTCCTGGCTCGGCAGCTTCCTTGATTTCAATCCTCTTCTGCTGGCGGCGGCCGGCGCCATTCTCGGCATGGTGGTGGGCGAGAGAGTCTACCGCCACTGGGGCGAGCGCAAGTCTTGATCAATCCAGCGTGCGCAGCACGCGCATGCCGACCGAGAACTTCCTGACTTCAGCGGCATCGACGATCCCCGACGCCAGCGCGCCATTGCGTGCGCCGGCAAATGAGCCGCCGCGGGTCGGGACCACGAAGATTTTTTCATAGCGCGGGTCGCGCAATCCAAAGGCCTGGTTCAGGGTGATCTTGTCCTGGGTGAGTTCCTCGACATTGCCCCACATGTCATACAGGCCGAGAACATTGGCCGCGAATTTGCCGACCGGCGCGGTATGGGCATAGCCATCCGAGCAGGCATAGGCTTCGCCCAGGCCATGGCTCAGCTTCTCGTCGCCTGCGGCATCGAACACATTGCCGATACCGCAGGCTTGCGGCGTGGTTTGCGGTGTCCACGGCACGGCGAGCTGAGTGCGGGCGCCCATGGCGGCATTGCGCCATTCAAAGGCGGTGGGCAGGCGATAGGTCTTGCCGGTCTTTTGCGACAGCCAGCGGGTATAGGCCTGGGCATCGTTCCCGCTCACGCACACGACCGGATGCTCATTGGTCTGTTCGAAGCCGGGCGTGGCCCAGCCCGCGTGCGAAACCGGTTGCCACATCTGGGCCAGATTGGTGAACCAGCCGCCCACCCACACCGTGCATGGGCCGTTCATCGGGTACTTCGTTTCGGTCAGGAAGGCGATGTATTGGCCGCGCGTGACCTCGAACTTGCCGATCGCCATCGGCTCGATGCCGGGCGCCTCGACCAGCAGCAGTTCCGGACATTGCGCGCATTCCTGCAGGCTCTTGCCGTTGCCGGGTTCGATGCCTTTCTCGCGCAGCTCCGCCAGCGATGCCTCGATGCGCGCCTGGCGCTCGCGGTTCAATGCTTCCACCGCCGGACTGCGTTCAGCCGCGACCTCCCCCTGCTGGGCCAGCGATGCGGTGGAAGCGCAAAAGCAGAGAACCAATCCTGCGCACAGAAGGAAGAATCTGGAAGCGTGCATGGTTTGCGAGGGATGATTGCAAAGATGCAATGAGTATAGAGGGAAAGGTTATTGCCGTGAAGCAAAGATGCAGCACCCTGCTTTGTAGACGCCCCTCTCGATGCTGACTACACTCGCTTCATTCGGCGGGGAGGAACATGGCGGGCTTCCATCAAAGGCAAACAGCGAGGAAGGTTCATGGGCGTGACTGGAAAATTCAGTAGATGGGGCAATAGCCTTGCATTGCGTATCCCGAAAAGAGTCGCCCAGATAGCAGGGGCTCAACATGGAACTCTCGTTCGCATTCACGCGGAGCCCAGAAAAATTGTGATCGACATCTCGCGCCAGGCGCATGAACGTCTGGACGAGATGTTGGCCCGCTTCGATCCAGCATTGCACGGCGGCGAAGAAATGGCCTTCAAGCCAATCGGACATGAGGCCCCCCACCTCGTTCCGGAACGCTTAAAGAGCAATGAACGATTCCATGCGATTTGCGGGCTCAGTGAATTGAATCACTGAGCGGAAATCGGGCGGTCATGGATCGTTTCGGTCATTGAAAGGCCCACCTTCCGTTGCCAGTCGGAATTTGGTGCAAACTACGGTTTATTCGTGCATGAAAAGACCGATAACCGCCAATGCCCGCTTTCCCCAAGCATCTCATCACCCGCCGCCGACTGGCCTGGACGCTGTCCCTGGTCTTGCTGTTCCTGGTCATTACCGTCCTGCTGCTTCCCATGCTTGCGCGACCGCTGCTGGTGGACGCCTTGCGCGACAAACTGCAGCGACCGGTCACGATCGAACAACTGTCCTTCAATCCCTTTACGCTGTCGGCGCGTCTCAAAGGCGTGGCAATCGGTGAGCCGGATGGCAAGGACCCGCTGCTGACGGCCCAGGAGTTGTTCGTCAACCTTCAAGTCCGCTCTGTATGGGAAGGCGCGCCGGTGATTGAAGAAGTCGAGCTCTTGCAGCCGACAGTGAAACTGGTGCGCAAGCAGGACGGCAGCTACAACATCAGCGACCTGATCGAGTTGTTCAGCAAACCCACCGAAGGCCCGCCGGCACGCTATTCGCTGAACAATCTGCAGTTGCGGGGCGGACGCATCGAATTCGATGACCAACCCAAGGGCACCAAGCATGTGGTGTCGGAACTGGACCTGACGATTCCTTTCCTCTCCAACCTGCCGTATGCCACCAATATCCTGGTCAAGCCGCAATTGTCGGCCAGGATTGACGGCGCGCCCTTCAAGCTGGCGGGGGAATCGCTGCCTTTCAGTCCGCACCACGAGACCACCGTGCAGCTGGTGCTGCAGGATATCGACTTGCCGGGATGGCTGCGCTATTCGCCGGTGCAGCCGGGCATCAAACTTGATTCGGCCAAGCTGCAGGCCAAGCTGGCACTGGCCTTCCAGCAGCCGGACCGGGGCGGGCCGGTCGTCAAGCTGTCGGGCACGGCGGAGCTGCACGATGTTGCCGCCACCGAGCCCAATGGCAAGCCGCTGCTGGCATTCAAGCGGCTGGCGGCCGAGCTCAGTTCTGCCAGCCTGGCCGACCGGCGCGTGGCGCTGCGCAGTCTGACGCTGGAGCAGCCGAAGCTGAACCTGGTGCGCGAAAAGAACGGCAAGCTGAACCTGGTGCGCGCGCTGACGCCTGCCCAGCCGCAAGGCAAGGCGCAAGAGAAACCGAAAGAGAACACGCAACCGAGCGCCGCCGCTGGGGCCGCGGCCGGCAATGCTGCTTGGCGGGTCGACCTCGACCAGCTGCAGGTCACGGGCGGCGCCCTGGATTTCAATGACCTGTCCTTCGAGCAGGCCTTCCAGACCCATCTGAAGGACATCGCGCTGACGGTGAAGGAATTCAGCACCCGCGCGGACAGCGCGTTCAGCCTGGAAGCAACGCTTGCGACCGACGGCGGCGAAAGCCTGCGCAACAGCGCGCGCATCCGCTTGCAGCCGTTTGAGGCGCAAGGTACGGCCGGCATTTCCCGTCTCGATTTGAAACGCTATGCGCCGTATTACCGCGCGGCGGCCGGCATGCATGCCGAACAGGGCTTGCTCGACATTTCCACTGCCTACAAATACCAGTCGGGCACGACGCCGCAACTGCTGCTGACCGAGCTGGTGGCCAAGCTGGATGCCCTGCGCCTGCGCAAGGAAGGCGAACGTGCTGAATTCCTGCGCGTGGGAGCGCTGAACTTGAAGGGCGGCGAGCTGGACCTGGCCAAACGCAATGTGAAGATCGAGTCCCTCGAAACGCATGATGGCAATGTGTTCCTGGCCGTGGGTGACGATGGCCAGTTGCGGCTGACGCAGGTGGAACAGCCCGCCGGACGCAGCCGCCGCGCGCGGGCGCGGGCGAATCACCGCCCTGCCCCCACGGCCAACGCGGATTCGGCAGCCGGCCCGAAAGCCGCCGCGGTGGCGAAAACCGAATCTGCAGCCCACCCGAAAGCGGCCGCCGCGCCCTGGCACTTCAGCGTGAAATCGCTGGCAGTGGATGGCTACAACACGCGGCTGGATTCGATCTCGCAGGGACGCGGCTCGACGCTGGCCGTCAACGCCATCAAGCTGCGCGCCAATGATCTCTCCAACCACAAAGGGGAAAGCGCAAAGCTTGAACTGCAGGCGCGCCTGGGAAATAAAGGCTATCTGCGCGCCGGCGGCCAGGTGGCGCTCGAGCCGCTGGACCTGCGCCTGCAGCTCGATGCCAAAGGCTTGGCGCTGGTGCCGCTGCAGCCCTGGTTCACCAACAAGCTCAGCCTGACCCTGACCGATGGCGCGGTGGGCGTGCGTGGCCGGCTGCGCCTGGCGCAGCGGCCCGACAACAGCCTGCGCTATGGCTTCAAGGGCGACGCCGGGGTGTATCACCTGGCCACGCTCGACAAGCAAAGCTCGGAAGAATTCTTGAAGTGGCAAAGCCTGCGGCTGCGGCAAATCGAAGCCTCCAGCGAACCCGCCACCCGCGTGTCGATTGGCGAAGTGGCGCTGACGGATTTCTACACGCGCCTGGTGATCAATCGCGACGGCAGCTTCAATTAACAAGATGTGGTGGCGCGCGAAGAGCAGGCAGTGTCGCCCGATGCGGGCAGCGCAGCCAAAGAAGCCGCGCCTGCCAGCAAGACTGTCATGGACCACAAAGCCGAAGCACAACTTCCGCCCAAGACCGGCAGCGGCGCACCCAAGCCGCAAATCCAGATCGGCAAGGTGGTGCT
Source organism: Pseudomonadota bacterium (assembly GCA_023392035.1). GTDB lineage: Bacteria > Pseudomonadota > Gammaproteobacteria > Burkholderiales > Burkholderiaceae_D > Lacisediminimonas. Next base: position 23,224 of record JAEVZY010000004.1, on the reverse strand, counting down.
GCAAGGCGGGCATGTGGACTTCCAGGACCATTTCATCCAGCCGAATTACTCGGCGGAGCTGACCCAATTGGCGGGCTCGGTCAGCGGCCTGTCTTCCGATCCCAACATGCTGGCCGAGGTGGCGATCAAGGGCCGGGTGGAGAACCAGGGGCAGCTCGACATCACCGGCAAGGTGAATCCCTTGGCCGGCAACCTGTTCCTTGACCTGCTGGCGCGGCTGCGCGATTTCGAACTGTCGCCGCTGTCGCCCTATGCCGCCAAGTACGCCGGCTATGGCATCGAGAAGGGCAAGATGTCCTTCGACGTGCATTACCGGGTGCAGGACCGCAAGCTCAGCGCCGAGAACAAGCTGGTGCTGAACCAGCTGACTTTCGGCGAACACGTCGACAGTCCGACTGCCACCAAACTGCCGGTGCTGCTTGCCGTGGCGCTGCTCAAGGACCGCAACGGCAACATCGACCTCGACCTGCCGATTTCGGGCTCGCTCGACGATCCGCAATTCAGTGTCGGCGGCATCATCGTCAAAGCCATCTTCAACCTGATTGGCCGCGCCATCACGGCGCCGTTCAGCCTGATCGCCCACGCCTTTGCCGGCAGCGACCAAAGCAGCCACATCGCCTTTGCTTCCGGCAGCAGCGCCCTGCAAGGGCCGGCGCAAGACAAGCTGCAATCGCTGGCCAAGGCCTTGCTGGACCGGCCAGCGCTCAAGCTCGACATCAGCGGCCGCGCCGACATGGACTACGACAGCGCCGGGCTGAAGCAACAGGCGCTGCAGCGCAAGCTGAAAGTGCTGAAGTCGAAGGACGTGATTGCCGATGGCGCATCGGTGGCCTCGGTGGACGCGCTGCAGATCACACCTGCGGAATATCCGAAATACCTGGCCCGTGCCTACGCTCAGGAAAACATACCGGGCAAGCCGCGCAACTTCATCGGCATGGCAAGGCGCCTGCCGACGGAACAGATGGAGGCGCTGCTGCTGCAACATATCGCGGTGAAGGATGAAGACATACGCGCACTGGCCAACCGGCGCGCGCAGGATGTGAAGGATTACCTGGTGGAGAAGGGCCAGGTGCCGTCGGAACGGCTGTTCATCGTTGGCGGCAGCACGGCCAAGGGCGATGGCAAGTTGCCGGCGGCGCGGGTGGATTTTGTGCTGGGGGCGAAGTAGATTGCATGGCTTTGAACGGCCTTGAGGGACGCGGAGTCCAAGTGAATTGGCGCTGGCATGCGCGCAAAGGAGTGGAAGCGGTGGCGGGTTCAATGGTGGCGGGTTCAACTGCGGCTGGTTCAACCGGGGCGAATTCAATGACGAAGGCGCAGCACTTGCGCGAGCGTCGAAGCCTGATCCGGGCATTGCTGGCCTCGCCCTGGATACTGGCTTCCTTGCCTGGCACGGCGACGGCTGCCAGCGCCCCTAGCGTCGGCAGCAAGCTGTCCCTGGTGGATATGCCGCTGATCGATGGCGGCAGCTTCAGCGCCAGGGAGGCCGAAGGCAAAGTGGTGGTGGTCTACTGGTGGGCCAGCTGGTGCCCCTACTGCGCCGAAATGTCGCCGCATATCGAGAAGCTGTGGCGCTCCGCGCGCGACCGCGGCTTGCGCGTCATCGGAATTTCAGTCGATCGCACGGTGGAAGCGGTACGTGAGCATCGACAGCGCAAGGGCTATACCTTTCCCTGCGCGATGTACAGCCCGGATTTCGAAGCGGCATTGCCCAAACCGCCGGGCATCCCGGTGCTGTGGGTGCGCGGAAAAAATGGCAAGGTCGTGATGGCCGAGGCCGGTCAATTGCTGCCGGAAGACATCGAGGAAATCACGCGCTTTCTTTGAAGGGCGGCCTTGCTTAGTTCTGCTGCGAAGCAAATTCCGTGGCGTGCTGGTCGCAAACACATCCATCCTGTACGTCGTTTTCCGTGGCTTGAGCGGCCTCAAATGCTGCTCCCCCTCGCCTCCTACCCTTGAGCCTTTCAGCGCAGGCCTGCGCGTTTTTCTTCAGGGGAAACCAGCATGCGTCCCGTTTTTTCAAGATTCCCGCTGGCGTTTTCGGTGGCCGTCCTGGCGGCATGCACCGCGCCGCATAGTCAACAAGATACCGGCATGGTGATAGGCGGCGCGCTCGGCGGCGTGCTGGGCTCGCAAGTCGGCGGCGGCCACGGCCAGACCGCCGCCATCATCGCCGGAACCATGCTCGGCGCCGCCGTCGGCGGCAACATCGGCCGCTCGATGGACGATACGGACCGCCTGAAAGTGGGCGAAACCCTGGAGAACGTGCGCACCGGCGTCCCCACCAGTTGGCGCAATCCGGACAGCGGGAATCAATACACCGTGGTCCCCACGCGCACCATCGAATCTCCCGGCAGCGCACCGTGCCGTGAATACACGGTCGATGGGGTCATAGGCGGCAGACGCGAGCAGGTGGTCGGCACGGCGTGCCGGCAGGCGGATGGGAGTTGGAGGATGCAGCAGTAAGCCGCTCAGGACGCCTTGGTCGCTTTCGGAACGATAGTCGGGTGTATGCGCATCAAGCCGTTCTTCGTCTTGACTATGAAGCTCATGCTCTTGGCTTCACGCGTATCTGAAGTTTGCTTGATTGCGAGGTAGGCGCGAAGCCCTTCCCTGGCCGCAGGATCGGCAAGCAGTTCCGAGGCGAGTTTGCTTTTAAGGGCTTTCATGAACAGTCGAGCGAAATCGGCGCTCAATGCTCAACGCGCCCACGCGCAGATTGCAGTTGAGCATGTCTTCCACGGCCCACGCTATAATGCCCCGTGGATCGACGAGAGGGCATTTCGGCGCTCCTTCTGGTCAGGCACACGCTATCGCCGGCCATACACGATTGCCACGCCTACGGGACGGCGCTGCTGATGGCAAACATCCGCATTCTGTGCCAAACAGTTTGGGCATCGCGTAGAAGTGTTTCTGAACACCTATGCCAAGTGGCTGGATGGGGAGCAGAACGACCTGAAAATGGATCGTCTGGAGTCTTCGATTTCGAGAACAATGGCGGGAACGAAGTCGGGGAACAATGGGGCATAAAAGGGGACGAAGGCGGAGTCTGCAGGGCGAGAACGCTGCCCAAGATACCTCTCATTCCCGAACGACCGCTTTCGACTCCCACCGGTCGCCCTACTGAGGTTTAATTGAAATCAGGCCCTTACAAGGCCTGATTTCATTTGAATTGCGCACTCATCGCGTCAGCGTGAAATCACCGGGGGAATAATGCCGTGAACGATCTAAGTGTGATCCACCCCGCGCTCGTCAACGGCGCCCCGCCAGAGGCACCTGCTCCGAGCGGACCGTCTGAATCTCCGGCGGACCAGCTGAAATCAACCCTCGCGGCGCAGCTTCGCAACACTGTAGACGCAGTGCGTTCGGGACTGCTCACATACGAGAGTCTTCGAAATGTCAGCGAGGTGATTGGCGGTGAGTATGGCGATCGGGTGATCTATGAGCTCGTGCAGAATGCGCACGATGCTCACGAGGACGGCGACGACGGATCGATCCTACTGAAGCTCGTGGTTACGGGGCCGGACCGGGGCGACCTATTCATCGCGAACAAGGGCAAGGGATTCAGCTGGAATAATGTGAACGCCATTCGTAACATCGGCGTGTCTAGCAAATCGGTGGGCTCGGGCATCGGCAACAAGGGGCTCGGGTTCCGGAGCGTGGAAACGCTGTGCGATGACCCGAGGATCTATTCACAAGCGCATGCCGTCGCCGCGGAGGAGTTCACCGGGTTCTGCTTCAGATTTGCCGGCCCCGATGAGGTCAGGAAGATGACTCTCGAAATGGCCGATGCCGCCACGGCGGATCACGTCGCGAAGGTCCTCCCACGTTACCTCGCCGCAATGCCCCTCCAAACTCAGTCGGAGGAGATCACTGATTTTGCCAAGGGGGGGTTTGCCACCGTTGTGCACCTGCCCCTGACAGGCCCGAGTGCGGTTAAGGTGGCTCGGGAGCAGGTATCAGCTCTTGCCGATCTCGACGTGCCGCTTCTGCTCTTTCTGGATCGGCTAGCGCGCATAACAATTGAGATCGATGACTCCGGCACCCGTCGCCGACGCACTCTTTCGCGGAGCGTCCAAAACCGGCTTTCGCCGGCTGTGGATTCCAATCTCCGCTGTGAGATCGTAGCCGTAGGCCCAGGCAGCCGCCGATACCTCGTCGCTCGCTGGCCTGTCGACCGCGCCCGCCTGTCTGCAGCAGTTGAGGCGAGCATCGCGAAGGAGCCTCAACTCGCGCGCTGGCGCGAGTGGCGCGGTGAACCAAGCGTCGCGGTGGCCGTCTCCTTGTCCGCTGCCGACGCGGAGACTGGTCGCACCTACAACTTTTTGCCGATGGCCGCTGAAGTACCGGCTCGAATTCGTGGCCACGTCGACGCGCCTTTCTATGCATCCATTGACCGTAGGCGCGCCAATTTCGAACTGCCTCTGAACTCCTTCCTGCTCGATCAGATTGCAGAAACGGCACTTCGGGCCGCGCTAGAGCTGAAGCCGCGCGCGCACGAGTTCGGTCGCAATACGATCTTCGACCTCGCCGCTTGGGCCCCTGATGACTTGCCGCGACTCTCGCGCGCCTCACAGCGAATAGGAATGGAGTGGCGCGACTGCGCTCTCGTGCCCGCCGCTGGTGCCGGCGACAGCTGGACCACCTTCCAAAAGTCGCGGATCTGGCACGAGCAGGGCTACAAGCTGATGCGCGTCGCGCGATTGGTGAAGTCCGGCATTGCAAATCTTGCTGACCCCGCGCTAGGAGACCACCGCCTTGACCGTCTGCGCTCCGTGATGGAGGCTGTGGGTCAGCACCCAATTCCTGACGAGGCCGTGCTCGCCAACTGGGTCGAGTCGGTCGCGCTATCACTCGAAAAGGACGGCTCGGGCCCAAGGACCTGGGGAAGACTTTACGAGGACGCGCGCAAGGCACTCGCGCCCACGAACAGCCTGCGACGACTTTGCGGAAAAAAGGTTCTCCGGACCCGCGAAGGTCGAATCGAACCAGCGGGAGGAACGGTCGCCCCCCCCGTGTTTGTCCGTGAGACCGGGCCGCGGGACAAAGACCGTGCGCCGCTTCCGCCCTCCGCCGTGGCGAGCAAGATCGCCATTCTAGACGGCGAAATTCCGATGGTTCCTGACCTGGTCGGCGATTTCGTCAAGGCGGGGCTCGTGCGCCGCTACGACGCGATCCAAGTTCTGCAGAGCGTTCAGTCATTCTTCGGGGACAAGCCCGCCCCGAAGCGGCGCGAGGCAATCCTGACGTGGGCCTTTGACGTATGGCGCGCCGAAGGACCAAAGTCAGAGAAGATCCTTCGCGAAGTCGATCTGCACGTCGAGACAAGAAGCGGCTGGAGGCCGGCGAGCACAGCGCGGTTTTCCGAGGGATGGACGAAGATCGGGAGGAAGCTCGCTATGTACCTCGCGGAGGCGGCCCAGCACTCGCCCGACTGCGCGCAAGCTGCTGAATTTCTTCTCGTACCCGAGCCGAGCTGGGCTCCGAAATTGGAGGGCAGTGCGCTACGACAATGGACAGACTTCCTCCGCGCCGCCGGCGTTCAGGACGGGCTGCCCTTATTGGACGACGATAAAGCCCCCACGACTGGTACACCGTCTTGGACATGGGATCCCTTTCGGCGCACCGTCGCTCAGAAGAAGGGCCGGTCCGCGGCATGGAACGCCGCTGCCTCCGCCATACACCTGCCTAACCCGCAGACGAACTATACGCGGCAGGGCGGCCTCTGGCGGATCCCCGGCCAAGTCGAGCACGACACTTTCCCACCTGAGACTCGTCAACGCCTTGCAGAGCTCATCCTCGTGCAGCTCGCCAGTGAGGATGCACACTGGCTCAAGTGGCGCCTCGGACGCTACGAGCGGTGGCAAAGCGACCAGAACGAGCGCGAGTTACCAACGCCGGCGGCGATTTTCATAGCGCACGAGCAGTGGTTACCTGTGGAGGGTGATTCCGAGCGCTTCGAGCGGCCGGGAGCGCTATGGGCATCGAACGACCGCAGGCAGCGCCCCCCACGATATGTAGATCGGCCGCGCGAGCCGCTTCTAGAGCTGATTGACGACGAGAAACGCCTCGGTTCCGTCATGTTCAGCTCTTTGGTGGGCTTACGGGACTGGTCTGATGCCGAAGAGGTAGTGCGCAAGCTTAGCGATCTTGCAAAGGGATCGAACATTGTCGAGCCACGAGAGCGCGTAAGCTTCCGGAAAATCTATCAGCGCGCCTGGGCGGAGGCATGCGAGACAAGCGCAACCCTGCCTGCGGACCTACCTGTCGCGACCGTCTCCTCGACCGGCGTCACCATAGTGACGGGAAACAAATCCGAGCTGACCCGCATCTTCGTAGCGGGCGATTCCCTAAGGGCAGAAACTAAGGCGGTCATCGCCGCTGGCCAGCCGGTCCTTGACCTCGGCGACGAGGACATAGTGGAATCGGCAATTGAAAGGCTGCGGTCGAGCGGCGGCTTCGAGGCCTTGAGCATCGATCGGACCCAGGTAGATGTTCTCGTTGATAACGAACCCATTGTGCCGAGCCTGGCCGACCCGCTGTTTGCAAGCAATGGGCTCGAATGGGTTCCAGAGGCCGCGGTGCTGGCCAACGAACTTCTCGGTCGTGAGCTTGAGCGGCAGATTTCCAGCTCCGCAGTTGAACAGCGCCTTCGCCGCGTTCGCCTTCGCTACTGCGAAAGTATCAGTCTGGCTGTCGGAGGAAAGCCAATGGACGAGGCGCTGCCGTTCTTCGCTCTCCATGATGACGAACATCCCACGCTTGTTGTGGGTAATGGACAAGTGCTGAGTTGGTCCGTGTTAGCAGATGCCGCTCCACACCTTGCCACTCTTCTGGACCGACGTATGCGCTCCCTAGAGATGCTTATGCTTAGGCTCGCGCACAGAAGCAGCACGGACGATCCCCGTCAACGTCCAACGGATGACGAACTCGCGCGGGCGCTTGGATGTAAGGTAGAACTCATCCGCGAGCACTCGCTTGCGCTTGGAGCTGACGGCGACATGCTGACGCGCAGATTGGTGCCCGTTGTAGCATGCGCGACAGACTTGGCGACGGCGCAAAAACTTGCCGCCGACTTGGGTGTCAGTCCTTCTCGGTCGAGAGTCCTACAGGCGCTTGCGTCGATAGCCGATTGCCTTCCGCTGCCGCCCGACCAGCTACTCGACTTGGTCATGCGACCCGACCTCGCGGAGATTCGCCGGACTCTTGGCCTTGACTACGGTCGGCTGAACCAGATGTTGTCCGCTCTGGGACAGCCCCCGCTCTCCAACGAGCGTGAGTTGCGGCGCCTCTTCGAAACCTGGAAATCCGAGCTCTCGTCTTCCGCAATAGATCGACTCCGACGTCACTTTTGGACTACTTTCGAAGCGGGGCGCTCGCTTGACCGATACGTCGGTCTTCGAACTCTCGACTTTCTTGAATTTCAGGAAGCGTGGATCACGGACCGGGAGGAGCTTTCAAAGGAGGACGTGCGGGCACTCTTGGACGGGCGCCTTACTGATCTCGTAGGCGTCGATGTGCAACGCGTGCTCGAACCGCTTTCACAGCTTCGCAGCCGCTCCAAACGTACTTTACAGCGGTTCCTTGACCAGGTTGCACCTGCTATGGGCGCTTGGTGCTTTCGGAACGATCAGCCGAACCCATGGTCCGCCGGAGCGCTTGCTGTGCTTAAGTCTATCGATCAGCAGGGCCTGCTCGACTTTGCACCGGTGGAGAACGGACAAGAAATTGTGACCCTCGTCCGAGCGGGCAGCTGGCCCGCAGCCATGCCTCGCACATCCGATCCGGTGGCTCTCGGCCTCGATCCAGAGGATCTACTTGGGGAGAAGAAGCGCGAGAATGAGCGCAGAGAGCAAGCGGAGGTCGCGAAGCGCACGATCACCTTTGCAGACCGTCCACTCGACACCGGATCGAAGGATTTCGCACAGAACCTGGTCGCGCTTGCCGAAGGGGAGATGGCAGACGGGGCATGGCTCACCCGATCGCGCCGGCGGTTCAACCTCTCTGAACAGACCGTATCGCCCGGCAGCGGCGGCTCCGCCGGTAAGGGCGGGAAGCGGCGCCGCCCCGAGAGGGTCTCGGAAGACCTCCGGTGGGCCATGGGATTCGCGAGCGAGTACTTGGCCAGCCGTTTCCTACGTGAAAAGCACAAGGATCACTACAGCGACCGATGCTGGGTGTCAGAGAACCGAAGCCGGATTGAGATTGATTGGGAGGGCGACGACAGCCTCGGCTTCGATTTCCGGGTGCGCACGGCCGAGACCGAGTGGCGCTACGAGGTGAAGTCAAATCTATCCGACTCCTTCGAGTTCGAGTTTACTCAAAACGAAATGCGTAGCGCAGCCGAGTGCGCTTCCGATGGCAGTCGCAGGTACAGGATTCTCTACGTGCCGTTCGTGTTCGATCCAACCCAGTGGCGGGTGATGGAGCTTCCTAATCCAATGAGCGAACGGGGCCGCCGGCTCTTCAAGACCATTGGCACCGGCGCGACCCGACTTCGGTTCGATCCCTCATGAGGAGGGGCTCAAGCAAAGTCGTTTGCTAACGCTCCTTCGTAAAGGATCTTGGCGCTCGACGCCCCGAGGACCGCGGAACGGACGTCGCTCCTGGTCAAATCGAGAACTCGCAGCTTTCCCCCGGATTCCGCCACCGCTTCAATGCGTCGGAAACTGTTAAGGTGAGATGCAGCGTAACTGGCTAGCCCCTTTAACTTGGGAAGAGCGTCTGCCAAGTGCAAGCCGTGTGGATCGATAATGTCCACGGCCACGGTCCCATCGCCTAACTGTACGAAGAACAAGAAGTCCGGACGCATCAGTCTAGTTTCATCACCGTCGACGTACGCAATACCGAGGGAATCCTGTGTCGGTCGGTTGGGGTTTCGATACCAAAATTGAAATCCGGCCCGATTCATTTCAGTCTCCAACACCGTCCTCTCCCAATCGTTCAGCTCAACCGGATATAAGCCTTGCTCATCGCATAAAAGGTGTTTCGCGTAGGTTGGCACTTTCGTTTCCGTGCCGTCCTTCTCGCGGACCCCAGTTGCTTCCATCCACGTAAGGGGAAGCGCCAAGTCGACGTCGTGCGGTTCCCGACTCAAAGCACTAATCTGACGATAGGTCTCCTGCCGGTCGTCGGGCAATTGCTTGATTTGCTCTCGGAATTGAGCAAGCCATGCGTCAGATAGCTTCTCGGCCTCGCCATCGAAGAACACGGAAACGTTTTCCATCAAGCCCAACGCGCCGATGTCCTCGCGCGCCTCAATCAGCGCGTCCTCGAAATCCCCATTGGAACCAGACCTGCGCATTGCCAGCTCCTCAGCGTACGTCCTGGCGATATCTGGACTGAAAACGCGGGCCGCCCGACGGTAGGCATCGTTGACCACGGCGTCATCCGCTTGGGTCTGGAACGTCTTGGAATAGTCGGCTTGCTTGGTCCTCAAATCTGCAAGCACCGTCCGTCCTTCCACAGTCGTCACTGCATCCCGCTTGGCAGCGAATTCCGCCGCACGATCGGAACGAAAGCTGTCGAGGGCGGCATGCATGGCCGAGTGCGCTTTTTGTCCTGCTTCCGGCAGCAAATCGTCCATTGACAGCTCGTGAGCTAACGCAGTTAGACGAACGGGAGGTTTCGCTCGACGCTGCGGGCGTGTCTGAGAGGGCAGCGAAACAAATTTCTGCCATATGGCCTTGGGGGCATCGGAATTCGGGCGCATCTCCTTAGGGTTGATCAGAATGCGGCCCATCGGAGGAGCCTCGCCCCCGCCCTGCATGAGAGCATCCACGACTGTCTTGACGGTTTCCCGGTCAAAAAAGGGGAGCAAGCAGTCCACTGAATTGAGCCGGTCGTTGCCCGGAATCCGTCTGGCTAAGGGTGTTCGCACCATGCGACCCAGTAGCTGCGTGATGTGCGTACGGTCGACTGCGCGACGAAACGAGACCATTACCTCGGCGCGAGGGCAATCCCATCCGGTACTGATGGCGTCCTTCGCAATTAATACTCGCACCCAAATTTGGTCCTGCACTCGTTCTGGCGAAATGTAGGGCACTGAATATGGGCCGAAGGTCTGCGTAGAATGGTCCGCAAAAACATGAGCAACGCACGTCGTCGGCAACTCCGTCCACTCCTGAAAAATCACATCGAGTGCCTGGCCAATGTCATTGTGAGTTGGCCCATTCGGCACCTGCAGCACCATAAGCGGCACAACTGCCTCTGGGTTCTCCTGCTGCTTGGCGTATTCAGCCCATTCGCGGGTGGCTTCCTTGAGTCTTTCAGTCGCGCGCCGCACGAGCACCGTGTCAAACTGTCCTGCCCCGTTGGGGATATCCAGCGCGATGGTATCTTTTAACAGTCCAGAATCTTGAACGCGGCTTGAATCAACCTCAACGATAGGAAGTGTGACCCGCCCTTTCGCGCCCTCCATTGCCCGGTTGAAGCGCTCAACAGTCGCGGAGATTCCTAACACTACAGGAATCGCTGGCACCCCGTTCTCGCCGTTGATCAATCGTCTCACCAAGGTCGATTTCTCGTTCTGTGCCGCGGTCGTCGGGTTGCCCATTCCGCGGTGGGCCTCGTCGAGCACCAAGTAAAGCGTTAGGGTCGGATCTTCGATCGTGTTGCGTATCGTGTCCCAAATGGTGTAAGAGCGCATGTCGGGACGAGTTTCTGGAAAAAGGTCGCCCCCGCCCTCCCCGTCAAAGCCTCGGACCAACAGGCTATTTTTGCCGAGCTTCTGAGTATTGAGAAAATATATTTTTCCTGCCTCAAAGCGAGCACGACTAAACGTATTTTCCACCACAACTAAGTTGCTGTGCTCCAAGCGGTCAGCACACTCCATTAAGCGAAAGCGCGTTTGCTCGTTAAGGGAAGGGTCGTCGCTGAACCAGATCACCACCGCGCCGCTGTCCGCGTCAAACTCGTAGAAGTCGTTACCGTGAAATAGCGCCTCGAAGACAGCGGCGGCCATCACGGTTTTGCCGGCCCCGGTAGGAGCGGTCAGGGAAAATGCGCAGCGGTCGGAATCCTCTCGCCACCGTTTTCGAGCCTTGCGAAGATTGATGAGTACCTCACCGACAGCTTCCTCCTGATAGTCCTTCAGCGTGAACTTCATGCCTCATCTCCATTGGCGAAGGCGAAATTGGTCAAGTACGACTCGTACAGCCGCACCGCCTCCACTCCTTGCGGTAGCCGCTGCGCCAATGCTTGGAAGCGCCGCTCGTCGTCGGTGACTAAATATGCCACGCGCAAGCCTTCGGCTTCACTCAATGCCTTCAGGAAGGGCTTGGAGGAATCAAGTTGGGTCAGCAGGCCATAGGTTTCTGCTACATCCCAGCCCGACACGGGAAGCTTATCAATGCGACGACCGCGGCTCCCCGCGCGTAGCCACAGAAGTGGTGCGATGCGTTCGAAGGCGCGGTTGTGGCTGACCGCGATCGGGGTTTCATACGTCAAGGTAAAAAACTCAGCATTCTCCTCGAAACCCTCGGCCATCGGAAATTCATCAGTAAACTTGTAATCGCCTTTAATCGACTCTCCGTCGGGAGTTAATCCAGTAATTGCCGCAGCTACGCGAGGCTTGGTGATGTAATCGCAAATTCCCCATTTTTCCCAGTCCGAATCGCCAGGACGCAGCCCCTGCTCGCGTAATGCTTTTTGCTCGTCTGCCGCAACTTCATTATTCGTGACAGAGATGCATTGTCGGCGGCCGCCGTCCTGACGGTTGAGGCGCATAACGGAGTGAGCAGTGGTGCCTGAACCGGAGAAAAAATCAAGAATGACCGCCTCAGGTTTGTCACATACAAAAAAGCGGAGGCAGTCTTCCACAGCGTAAAGCGACTTAGGAAAGGGGAATTTTCTGTCAGGAATTAGCGACTTCAACAGATTTGACCCGTGTCGAGATGCATCGTGGGCTCCGACTCGCCACGCTGTTGTCGGGATAACCCGCTTAGGCATTTCAGGGCTTTCCACGATTACCGATCCATCAGGCCTATTTCCCATTACACGATAAGTGCCATCCCGAACCTTTTTTTGCTCGCCCGCCTTCAGGTATGAAATGGACATTCCCTTCTCTGTGAATTTCCCGAGACGGACGAAACCTTCTTTGTACGCAGTCCAAAGACTGGGAGGAGATGCCTGCCAGTTGCCTTCCGAGCCGTCCGAGCGAATTGGCCACACCGCTACCGTTCCACTCGGCGCCTCGATCGTCTGCCGGTCGACGCCCATGGGGGGCGGGCTCCCTACTGAATGGATGGCACTGCCGTCCTCATTCACGAAAATCGGATAGAAGAGATTGGGTCGGTCAACTCGCCGCGCATTGGTACCGGTCCGTACTAGCATCGACCAAAGAATTTTTGTCGTGCGCTTATCTTCGGGATTGATGCGCCAGTCATCGCCAAGCGGTACCGGTTTCGCGCTGGCTTTCCCGATGAATACGAAGAAAATATATTCATCGGTTCTAGCGAATGCCCCTGGTCGCGTCACGCCCGCGGGATTAATTACCGCGCTGACCATTTGTATGCGGGCTTCGGGAAACGTTTGCTCCAGAAGCAAGCCCAGTCGCAAATATTCCTTCTCGTCGATGGTGACAATCAGTACCGAGTCATCGGGACGCAAAAGCTGTCGCGCGACAAGCAGTCGACGCTCAACCATGGCCAGCCACTTGCTGTGACGATAAAGGTCGTCACCTTCAACGTAGTCGTTGTTGTATTTCCAGTCTTTGGCCCCGGTATTGTAGGGAGGATCGATGTAGATGGCATCGACCTTGCCCCGGTGCGTAAAGGTCAGAGCCTTCAGCACGTGGTAATTTTCTCCATTGATGACGGTGTGGCAGGGCTTGTCGATGCCCCGCGACACCTTTCCGGTGCTGACAAGTCCTGGATATAGGGTGTCCTTAAATTCGGCAATGACGACCAAATCCTCTACCGGGACTTCTTGATTTTGAAGCGCGCCGTCGTTCGCGAATTCCAACTCGGCCACCTTGCGCTCGCCCTTCTTGTACAGTTTCTTGACCAGCCAAAGACGCTGATCACCTTTCTTTGTCGAGCCGCGTGGGGGGAGAACACGGACCTTATCCCCTTTTCTGGCCGGACGGAGCGGTAATTCAACGGCCTCGGGACGGTGGCGCTCGAAGTTCAGGCCAAAGGGCAGTCGGGAGTACAAAGCCCTGAACTCCCGCTCCAAGTCGAGCCCTAACTGACCGTCCTTAATCTTTGCGTGTGCGATCAAGTCAGTGAGTCGGGACATGGCGGCTCTTAGGACGACGCTGCAGCGCGTGCCTGGTCAAGAAAAGTGGCATTGCATTACCTTGGGTGGTTTTTTTGACGTGCGGTGACTCGCGAGCGGCAACGGACTCTCAGCGCCCACTCGGGCGCAACTTGAACGGGACTCCCTTCCGCCCAGCACCGCAGTTGCGCGCTTTCTTGACGGCGTTGCCAAGCTGCTTCCCATTGAAAAGTCGCCAGATTTTCCCATAAGTAACGGCACATCCGCCAGCTCCGTGGTGACCGTGCTTGGCCAGCGTTCGCCCGTCGACACATGCAACGGCGAAGCGGTGCAATAAGGCTTGAAAAGGGCGGAAAAGACGCGTCGGACGGTCCCACGCGGGCCGATAAGAACGTTTCGCCATTTTTCGAAAGCGGCCTTCCCGAACGCGCAACTCGCGGCGTAGTTGCGCCATTGAACACGGAAAGCGCATTGCGCCACGTCGTCATCGACCATCGCAACGCTCCGACCAAACCCGTGCCGTCGCCGCCCTAATGAAGATGAAGAAGGAAAGTTGTGTCAAGCGGCATGGCATCGCGGTACCTTGTCGCGGTTTGCGTTGCTTCAGTTCTCAAAATGTGCGCATCCAGTTCTCAACCGCGCCTTCCAAACAGAGAACTGGAAAAAAATTTGCGTTAGAAATGCAAATAATCGCGGATCAAGTCCTCGATCGAGGCTTCGCCCTGAGAACTCAATTTATGCTTTTCGGTAGTTCATTCTGAGGACGAAGTGCATGAAAGCGAACAGAAGTGCAGAGATCGAGACTGAGACCGCAAGCGATTTGCCGGAAAGCGCCGGTGAGGTCAGACACTCCAGGAAAAAGGGAGTCATCCTCCACGAGACCAACCCGTTCTGGAGGCCATCTGAGGTCAAGGTGCGCAAGAAGCACGTGACCATTGGTCGAGGCTTCATCGCGAAGCAGGACAGCGGCGAGACGATCGACTTCGCTGGGATATACCGCGTGGAACAAGTGGATGATGAAAAATTTGTGAAACTGTTTACCGCCAACTCCGGCCTTTTCTTCGAGCTGGCCAAGCCGGCCCAAAAACTTCTGCAATTTGTGCTGCTTGCGGTGCAGGAGCGCAAAGGCAAAGACGGCATCTACCTGTCCTGGTACGAGGTCGAGCAATGGATCAGGACTGAAGAAATCAAGGGGTTGTCACGAGCAAGCTACCACCGGGCCATTGCGGAACTGATCTTAAAATTCTTGCTGGCGGAGAGCACCAAGCCGAACTTCTATTGGTTCAATCCGCACGTCTTTTTCAACGGAGACCGGATGGTCTATATCCAGGAATACCGGAAGGTCGTCCCTCGACCAAAGTCGAGGTCAGAGGCCTAGAGAAATGAGTCCACTCTCTGCAAGCTCTCACGCAATGCTTGTCATGAGCGCAGGACGTACATCGGGCTCAATCAGGATGCGAAATTTGGGCGGCAAATCGGGGGACTTCTTGGCTGATGCCCCCCGCATGTTAGGGTGATCTATGAGGGGCATAAAAACCAGAACCACAACCAGCAAGGGCTAAATTTCGCTTGGCTTAATTTACCTTGCCCTGCGGGGAAATCTCCAATCCCTGCGTTCGCATGGGGAGTAGCCATGAAAAACCCGGAGCAAGCGCCGCAAAGACGGCACGGTCCAAAGCCGTTGGCTGCAGACGAAAAACGAACCCACTGCGCATCCGTGCACTTGAACTCGTTCGAGTTGGCCGTGTTCAACCAGCGGCGCGGCAGGATGCGGCTGGGCGAATTCTTGCGTCGTGCCGCGACGGCCAACCTACCGCCAGCGATCCCGGAAATCAACCGGGAGGCATGGGAACAGTTGGCCAGGTCGGCGGCGAACCTGAACCAGATCGCCGCCCAGCTGAACCGGGGCCTTGACCCAGACATTCTCGAAATCCAGGCGACACTCCATGAGTTCCGCCTGCGACTGCTGGGCGTCGAGAGGAGCCTGGCGCAATGAAAGGCATGGATAGGATTAAGCGCGGCAGTTGGTTCGGCGGTCTGGTGCGCTATGGCCTGTTCGGCGAAAAGAACGAGGCCGGCCACGGCCGCATCGTTGGCGGAAACATGTCGGGCGAGGACCTTGACACCCTCACGGCTGAGTTCCAGGCCATCTCAAATCTCCGTCCCGATGTGAAAAAACCGGTTTGGCACAACTCGCTCCGGATGCCAACCGGCGAAGATCTTCCGGACGAGAAGTGGGCCGAAATCGGTCGTGAATATCTGGACCGCATGGGCATCGCCCCCGGCAAGCACCAGTGGCTTTTGGTAAAGCATGACCCTGGGCACATCCATCTCATTGTGAATCGAGTGCGCCTCGATAGCACGCTATACCTTGGTCAAAACGAGAACCTGAAAAGCACAAAAATAATAGGACAGCTCGAAAGCCACTTTGGTCTTTCCGTCACAAAGGGACCCGAGGTGAACGAGCGTGGGAAAGTGGTGATGCCGGAAGTGCGTCGCCTGTCGTCCAACGAAATCAACCGCGCCGTGCGTACGAAACAAGCGCCGGCGCGCGATGTGATTCAGCAGGCCATCGCGCAGGCGATTATAGGCCGGCCAGATCCTGAGGAGTTCGTGACGCGACTAAACGGCGCGGGCATCGAAGTCCGCACCCAGATTTCTAGCGGGGCTCGCACGATGCAGGGCATCTCCTTCCTGGTCGACGGTGTGGCGATTAAAGGCAGCAGCCTAGGCAAACGGTTTGCCTGGGGCAGACTATCCAAGGAGTTGGACTATGACCAAGATAGAGACCGTGCGGCGCTTGAGCGTCGAGCACTCGGCACCGGAAACAGCGGCGAGATTGGCTTTGGCGCACCGAGCCATCGAGTTCCTGCCAATGATTCTGGAGCGCCTGCAGATCTCGGAACAGCGCATCGAGGCGCTGGAAAAGTCGGTGGCAACACTGGCCGCCGAGATGAAGCAGATGCTGCCGATGCTCGCGGAGATCAGCGACGCATTGCCCCGAACGACGAGCGGCAAGGTCGGAACCTTAGCAGCGATGCACTTTCAAAAGCATCCGTTCGCCCCAGCCGAAGCGCAGACGAAATTGAAGCTGAGCGCCAAGAAAGTCTAGCCAGGACGCGCGAGTATCTACGCAAGCGACGAGCGCAGCAGCAGGTAGAAGAAGCGCTGAAAGGGGCACGCTTCTGGGCATCCGACACTTCTGTCGATAAGGCGCGGCGCAACGAGTACCGGGAGAAGATGCTGAGCCGGCTCTACGGAGAGGCCGACGACTGCGTGTCAACATTCGACCTATTTCGTGCACCCGGCCGACAGCTTTGCGACAACAGCCACCTTCGCTCGAATAGTACAAACCGCCTGAATAGTACAAAGGGCTAGCGAATAGCTCGCTAACCCATTGATTCTTGGTGCTGATGGCCGGAATCGAACTGGCGACCTACTGATTACGAATCAGTTGCTCTACCGACTGAGCTACATCAGCGAAAGGCGGCATTGTAGCAAAGATTGTGCGGCGCCTGCATCTTTGGCGCGCACAATCCGGTCAGCCCGCGATCCGCCCCGTGCTTCAGCCCTGCAGATGGTAACTGGTCACGCGCTCCACTTCATTCTTCGAGCCCAGGAACACCGCCACCCGCTGGTGCAGCTTCTCCGGCTGGATATCAAGGATGCGCTGGCGGCCGTTGGTGGCGGCGCCGCCTGCTTGCTCAACCAGAAATGCCATCGGATTGGCTTCGTACATCAGGCGCAGCTTGCCGGGCTTTTCCGGTTCGCGGGCGTCGGCCGGGTACATGAAGATGCCGCCGCGGGTCAGGATGCGGTGCACGTCGGCCACCATCGATGCCACCCAGCGCGTATTGAAATCCTTGCCGCGCGGGCCGGTTTTACCGGCCAGCATTTCGTCCACATAGCGCTTCACCGGCGCATACCAGTGGCGAGCGTTGGAGGCGTTGATGGCGTATTCCTTGGTGTCTTCCGGAATCCGCACGCCATTGGCCGTCATCACCCATGAACCCATCTCGCGATCCAGCGTGAACATCTGCACGCCGTTGCCGGTGGTAAGCACCAGCATGGTCTGCGGACCATACACCGCATAGCCGGCCGCCACCTGGCGGCTGCCCGGCTGCAGGAAATCCTGTTCGCTCGGATGCTCCATGCCTTCCGGCGCTTTCAACACCGAGAAGATGGTGCCGATCGAGACGTTGACGTCGATATTGCTGGAGCCATCCAGCGGATCGAACAGCAGCAGGTATTCGCCCATCGGGTAGCGGTTGGGAATGGGATGGATGGTCTCCATCTCTTCCGAGGCCATGGCCGCCAGGTGGCCGCCCCATTCATTGGCTTGCAGCAGATAGTCGTTGGAGATCACGTCCAGCTTTTTCTGCACTTCGCCCTGCACGTTTTCGGATTCGGCGCTGCCCAGCACTTCGCCCAGCGCGCCCTTGCCCACCGCGTGCGAAATGGTCTTGCAGGCGCGCGCCACCACTTCAATCAAGAGGCGCAGCGAAGCGGGAATGTTGTTGTGCAGCCGCTGCTCTTCGATCAGGTGCTGGGTCAGGCTGATGCGTTTCATAAGGTCCCTGTTGAGATGATTGGGTTCTTGGATTCGGTCGATTTCGGGTTCAGGCCAGCGCCTTGCTGATCACTTCCTGCACATCGCGCGACAGGCGCGGCGTGCGTGCCACGCGCGTCAGCGCTTCCTGCATGTGCTTTTGCAGGGCCGGCACATATTTGCGCCAGCGGTCCAGCGAACGCGCCAGGCGCGCCGCCACCTGCGGGTTGATGGCGTTGAGCGCAATCACCTGCTCGGCCCAGAAGGCATAGCCGCTGCCGTCGGGCTGATGGAATTGCGCCGGATTGCCATTGCAGAAGCTGAACAGCAGGCTGCGCGCGCGATTCGGATTCTTGATGGTAAAGGCCGGATGCTGCATCAGCTCGCGCACCCGCGCAAGGGTGGTGGTGCGGGCCATGGCTTGCAGCGCAAACCATTTGTCGACCACCAGCGCCTCGTCTTCAAACTCTTCGTGGAAGCGGTCCAGCGCATCCATGCGGCCCGGGGCGTTGCTGTTCACCAGGGCCGACAGGGCGGCGGCGCGGTCGGTCATGTTGCCGGCCTGGTCGCATTGCGTCTGGGACAGCGCATGGCTGCGCTCGTCGTCCAGCTCGGACAGATAACCCAGCGCCACATTGCGCAAGCCGCGGCGGCCGGCGGAGGCCGCATCCGGGCTGTAGGGGCCGCTGTCGGCCATCGCGTGATACACGCGCTCCAGGTCTTCGCGCAGGGCTTCGGCCAGCAGGCGCCGCAGGTATTGGCGTGCGGCGTGCACGGCTTGCGGGTCCATGGCTTCCATCTGCTCGGCCACCATGGATTCGGAGGGCAGCATCAGGGCCTGTTCGCGGAAAGCGGGGTCGAGATTGTCGTCCACCAGGATCTTGCGCAGGCTTTCGATCAGGGGATCGTCGGCGCTCATCACCAGCGCCATGTCGCCATTGCGCATGAATTCTTCGGCCAGCGCCAGCAAGCGCCGTGTGGCCAGGCGCTGGCCGGCTTCCCAACGGTTGAAGGGATCGGCGTCATGACCCATCAGGAAGGCCAGTTCGGCGCCGCTGGCGTCATAGTCCAGCAGCACCGGCGCCGAGAAATCGCGCAGCAGGGAAGGCACCGGCTCTTCATGCACATCGACAAAGCGGAAGGTCTGGCGGCCTTCGGTCAATTCCAGCACCAGGGTATGGGCCTGCTCGCGCGGCTGGCTGTGGCGGTCGCCGCTGACCGGGACTTCGCTCAGCTTGAGCCGCATGTCATGGCCCTTGGAATCGAGCAGGCCGATCGCCACCGGAATATGAAACGGCTGCTTCACGTCCTGCCCCGGCGTGGCCGGGCAGGATTGGGACAGCGTGATTTCATAGACCTTGGCATGGGCGTCATAGCGGGTCTCGGCCTTGACGCAGGGCGTGCCGGCCTGGCTGTACCAGCGCTCGAACTGAGACAGGTCGCGGCCGTTGGCATCGGCCATGGCGGCGCGAAAATCGTCGCAGGTCACGGCCTGGCCGTCATGGCGCGCGAAGTACAAGTCCATGCCGCGCCGGAAGCCATCGCGGCCCAGCAGGGTCTGGTACATGCGCACCACTTCCGCGCCCTTCTCATACACGGTCACGGTGTAGAAGTTGTTGATTTCCACGTACGCGTCGGGCCGCACCGGATGCGCCATCGGGCCCGCGTCTTCCGGAAATTGCGCCTGGCGCAGCACCCGCACGTCTTCGATGCGCTTCACCGCGCGACCGCTGGCCGTGCCTATCATGTCGGCCGAAAATTCCTGGTCGCGAAACACCGTCAAGCCTTCCTTCAGCGACAACTGGAACCAGTCGCGGCAGGTCACGCGGTTGCCGGTCCAGTTATGGAAGTATTCGTGGCCCACCACCGCTTCGATATTGGAATAGTCGATGTCGGTGGCAATGCGCGGATTGGCCAGCACATACTTGGTGTTGAAGATGTTCAGGCCCTTGTTTTCCATGGCGCCCATGTTGAAGTCGCCCACGGCCACGATCATGAAGCGGTCCAGGTCCAGTTCCAGGCCCCAGCGCTGTTCATCCCAGCGGATGCTGTTCTTGAGCGAATCCATCGCATGCTGGGTCTTGTCCAGATTGCCTTCTTCCACCCAGACCTGCAGCAGCACTTCGCGCCCGGAAGCCAGTTTCATGCGCTCTTCCTGGCACACCAGCTGGCCGGCAACCAGGGCAAACAGATAGGACGGCTTCTTGAACGGATCTTCCCACAGCGCATAGTGGCGGCCGTCGCCCAAGTCGCCCTGCTCGACCAGGTTGCCGTTGGACAGCAGCACCGGATATTTTTCCTTGTCGGCACGCAGCATCACCTTGTACTTCGCCATCACGTCCGGGCGGTCGGGGAAATAGGTGATCTTGCGAAAGCCCTCCGCTTCGCATTGGGTGAAGAAATTGCCGTTGGAAACGTACAGGCCCATCAGGGTGGTGTTGGCCTGCGGCTTGATCAGGGTTTCAATCTCCAGCGTCACTTCTTCCGGCGCCATCAGGATGCGCAGCACGCCGTCATCGATCTGGTAAGCGCGGCGCGTCAAATCCTTGCCGTTCATGCGCAACTGCACCAGTTCCAGCCCTTCTCCATAGAGGGTGATGGACTTGCCGCGCGCTTGCGGATTGCGCTTCATGTGCATCCGGGTGGCGACCCGGGTTTGCGCCGGGTCAAGATCGAAACCCATCTCGACAGTTTCGACCAGGTAATCGGGAACGGTGTAATCGCTGCGATAGATGGCGTTGCTGGTATCGGTGCGCATGCTGGGGCCCGTATTGGAAAATGAAGCAAAATTCGATTCTACCAATCGCGCGCGGTGCAGTTCAGATCGGCGCCGGTTCGGGAGCAGCAATTCCTTGATGAATATCGGATGCGACGAGGTGACAGGCGCCCCCACGGGCCGCCCCAGGCGTAGCATCAAAACAAGCATGGGACCCATCATGAAAGGCAGTATCGGGGCAGGCGCCAGCCGCATGGCGCAATGGTTGACGTGGATGGTGCTGGGCTTGCTGGTAGCGGGCTGCACCACGACGCCGCTGCAAAACACGGTCACTGCCTTCAACAACTGGCCGAGCGAGATGGAAGACAAGAGCTACGCCATTGCACGCACGCCGGCACAGGCCAACGATCTGGAATTCCAGACCTATGAAAACATGCTGCGCATGGAACTGGCGCGGCTGGGCTTCGAAGAAAAGCCGGCGGCCTCGGCCCGGCTTGCGGTGACGCTGGAATATCGCTCTTCGGTGCGCGATGTGCAGGTCTACCAGCCGGTGGCGGATCCCTACTACATGCCCTGGGGCTGGGGTTGGGGCGGCCCGGGTTTCGGCTGCCGCGGACCGCAAGGCTACTACCCGCCCGGCATCTATTACCCCGGTTGCGGCGCGCCACCCATCGTGCAGCAGCAAGCCACCCGCTACCAGATGTATGCGCGGCAAGTGCGGGTCTTGATCTCGGATGCCAAGACCCGGCGCAATCTGTATGACGTCACGGTGAATGGCGACGACACGCGCGGCGGCCTGCCGGAACTGATGCCCTACATGCTGCGCGCCGCCTTTGCCGACTTCCCGGGCCAGAACGGCGTGCCACATGTGGTGGAGTTCAAGCTCGACAAGAAGAACCAGCCGCAGGATCAGGCGCGGCCGTATTGAGTCGCGCAGCCTGTGAGTTGAGCGGCCTCCGAGCCGATGTCGGTGCCGCGGGTGCAGCAGCGGGCTAGCGCCGCTCGGCTTGGGTTGGCGCCGGCCCGGCCAGCACCGCGTCCAGCGCGCGTCCGAACGCACCCTCCACTTTCAGCAAAAGCGCCCGCCCCTGCTGCAGGCGATGCTCCAGTTCCAGTTCGGAGCAAAGCAGCTTGTGGGCGGCACGCCGCCCGGCCAGCACGAACTGGCTGCGCTCGGGACTGATCCAGGCCAGGCGCAAGCAACGGCGCTTGCCATCTTCTTCATGCCATTCCAGCCAGTCGCCAAGACAGAGGTTCTCCAGCGGACCGGCCGCATTGCGCGCGCCGGGCGCGGGCTTGCGGCGCGCGCCGAACATGCCGCGTTCGGAAGCGCGGCGCGCTTGCGCCAGCGCGCTTTCCAGCTTGGCCTTGTTGTCCTCGCGTTGCGGCCGCACCAGCGTTGCGTGCTGCTGCGCCAGCGCCGCGAAAAAGCCGTTGCGCTCGGGCCCGCTCCACTTGATGGCGTCCAGCCAGGTGTTCAGGCGCGCAAGGATATCGGGCAGGCGCTGCAGCAGTTCGCGGCGCTCGGCATTGTTGGCCTTGGCTTGCACGCTCCACAGCAAATCGTCCATCACTGCCAGCGCCCTTTGCAGCACCTCGGGTTTCTTGCGCTCGCCGGCGTGCGCCAGCGTCAGCACCCGCAACCATTGGGTCTGCAGGAAATTTTCCAGTGAATAGGGCACCAGGCCGGCTTCCAGGCGTTCAAGGATGTCGGCGCGCGCCGCCTGTTCGGCGCGATAGAGTTTTTCGGCGCGCGTGGCTTGCGCAATGCAATCGGCCAGCGCGGCCTGGGCCTGGTTGTACTCTTCCTGCTGCAGCGTTTCCAGTTCGGCGGAGACTTCCTCGAACACCGACAGGTCTTGATCGAATTCGCTGGCAATGCGATCCACCGCACGCTTCAAGGCCAGGCACAGGGCGTCCTCGCGCCCCGTGTCGTCCCAGCCGGCGCCGCAACTGACTGCCAGATCGAGCAGGCGATGCGCGGGATGAGTGCTGTTGATGAAGAATTTGCGATCCATCAGCGCCGCCTTGAGCAGCGGAATCTGCAGCCGCGCCAGCAAGGGCTTGGCCAGCGGCGACACCTCGGGTGCGTGCAGCAGGTGTTCGAACACCCTTTCCATCAATTCCAGCGTGTTGGCGTCGACCGGGCTCAGTACACCGGGCGGCAAGCCGCGGCCGATGTGGCGCAGGATGTCGGCGCCGGCCGGCTGCGCAATGCGCAAGCTTTTTTCCAGCTTTTGCTGCAGGCGGGTCAGGTGGCCGAACAGCTGCGGGGCCACCGCCACGCTGATGGTATTGGCTTGCAGCTTGCCGGTGGTATCCGGTTCGGCAAACAGGTCGGGCAGGTTGAGATCGGCCATATCGCCCTGCGGCTCGGCGCTGGCCGGACGGCTGCCGCCCAACAGCCAATCGCGCACGCGGTAATAGCGCTCTTCCCGCACACGCAGCGCGGGCGAAGTGGTGGCGGCAAACAGCATGGGCGGGCTGCGGCGGGGCGGCTCGGCCGCCTGGGTAGCAGCGCGCCGGGCACGCGCCAGCGCCTTGGGATCGGGCGCGAAGCCGCTTTCGGCCAGCAGTGCATTCAGACCGGCGTACACGGCATCCAGGCGCGGGAACAATTGCGGACCGATCAAGCCCAGTACCACGCGCCGGCTGGCGCGCTCGCGATCGATGGCGGACCAGGCGCGGTATAACGCGCCGAGAAGCACTTGCGGCCGCCAGGGATTGTGCGCCGTCGCCAG
>JAEVZY010000282.1 GCA_023392035.1 Pseudomonadota bacterium | reverse complement strand
TCCTCTCCTCCAAGCGGCTTTTTCACATTCTGCTTTCCGCCACCGGCCCGGCCCGCGCTGGCGGGCTACATGCAAATCCGACTCCCCAGCTCGTCCCCCGCAGTAGAAGTACCTTTGAAACCGCCCGTTCCGGCCCTCACCGGACCAGGCCTACCTAGATCGAGGACCTGATGCCCCTGCCAAAAATGCCCGCCAAGCCCGCAGTCATACTCAGTCCCAGCGAGTATCCCCAGGCGGAAAAAGGCAAACCTGTCAAACCCTCCATCACCCTGATCGAAGCTACTCCCCGCGCCACCGTCGCACTGGCTCCTGTCGCCCCGGCCGCTCCTGTCGGCCGCGCCAAGACCGAAGCGCCGGCCCCCGCCGTCAAAGCCGAGAAGGCGCTCAAGGCGGTCGACACCCGTCCCAAATCGGGCACCAGCCGCGCCGCCGACCGGGTCGGCAAGACCAAGCTGTTCGTGCTCGACACCAATGTGCTGATGCATGACCCGACGTCTTTGTTCCGCTTCGCCGAACACGACGTTTATCTGCCGATGATCACGCTGGAAGAGCTGGACAACCACAAGAAAGGCATGTCCGAGGTGGCGCGCAATGCGCGTCAGGTCTCGCGCTCGCTGGATGCCCTGGTCTCGCAAATCGATGACAAGGAAATCGACGCCGGCATTCCGCTCTCCAAGCTGGGCAACAAGGACGCCAGTGGCCGTCTGTTCTTCCAGACCAGCCTGCAAGTGGGCGAGCTGCCCGAAGGCCTCCCCGAAGGCAAGGCCGACAACCAGATCCTGGCCGTGGTGCGCAGCCTGCAGCAGCAGCATCCGGAGCGCGCGGTGGTGCTGGTCTCCAAAGACATCAACATGCGCATCAAGGCGCGTGCGATGGCGCTGCCGGCCGAGGAATACTTCAACGACCACGTATTGGAAGACACCGACCTGCTGTATTCCGGTGTCATGCAATTGCCGCTCGACTTCTGGCAGCGGCACGGCAAGGGCATGGAGTCCTGGCAGGAGAGCAAGAATGGCACCGGCTACACCTATTACCGCGTGA
Organism: Pseudomonadota bacterium; assembly: GCA_023392035.1. Lineage (GTDB taxonomy): Bacteria > Pseudomonadota > Gammaproteobacteria > Burkholderiales > Burkholderiaceae_D > Lacisediminimonas. The sequence continues at coordinate 7,548 of JAEVZY010000282.1, read as the reverse complement.
GCGGTCCGGTAGTGCCGGCGATGCTGGTGAACCAGTTCGTTTTCCACGAACCCGGCAATGGCGAACCCTCCTTCTACGGCCAGGTCACCCAGATCAATGGCAAGACCGCGGTCCTGCGCACGCTGCGCGACTACACCCATGCGCGCAACAATGTGTGGGGCATCACCGCCCGCAACCGCGAGCAGAATTTCGCGCTCAACCTGTTGATGGATCCCGAATGCGACTTCGTCACCCTGCTCGGCCAGGCCGGCACCGGCAAGACCCTGCTGGCCTTGGCCGCAGGTTTGGCGCAAGTGTTGGAGACCAAGATCTACAACGAGATCATCGTCACCCGGGTGACGGTGCCGGTTGGCGAAGACATCGGTTTCTTGCCAGGCACCGAAGAAGAGAAGATGTCGCCCTGGATGGGCGCGCTGGATGACAACCTGGAAGTGCTGAACAAGACCGACAACGCCGCCGGCGACTGGGGCCGCGCCGCCACCCAGGACCTGATCAAGTCGCGCATCAAGATCAAGTCGCTCAACTTCATGCGCGGCCGCACCTTCGTCAACCGCTACCTGATCGTGGACGAGGCGCAGAACTTGACGCCCAAGCAGATGAAAACCCTGGTCACGCGCGCCGGTCCCGGCACCAAGATCGTCTGCCTTGGCAATATCGCGCAGATCGATACGCCCTACCTCACCGAAGGCTCAAGCGGCCTGACCTATGTAGTGGACCGCTTCAAGGGTTGGGCGCATTCCGGGCATATCACGCTGGCGCGCGGGGAGCGTTCAAGGTTGGCGGATCATGCGAGCGATGTGTTGTAGCAGACGGCTGTTGTAGCAACTGGCAATTGGAAGCAAAAAGCGGGACGCGATGCAAATCACGTCCCGCTTGTTTCATTCAAATCCGCTCCTTGTCGGCATGAGCCGGCGGAATCAGCTCTCGTGCGTGGATTCGTCGGCTCACGGTTCCCGCCGTCACGGCGCGACTGCCTTTCTCGGAATCGCCGTCCAGACGCGCATTCCGTAATGACACTGTCATTGCATCGTGCTAAGGTACTGCTCTCAACTGAGGGCCTTTGCCATGTCCGCACAAAAGCAGCAATCCCCAAAACGGGAAACCCTGAACATCCGTATCAAGCCGGAAGAGCGCAGCATGATCGATCGGGCCGCCAAGCTACGCGGCAAGAACCGGACCGACTTCATGCTGGATGCAGCCCGCTCGGCCGCGGAAGAGGCGCTGCTTGACCAAACGATCATTTCAGTCTCACCCGCGGCCTATGCGGACTTCGTGGCGCGGCTGGACATGCCGCCGCAGCCCAATGCGCGCTTGCGCAAGACCTTGAAAACGCCCGCGCCGTGGGACAAGACGAAGTGATCAGAGCGCCAGAGCCTCTGGCGTCCCACCATCAACTTGAACATTTCTCTTCCGGCGTAGACAGTCTGGACCAGTGGCTCAAGCGACGAGCCCTGAAAAATCAGATGACTGGCGCCTCGCGCAGCTTTGTCGCCTGCATTGGACAGCGCGTTCTGGCCTATTACGCCTTGGCCTCGAGCGCGGTGGCCGTCGACGCCGCACCTGGCCACTTCCGGCGCAACATGCCCGATCCGATTCCGGTAGTCGTCCTGGGGCGACTGGCGGTCGATCGGTCGCTGCATGGAAAGGGAATTGGACGTGCCCTGGTGCGCGACGCTTTCATGAGAGTGGCGCAAGCCGCGGACACCATCGGCATCCGCGGCCTGATTGTTCATGCTTTATCCGAGCAGGCCCGCGACTTTTACGAGCGCGTCGGGTTCGAGCCTTCTCATGCCGACCCGATGATGTTGATGGTTACCCTGGGAGACCTGAAAGCGCTGTTGACCGATTGATGCGCACTGCCCAGCGCGTCCGCCCTGTGTCGGACCGTGACCAAAAAAAAGCTGGATGCAGCGCGCGCCGCATCCAGCTTTTTTTCTCGTGAGCTGAAAGTTCAGAGAATATGCGTCCCCACCCACCACGCAATCGCCGCCATGAAGGCCGATGCGGGGATGGTGAAGATCCAGGCCCAGACGATATTGCCGGCCACGCCCCAGCGCACGGCGGACATCTTGCGCGCCGAGCCGACGCCGACGATGGCGCCGGTGATGGTGTGGGTGGTGGAGACCGGCACGCCCAGCGCGGTGGCCAGGAACAGCGTGATGGCGCCGCCGGTTTCGGCGCAGAAGCCGCCGACCGGCTTCAACTTGGTGATCTTCTGGCCCATGGTCTTGACGATGCGCCAGCCGCCAAACAAAGTGCCCAGGCCGATCGCGCTATAGCAACTGATGATCACCCAGGTCGGCGGCGTCGGGGCATCCGCTGCCGTATAGCCGCTGGCGATGAGCAGCATCCAGATGATGCCCATGGTCTTTTGCGCGTCATTGCCGCCGTGCCCCAGGCTGTACATGGAAGCCGAAACCAATTGCATGCGGCGGAACCATTTGTCGACCCGGGCCGGCGTCGACCTGACAAAGATCCATGACACCAGCACCATCAGGATCGAGCCGAAGATGAAGCCCAGCAGCGGCGACAGCACGATGAAAAGAATGGTCTTCAACAGGCCCGCCGCCACCAGCGAGCCGGTGCCGGCCTTGGCCACCGCCGCACCCACCAGGCCGCCGATCAAGGCGTGGGAAGAGGAAGACGGAATGCCGTAATACCAGGTGATCAGGTTCCACAAACAGGCCCCGACCAGAGCGCCAAAGATCACGTAATGATCGACGATGGCCGGATCGATGGTGCCCTTGCCGACGGTGGTGGCCACCTTCACATGGAACACCGCAATCGCCACGAAGTTGAACATCGCCGCCATCGCCACCGCTTGATGCGGTTTCAAGACGCCCGTGGACACCACGGTGGCAATCGCATTGGCAGCGTCGTGGAAGCCGTTCATGAAATCGAACAGCAAGGCCAGCGCCACCAGGAAGGCGAGCACATAAATGCTCATTTGCAGGGTTTGCATATTGTTCTTCTGGTCCCGCGTTTATGCGTTCTCGACGATGATGCCTTCCAGGATATTGGCGACATCCTCGCAACGGTCGGTCACGGTTTCGAGGATTTCATAGATCGCCTTGAGCTTGATGAGCGTGCGTACATCGGGCTCGTCGCGGAACAGCTTGGACATGGCGGCGCGCATCACATGATCGGCGTCCGATTCCAGGCGGTCGATCTCGTTGCACAAGCCGAGGATTTCACGCGCATTGTCCATGTTGTTCAGCAGGCCCACGGCATTGCGCACCCGCTCGGCGCATTGCAGGCACAGCTCGGCCAGCCGGGTGGCTTCCGGCGTCACCGCCTTGATGTCGTACAGGGAAATGGTCTGGCCGGCGTCTTCCAGCAGATCGAGGATGTCATCCATCTTGGTGATCAGCTTGTGGATGTCGTCGCGATCCAGCGGCGTGATGAAGGTCTTGTGCAGCATTTCCAGCGTGATGTGCGTGACCTTGTCGGCCTGCTTCTCGATGCTCTCGATGGCATGCACCCGCATTTCAAGGTCGGTGAAATTCGACATCAGGGCCAGCATCTCTTTCGCGCCCTTCACGCACAGGTCACCGTGCTGCACGAACAGCTCGAAAAACTTGCCCTCGCTGGGCATCAGGCGTCCGAACATGATTCAAATCCTTTCTGGTTGCGCCGGCCTCAGTCGCCCTGGTAGAGCTCGCCGAGATTGCCCGCGTAATTGTCAAATTTGGTGTATTTGCCGAGGAAAGCCAGGCGCACCCGGCCGATCGGGCCGTTACGCTGCTTGCCTATGATGATTTCGGCCGTGCCCTTGTCGGGCGAATCCGGGTTGTAGACTTCGTCACGGTAGATGAACAGGATGACGTCGGCGTCCTGCTCGATGGCGCCCGATTCGCGCAGATCGGACATCACCGGACGCTTGTCGGTGCGCTGTTCCAGCGAGCGGTTCAACTGCGACAAGGCAATCACCGGACAGTGCAATTCCTTGGCCAGGCCCTTGAGTCCGCGCGAGATTTCGGAAATCTCAGTGGCGCGGTTCTCGCCGGCGGTGGTGGCCGACATCAACTGCAGGTAGTCGACGATCACCAGGCCCAGCTTGCCGCACTGGCGCGACAGCCGGCGCGCGCGTGCCCGCAACTCGATGGCGTTCAGGGCCGGCGTCTCGTCGATATAGAGCTGGGCATCGTTCATCTTCTGGATCGCGTGCGTCAGGCGCGGCCAGTCGTCGTCATTCAGTTTGCCGATACGCAGTTGGCTTTGATCGAGCTTGCCGACCGAACCCAGCATACGCATGGCCAATTGCGCGCCGCCCATCTCCATCGAGAACACCGCCACCGGCAAGCCGCTGTCGATCGCCACGTTCTCGCCGATGTTCAGCGAGAACGCGGTCTTGCCCATGGAGGGACGTCCGGCCACGATCACCAGGTCGCCCGGCTGCAGGCCGGAGGTCATCTTGTCGAGATCGATGAAGCCAGTCGGCACGCCGGTCACGTCGCTGGAGTTGTCGCGATTGTAGAGTTCGTCGATGCGCTCCACCACCTCCGTGAGCAGGGGCTGGATGGCGATGAAGCCGGAAGCGCCGCGCGCGCCCTCTTCGGCAATGGCGAAGATCTTGGACTCGGCCTCGTCCAGCATCTGCTTGACTTCCTTGCCTTGCGGATTGAAAGCCTGGCCCGAGATTTCGTCGGAAACGGTGATCAGTTTGCGCAGCACGCCGCGGTCGCGCACGATTTCGGCATAGCGCCGGATGTTGGCGGCCGAAGGCGTGTTCTGCGCCAGCGCATTGAGATAGGCCAGGCCCCCCACTTCCTCGCCCTTGCCGCTGTTGGTGAGCGCTTCGTAGACGGTGATGACGTCGGCCGGACGGCCGTTGTTGATCAGCTTGACCAGGTGCTGAAAGATGATGCGATGGTCATAGCGGTAGAAATCGTCTTCCGACACGAAGTCGGCGATGCGATCCCAGGCCGCGTTGTCGAGCAGCAGACCGCCAATGACGGATTGCTCAGCCTCGATCGAGTGCGGCGGCACGCGCAAGGCTTCGATCTGCGGGTCGGGACGGGCGGCATTCATGGCGCGCATTATACCGTCCGCCTCGCCGTCTCTTTCACGCGAGCCGCGTGGACGGGAATTCTGTCTTGCTGATTTTTCCATTCGCTTGCGTTACACGTATGGCCGCGCCATAAAAAAAGCCGGGTCTAGACCCGGCTTCTTGCTTGCATCGACGGCTTAAGCCTGCTCGCCCAGCACCGAAACGGTGATGTCGACCACCACGTCGGTATGCAGAGCCACCGAAACCGCGTGGTCGCCGGTGATCTTCAGCGGGCCTTGCGGCATGCGGACCTGGGCCTTCTCGACCGGGAAGCCTTGCTTGGACAGGGCTTCAGCGATGTCGTAGTTGGTGACCGAGCCAAACAGGCGGCCATCCACACCAGCCTTTTGCGAGATCTGCACCGTCAGGCCGGCCAGCTTTTCGCCTTGGGCTTGAGCGGCGGCCAGTTTCTCGGCAGCGGCTTTTTCCAGCTCGGCGCGGCGCTTTTCGAAATCAGCCACGGCATCAGCGGTGGCGCGGCGCGCTTTCTTTTGCGGGATCAGGAAATTGCGGGCATAGCCGTCCTTGACCTTGACCACCGCACCCAAGTCGCCCAGGTTGACGACCTTCTCCAACAGAATTACTTGCATGGTTTCTCCCTGTTCGTCTTAGGCGTTGTGCAGATCGGTGTACGGCAAGAGGGCCAGGTAACGGGCGCGCTTGACGGCGGTGTCGAGCTGGCGCTGGTAGTGGGCCTTGGTGCCGGTCAGGCGGGCCGGCATGATCTTGCCGTTTTCCTGGATGAAGTCTTTCAGGGTGTCCACGTCTTTGTAGTCAACCTGTTCCACCTTGGCGGCGGTGAAGCGGCAGAACTTCTTGCGCTTGAACAGCGGGTTTTGCTGTTTGCGCTTCTCTTTCAATTTGCTTTTATCGAATTTTTTACCGAATGCCATGATTGGCTCCTGTATCTGGTATGACTGGATCGGGTTTCTGTTCTATTCCGGTAATGTGAAACACCAGCGTTCGGCTATTGCGGCTTTTCTTGGCCATGAAGCCGGTGAACTGGCACATCCCTCCCAGCGGCAACTGGTTGAAAGCGCTTGAGATCGGTCCCGCGGCCAGCGCGGCGATTTCAAACTCAACCTGGCGGGCAAAACCCGCTTCCATCTGGGTGGAACTGTGCAACAGACTTGCCGTGACGATCGGTATGCCAGCCGGCGTGTAGCGCAAGGACTCGCGCTCGGCAATGCTGGCTACCAGGCAAAGCTGGTTCACTTGACCGGAATTTCCTTAGGAAGCGGCTGCCTCGGCGCGATGGCTCTTGGCGGCGTCTTCCTTCTGAACGGCCTTCATCATCGGCGACGGTGCGGTCTCGGCCTTCTTCATCTTGACGGTGAGATGGCGCAGGACGGCGTCGTTGAAGCGGAAACCGGTTTCCAGTTCCTGCAGGGTCTCGGCGTCGCACTCGATGTTCATGCAGACGTAGTGAGCCTTGGCCAGTTTCTGGATCATGTAAGCCATCTGGCGACGGCCCCAATCTTCCACGCGGTGCAGTTTGCCACCACGGTTGGTGACGATGCCCTTGTAGCGCTCGATCATGGCGGGCACTTGCTCGCTCTGATCGGGGTGCACGATAAATACGATTTCGTAATGACGCATGTATTCTCCCGAGGTCGAATTGAAAAAATCGCCCACCCCGGCGTCAACTCAGGTGTGGGAAGAGGAAAACCCGCAACTATACCGACAAGAGGCCGAAAACTCAAATCGCCGGTCTGCCAGCGAACACCGGTACGAATGAGCACTGGTACGAACCACTTGCAATATGGCCACGCCTGTACAAAAATACAGCCTGTTTTTATAGCCAGGCCGGCCGCCATGCTCAAACTGACCGAAAGACAGGAACAAATCCTCAACCTGATCCGCAACTGGATCGATAAAACCGGCATTCCGCCCACCCGCGCGGAAATCGCGGCCGAACTGGGTTTTCGTTCCGCCAACGCGGCGGAAGAGCATTTGCAAGCCCTGGCGCGCAAGGGCGCCATCGAAATTTCGCCCGGCACCTCTCGCGGCATTCGGCTGCTGGACATGCAGTCCGGGCGCCCGCGCAAGCCCAATCAACTGTCTCTGCCGGAAAGCTCGCTGCTGCAACTGGTGCTGCCGCTGGTCGGCCGGGTGGCAGCCGGCTCGCCGATCCTGGCGCAGGAGCACATCGAGAGCAATTACAACGTCGACCCGGCCCTGTTCACCGACAAGCCGGACTACCTGCTGCGGGTGCGCGGCATGTCGATGCGCGACGCCGGCATCCTGGATGGCGACCTGCTGGCCGTAAAAAAAGTCAGCGAGGCGCGCAATGGCCAGATCGTGGTGGCGCGCCTGGGCGATGAAGTCACAGTCAAGCGCCTGCACCGTACCCGCGACGGCATAGAACTGCTGCCCGAGAACGACGACTTCAAGCCGATACGGGTGGAACCGGGCCGTGAAGATTTTGCGCTGGAAGGTTTGGCAGTGGGCTTGCTGCGGGCCTGGGCCTGATCGGATCCTGAACCCTGGTCCCTTGT
>JAEVZY010000251.1 GCA_023392035.1 Pseudomonadota bacterium | reverse complement strand
CCACCAGCAGCGGCAGGATCAGGAACACATAGACCAGCAGGGCAAGTGCGTTGGCCACGCGGCTATAGGTCGTATTGGCATTCATGCGATCAATCCTGGCGCGGCGTCAGGCGCTTCTGCAGAAAATAGATGGCCAGCACCACGATCATCAGCAGCAGCGACAAGGCGGTGGCGCGTGGCAGGTTGAACAGCACCATGGCGTCGGTATAGACCGCTACCGACAGGTACTTGATCGCGGTGCCGCCCAGGATCAGCGGCGTGACGAAGGCGCCCAGCATCAGGCTGAAGACCAGTACCGAGCCGGCGATCAGCCCCGGCATCGCCAGCGGCAGGGTGATGGTCAGGAACACCCGTACCGGCCCGGCGCCAAGAATGTCGCCCGCCTCCAGCAGACGGCGGTCGATGGCCATCAGCGAAGTCGTCAGCGACAGGATCATGAAGGGCAAAAAGACCTGGGTGCCGCCGATGATCATGCCGAGATAATTTCCGGTCAGCGCCAGCGGACTGTCGATCAGGCCGGCGGAGAGCAGGGCCTCGTTGAGCAAGCCCTTGCGGCCCAGGATCAGCAGCCAGCCGTAGGTACGCACGACGGTGTTGACCAGGAGCGGCGCCGCCACCAAAAAATACAGCAGGCCGCGCCACTTCTCGGGCGCGCGGGCAATCGCCGCCGCCACCGGAAAGCCGAGCAGGGCGCACAAGACCGTCACCGCGGCGGCGGTGAGAAAGGTCTTGCCGAACAATTCCAGGTAGCCATCGCCGGTCAGGACCTGGATGTAGTTCGACAGGGTGAAGCCCGGCAGCAATTGGCCGAAATTCTCTTGCCGGAAGCTGATCAGGGTCATGTTCATCAGCGGCAGCGCCACCAGCAGGCTGATGAGCAGCAGCGCCGGCAGCAAGGCCAGCCGCGGATTGCCCCAGAAACGGGAAGATTTTCCGATGGAAGGCATGGCGCTCACCGGGCGAATGCCAGATTGCAGTCGGCAAAACGCACCCGCACCTGCTGCCCAAAGCTGGCAGCTTCCACCGACAAGCCAAGATGGCGCACCTTCAGTTCCTGGCCCCCGGCCAGCTTCACGCCATACAGGGTGGTGCCGGTCTGGTGCGACACCTCGGTGATCACGCCCGGCAGTGCGTCTTCGCCGGAGGCGGCCAGCGCCACGTTTTCCGGGCGCACCACCAGCCGCACCGGGCCGGCCGGTTGCTTGAGCCGGGCTTCGATGAAGCCGCCGTCGGGCAAGCTCACGCCGCGCCGAACGGGATCGTGCACGCCATCCAGGAAAGCGACGTCGCCGATGAAATCGGCCACAAATTCATTGGCAGGATCCAGGTAGATCTGTTCCGGCGTGGCGAGCTGCACAATCTTCCCGCTCTTCATGACGGCGATGCGGTCGGACAGGTAGAGCGCCTCTTCCTGGTCGTGGGTCACGAACAGGAAAGTGGTGCCGGTTTCGCGGTGGATGCGCTTGAGTTCGCTTTGCAGCTGCCGCCGCAACTTGAGGTCGAGCGCGCCCAGCGGCTCATCCAGCATCAATACGGATGGCCGGGTGGCCAGCGCGCGGGCCAGGGCCACCCGTTGCTGCTGTCCGCCCGAGAGTTGGGCCGGCTTGCGGTCTTTCAGTTGCGGCAGCTGCACCAGCTCCAGCATCTCGCCGACCCGCGCTTCAATCTGCGCGGCCGGGGCGTTCTGCGCGCGCAGGCCATAGCCGATGTTCTCGCCCACCGTCATGTGCGGAAACAGGGAGTACTGCTGGAACACCATGCCCAGGCGCCGTGCGCGCGGCGGCAGGTGCGTGACATCCTGGCCGTCGATGGCAATCGTGCCGGAATCGGCGGCTTCGAAGCCGGCGATCATGCGCATCAGGGTGGTCTTGCCGCATCCGCTCGATCCCAGCAAGGTCAGGAATTCGCCCTCGTGGATATCGAGGTCGATATGGTCGGCGGCCAGGGTCGTTCCAAACTGCTTGACCAACTGCCGCACGGCAACTTTCACGTTCTTCATCGCGACCGCGCTTCTCTGTCCGGGTTCAGGTCGATGCGCCGCTGCCGGCGGCAGGGCTGACCATGGTGTCGTCGGTGTGGTAGGACGGCTTCTCGTAGTAGTGCGGGCCGTCGTAGATCTCGATCAGCAGGCTGCGCTTGCGGGCCAGCGTCGGGCCGTGCTGGTTGTCCTTCGGGTTCATGTAGAAATCGCCGGGCAAGAGCACCAGGTTGCTGGCGGTATAGGCGTACTCGCCTTCGATGCAGTACATGAACTGGTTCGATGCATGCGAGTGGGCGACCGGAATGCCCGCGCCTTCCTTGAATTCCAGCAGGGCGATGCTGGCGCCGGTTTGCGGATGAATCCAGTACACGTATTGGCGCAGCCCGATGTCGGGAAAATCGATCCAGCGCGCGGGGTCGAGGTCCTTCGGGCTGATCAGGATTTCTCCCATCGGCGATTGGATATGGATGCGCTTGTCTTCGGTCATGGTCATTTGCCGTTCTGGTGGGGCGGGAGAATGGGCTGGTCGGTAATGCTTGCCAGGCCCGTCAAGTGATCGGTAATGGCGGCGGCGGCCCGGTTCGGATCGTGGGCGGCGACCGCATCAAGGATGGCGGAGTGCTGTCGCAGCACCAGCTCATATTCGGGCAGGCCGGATATCGGCAGATACCAGAGCAGCATAGAGCGGTGGTGCAAGGTCTCCGCCACTTCGGCCAATACCGGGCTACGCGCGAAGACCGCGAGCGCGTGGTGGAAGTCCTGGTCCAGCCGCATCAGGCCTTCGCGGTCCTGGCTCTTGATCAGGGCCGGGCCGGTGGCCAGTTGCTCGCGCAATTGCGCAATGTCGGGCTCGGCGGCGCGTTCGGCCGCCAGGCGGGCGATCGCGATTTCCAGCGGCAGGCGCGCTTCCATCAAATGCGCAATGTCGGCCGGCGACCAGACCTTGACCTGCACCCCCTTGCGCGGGCGGATTTCCACCAGCCCGTCGTACTGCAGGCGGTGCAGGGCCTGATGGATGGGCGCGCGGCCAAAGGCGGTGGTTTCCACCAATGCCTGCTCGTTCAGGAAGGTGCCGGGCACCAGCTCCATGCTGAGGATTTTCCACTTCAGCAGGCGATAGGCCTCGTCGGTCAGGGAACGTGTTTCGACCCGCCCCGACTTGCTGCGCGGCTTTTTGTCAGGGGCGCTCTTTTGGGATTTCATGCAATGTGCTGTCGTGAAGATTCACGTATCATAGCATGTGATATATCACAGGGACAATTTTTTCCCGATTATTTTTTGGACGAATCCGAACGCGTCGGGAAACCGGCGCTGCAGCGCGCGGGGCGCTCAGTGGTCGGCAAACAGCTGCAGCGCAAACATGGCCACCACCGCCGCCGCCATCACCGCCGTCGCCATCCAGCCCAGCGCCTTCAGCCGCCGTCCGATGACCAGCCGGCCCATGACCCGGCTCTGCGCGGCCATCAGCAGCATCACCGCCATGATCGGCACCGAGATCACGCCATTGATCACCGCGCTCCAGTACAAGGCCTTGAACGGCGGAATCGGGGCGAAGCCCAGCGCAATGCCGACCACAGTCGAAATGACGATGATGCCGTAGAAGTGCGGCGCCGCCGGCAGCTCGTGCTCCAGGCTGTTCTTCCAGCGCAAGGCGCCCGCCAGCGCATAGGCGCCCGAGCCGGCCAAAACCGGAATCGCCAGCATCCCGGTGCCGATCACGCCCAGGCTGAACAGGAGGAATGCGAATTCGCCGGCGATCGGGCGCAGCGCCTGCGCCGCCTGGTCGGAGGTCTGGATGTCGGTGATGCCATTCGCGTACAGGGTCACCGCCGTGCTGACCATGATGAAGAAGGCCACCAGATTGGAAAAACCCATGCCCAGCGTGGTATCGATCTTGATGCGCCTGAAGTTGGCGCGCGCCTGTTTCGGCTGCACCTTCAAGGGCTGGGCGCCGGGCGTGGCACGCAACTCTTCCACTTCCTGGGAAGCCTGCCAGAAGAACAGATAGGGGCTGATGGTGGTGCCGAACACGGCGACCACGGTGGCCAGGTAGTCGGCCTCCCAGGACAGGCGCGGCAGCACCGCGCGGCTGAGCAGCTCGCTCCAGGGGATGCGGATCACGAAGGCGGTGCCGACATAGGCCAGCAGCGCCAGCGTCAGCCATTTCAGCACGCGCACGTAGCGGCTGTAGGGAATGAATACCTGCAGCAGCACCGACACCAGGCCGAAGCCGACGGCGTACAGGTGCGCCGATCCGCCCAGCACCAGCCGCGCGGCGTCGCCCATGGCGGCAATGTCGGCGGCGATATTGATGGTATTGGCCAAGAGCAGCAAGCCGACCATGCTGTACAGCAGCCAGCGCGGGTAATGCTGGCGAATGTTGGTCGCCAGGCCATGGCCCGTGACGCGGCCGATGCGCGCGCTGATGATCTGGATGCCCACCATCAGCGGCCAGGTCAGCACCACCGTCCACAGCAAGCCGAAGCCGAACTGGGCGCCGGCCTGGGAATAGGTGGCTATGCCGCTGGGGTCATCGTCGGCGGCGCCGGTAATCAAGCCGGGGCCCAGGGCCTTGAGCCATCGATTGCCGGATTTCTTCGGGGCGCCGGTATCGATTGCCGGCAGCGTCCCATCCTTGGTCATCGGAATTTTCGTCATCGCAATCTTCAGGCCGGAAAAACTGCCCGAAAGTTTCGCATTGCGATTGCCAAGTCTCAAGCTTTGGGTTCCGGGCCTGCAGGCGCGGCCGCCGGCGGCGCCGCTCGCCTAGCCGGCGCG
>JAEVZY010000232.1 GCA_023392035.1 Pseudomonadota bacterium | reverse complement strand
ATCGAGGAATTGCTGCAACAGGTGGACGTGGTCACCTTGCACGTGCCGGGCGGCCGCGCCACCGAGAACCTCATCACACGCGAGCGTCTGGCATTGATGAAGCCGTCCGCGGTACTGATCAACGCTTCGCGCGGAGGGGTGGTCGACATCGATGCCTTGCATGGCGCCATTGTCGAAAAGCGCCTGGGCGGCGCTGCGCTGGATGTCTTCCCGCGTGAGCCACGCAATGAGAAGGAAGAGTTCGTGTCGCCGCTGCGCGGACTGGAGAATGTCATTCTCACGCCGCATATCGGCGGCAGCACCGAGGAAGCCCAGGAAAACATCGGCCGGGAAGTCTCGGACAAGCTGGCGCGTTTCCTCAAGGCGGGCACCACCCGCTGGGCCGTCAATTTTCCGGAAATTCCGCACCAGGAAAAGGATGCCCAGAGCCGCGTGCTGCACGTGCACCGTAATGAGCCAGGCGTGATTGCGCGGATGAATGCGGATTTCGCCGCCGCCGGCTTGAACATCGTGGCGCAGCACCTGCAAACGCGGGGAGCGATCGGCTATGTGATCACCGACGTGGACGCAGCCATTTCGCCGGCCTTGCTGGACAAGCTGCGTGCCGAGCCGGCCACCATTCGCTGCGAGCTGGTGTAGGGGGAGAAGGAGGGCGATGAACCCGGTACGCAAATTGCGTAACCCGGTTCATTGCCTATACTGAAAACAGCGTAGTTCGCGCTCTTGGTTTTGCGCTGTATAACTTGCGATGCGTAATAAAAAAACTTTCTGGTGGATGCTGCTGCTCGACGCCTATGCGTTGATCTGCCTGCTATTGCTTTTGCTGCTGCTGACGGAAATCCGGACGCCAGCCTTGCAGCTCATACGCGGTTAAATTGCGTCCTTAAAACTCTTCCCAGTCACTTCCGGCGTGCGCCTTAGGCGTGGCCTGGACTTGCCGAGGCGGCGGGGCGACCGTGGGCGATACTTCCCGGGCAAGCGGTACATTGCGCGGCGGCTGGAAGCCCGTCGTGGTTGGCTTGGCAGGCGCCGCGTGCCTGCTGTCCAACTTGAATACGCTTACCGTCTGCGCCAAGCGGCTTGCCTGATCCTGCATTGCCTGCGAGGCGGCCGCCGCTTCTTCCACCAGCGACGCATTCTGCTGGGTCGCGTGATCCATCTGGCCGATTGCCTGGTTGATCTGCTCGATGCCGGAGGTCTGTTCGTGCGTCGCGGCGCTGATCTCGCCCATGATGTCGGTGACGCGCCGGACACTTTCCACGATTTCGCCCATGGTGGCGCCGGCTTGGCTCACCAGGCTGGTGCCGGCATCGACCTTGTCCACCGAGTCGTCGATCAAGCTCTTGATCTCTTTGGCGGCGTTGGCCGAGCGTTGGGCCAGGGTGCGTACTTCGGCGGCGACGACGGCAAAGCCGCGACCCTGCTCGCCGGCGCGCGCCGCTTCCACAGCGGCGTTCAAGGCCAGGATGTTGGTCTGGAAGGCGATGCCATCGATCATGCCGGTGATGTCGGCAATCTTTTTGGCCGAAGCGCTGATTTCGCCCATGGTCTGTCCCACCTGGCTGACGGCAGCGCCGCCGCGCGTGGCCACCGTTGAAGCGGAATCGACCAACTGGTTGGCTTGTTGCGTATGGTCCGCGGTCTGCTGCACGGTGGACGACAGCTGCTCCATGCTGGATGCGGTTTCTTCCAGGCTGGCGGCCTGGGCTTCGGTGCGCGAGGACAGGTCCAGGTTGGCGGCGGCGATTTCGCCGGTGGCCGTGCTCATGGCTTCCACGTTCATCCGCACGTCGCGCACGATGGACAGCAGGTTCACTTTCATCTGCTGCATGGCTTCCAGCAATTGCCCGGCTTCGTCATGGCGGCGGCTGGCGATGGCAAGCGTCAGGTCGCCGCCGGCCAGTGTGCGCGCGGCCGCGATTGCCGTCTGCAAGGGGGCCAGCACGCGCCTTTGCAGGCCAAGGCGCAGCAAGAGCGCCGCCACCACCCCGAACGCGCTGAGGCCGCCAAAGACCCAGGCCGTGCTGCCGGCCGCGCCTTGCACACCCATCGCGCCCAGGCCGAGCAGGGCCGCGACCAGCACCACCAGCGCCAGATCGACTTGCGCGCGCAAAGAGAGGTGGGTCAGCGCTTCGAACAGGCCGGCCAGTCCGCTCTTCGCCACCCGGCCGCGGCGAATGCGCAGGCGCCCGGGATTGCCGTTGGCGATCTCGCGGTAGACGGCGGAAGCAGCCGCAACCTGTTCGCGGCCCGGCTTGTTGCGCACCGACATATAGCCCGTCACGCGCCCGCCTTCCAGCAGCGGCGTGACGTTGGCATGGACCCAGTAGAAGTCGCCATTCTTGCGCCGGTTCTTCACCAGGCCGCTCCAGGGCCGGCCGGCCTTCAGGGTTTGCCAGAGATCGGCGAAGGCTTCGGCCGGCATGTCGGGATGCCGCACCAGGTTGTGCGGGGCGCCGATCAATTCCTGTTCGGAAAAGCCGCTCACTTCGATGAAGCAGGGGTTGACGTAGGTGATCTTCCCTTTCAGGTCGGTCTTGGAAACGATGGCCTGTCCGTCGCCCAGGATGTATTCGTTCTGGGTGACGGGGAGGTTCTTGCGCATGGAGTGGTCCTTGGAGCGACGATTTCTGAAGAAGGCGTAATGCTCGGGGGCAAGGCCCCAAAAATTTTTGACTCAGATCAAAAAAGCCTTCCATCGGACTGGAGCGGGAACGTGGCGGCGCCAGCCCGGGCCAGCATGACCGAACCGTGACCCGGCGGCCCGTTCCGTTGCCGCGGCGACAGGATCGCGGATGACCGCGGTCAAGAAAATCAAAAATTCTTGCTGTTCGCGTTTGTTGTTGGGCGCGTCCGGCCGGCCAAAGGCCCTGCTTTTCACGCGCGCGCAAAGCGCCCAAACCACCCCAACACATAACGCCTACAGAGGGAAAATCGCCCGATTTTTTTTCTTGACCGCGGTCAATTGCGCGCGCGGCGGCGGGCACATATCTTCGGCCGCCCATGCGTCACACAAAGCTCTTTTCCGATTTCGCACCGCCCTGGGTACTGCTGCTGTTTGCATTCAATGTAATCGAAGCGCTGGTCCTGGCCGTGTACTTCCAGGCCCATGTACCGGATGCCGAAATGGCCAGCATGGCGCCCGCGATCGAAGTCGTGGACCAGGCCGATGTGACGATGCATGCGCGCTTCGCATGCGACAGCAGCACGCAGCTTGCGCTGCATGGAGAAGCGTGCAGGCGTTACCACTGATCGGGTCTTTGCAGGACGCGACACAAGAACAGACCGGCTCAGCCGGCAAAACAAGGCTGGTATCAAGGACGACACTAGGAGTCAGACTCAAATGAGTGAACAAGCAAGGAAGGCAAGCGGCAAAATGCCCAATCGTTGGCTGCAACTGGTCATTGGCATACTGTGCATGGCGCTGGTGGCGAACCTGCAGTATGCGTGGACGCTGTTCGTCAGCCCGATGGAGGCCAAGCACCACTGGGGCCTGCCGGCCATTCAGCTGGCATTTTCGATTTTCATTGTTGTGGAAACCTGGTTGGTTCCGATTGAAGGCTGGGCGGTGGACAAATTCGGTCCGCGTCCGGTGGTGGCCTTCGGCGCCATCCTGGCCGCGCTCGGCTGGATCATGAATGCCCATGCCGAATCGCTGGCGGTCCTGTACGCGGCCGCCATCATTTCGGGCATCGGCGCCGGCTGCGTGTACGGCACCTGCGTGGGCAACGCGCTGAAATGGTTTCCGGACCGTCGCGGCCTGGCCGCCGGCCTCACTGCCGCCGGCTTCGGCGCCGGCGCTGCGGTGACCGTGATCCCGATCGGCAACATGATCCAGGCTTCGGGCTATGAAGCGGCCTTCATGTTCTTCGGTATCGCGCAAGGCGTGCTGATCTTCATCCTTGCCATGTTCCTGCTGCGTCCGGTGGTGGCGGCCAACGTCAAGCCGGCCGCCAAGGTGGTGGCCACCAAGGCCAACTACACCACGATGCAAATGCTCAAGACGCCGGTGTTTTGGCTGACCTATGCGCTGTTCGTCGCGGTCGCCGCCGGCGGCCTGATGGCCACCGCCCAGATCGGTCCGCTCGCCAAGGACTACGGCTTCGCCAAGCTGCCCATGACCGTGCTCGGCGTGACGCTGCCGCTGTTGACCATGACGCTCTCGATCGACAACCTGTGCAACGGTTTCACCCGTCCCATGTGCGGCTTCCTGTCGGATCGCATCGGTCGTGAGAACACCATGCTGATCGTGTTCATCGGCGAAGGCCTGGCGATCCTGGGCCTGATGAAGTTTGGCCACAATCCGGTCGCCTTCATGATCTTCGCCGCCTTGACCTTCATGTGCTGGGGCGAGATCTTCTCGATTTTCCCCGCCATCTGTGCCGACACCTTCGGCGCCAAGTTCGCCGCCGCCAACTCCGGCACGCTGTACACCGCCAAGGGTACGGCCGCCTTGCTGGTGCCGCTGGTGTCGCTGTTCGTGGTCAAGGGCAACTGGGATGTGGTGTTCGGCATCTGCGCCACCATCACCATTGCCGCCGGCCTGGCCGCCAAGTTCGTGCTGGCGCCGATGCGCAAGCAGGTGATCGAGCAGTCCAACCAGTTGCTCGAAGCCGACCAGGCCGCGGCCGCGCCGCGCCAGGTGGCCTGATCCAATCTGAATCGTGTAATTTTTTAACGTCTTCCAAATCAGCCTCTGCGCTGTTCTGCAAGGCCGAAGCCCTCCCGGGTTTCGGCCTTTTTTTCGGCGCTTCACTGACAGCGCCTGTCAGGTCGGTGCGATATCATGCTGGCTCGCGTCGATTGGATATCAGCACTGATATCAGCACAGATGTCATCAGCACGGCGACGCGTTCGAAGTATGGAATCAAAAGAACAAGCTTTCTCTCCCGCGCAGGACGACACGGCAGCCGATGCCGACCAGGTCGTTGCGCCGCCACCCTCGGGACTGTATTGCCCGCACTGCGCCAGCACCTCGCTGCAGCGCTGGGGTGCAGCGGCCGGCATGCCGCGCTTTCGCTGCAATGATTGCAAGCGCACTTTCAATCCGCTGACCGGGACCAGCCTGGCGCGTTTGCGCTCCAAGGATAAATGGCTGGTGTTCATGCAGACCTGCATCGAGCATCGCAGTGTGCGCAAGAGTGCCGAGATTTGCGGGATCGATGCCAGTACGGCGCAGCGCTGGCGGCAGCGCTTTGATGAGTGTTCCACTGCCGAGAAGCAGTACATCGTGGGGGCTTTGCTGCAGTGTTCGCCGGGCTTGATGCAGATGCAGGAGAGTACTTTGCAGTCTTTGCCGGTGTGGATTCATCAATTGCTGCCGACGGTGCTGGCTTGGTTAGCGGCGTGCCCACCGGGTTGAGCCGGGGGTTTCGCGAAGCACTGCTTCGCGCCCGGCGAACCGGCTCCGCTTGCAAGCGGAGCCGTGGGGAGAGGTTCAAATTAGCAGCGCCCTGCTTGAACCGGCTC
>JAEVZY010000229.1 GCA_023392035.1 Pseudomonadota bacterium | reverse complement strand
CAGCAGGGCATGGCGCAGCGCCAGCTCTTCCAGCCAGGCCAGGCAGTGCGGCGAACCCGGCGCTTGCGCTTGCTCGCTGCCCAGTCCAAGGCGGGTCAGGCGCAGCGCGAATTCGGCGCGCTCGGTGTAGCGTCCCAGCCAGAACAGGTTTTCCGCGGCGCGGCTGGTCACCAGCCGTTTGCGGCGCGCGCCGATGGCCGCGGCCGTCAGCGCATGCCTTGCCGCCGGCGCTGCGGCCCGGGTGCCGGCCTGCACCCAGACATCGGCGCTGCTGCCGCCGCGCTGCATGGAGGCGATCTCGCTGTGGTGCGGCGCGATGCGCGCCAGGCCGCCGGGCAGCACCTGCCAGCCATTGCCGGCCGCCGACAGCGCAAACACGCGCAGGCTGCAACTGCGCGGCACGATGCCGCGCGCGTCGCTTGCTTGCAGGCTGGCATCCCAGGTCGGCATTTGCGCCAGCCGCTGGCCGCCCTGCACGCTGCCGAGCGCCGGCAGCAGCGCTTGATTCAGCAGGCGTTGGCACAGCGCCGGCAGGAAGCCGAGCAGGGCCGGCGATTCAAGCAGGGCCGAGCCGGGGGCATTGGCCATCACCACATTGCCCGCCCGTACCGCCTGCAGCAGGCCGGGCACGCCCAGGGCGGAATCGGCGCGCAGTTCGAGCGGATCGAGAAAGGCGTCGTCCAGGCGCTTGAGCAGGATATGCACCGGCTCCAGCCCGCCCAGGGTGCGCAGGTAGAGCCGCTCTTCGCGCACGGTGAGATCGCCGCCTTCGGCCAGGGTCAGGCCCAGCTCGCGCGCCAGCCAGGCATGCTCGAACCAGGTTTCGTTGCAAGGGCCGGGGGTGAGCAAGGCAATCTGCGCCTGCGCGCCGGCGGACGAGAGGCCCTTGAGGTTTTCCAGCAGCGCGCGATAGACCGTGGTCAGCGGCCGCACGTTCACGGCTTCGAAGCTGGCCGGGAACTGGCTGGAAACCAGCATGCGGTTCTCCAGCAGGTAGCCCAGTCCGGAAGGCGCTTCGCTGCGCTGGGCAATCAGGCGCCAGTGCCCATCCTCGGCGCGCGCCAGGTCGAAGGCCAGGATATGCAGGAACCTGTGGCCGGCCGGCTGCACGCCCTGCATCGCGCGCAGGTAGCCCGGATGGCCTTGCACCAGCGCCGGCGGCAGCATGCCCTCGTGCAGCAGGCGCTGCTCGCCGTAGACATCGGCAATGACGGCTTCCAGCAGCGCCGCCCTTTGCAGCACGCCGGCTTCGATCTGGCGCCAGTCGTCGGCGCCGATGATCAAGGGGAACAGATCGACCGACCACGGCCGCTGCAGGCCGTCGCGCTCGGCATGGACGTTGTAGGTGATGCCGTTGTCATGCACCTGGCGCGCCAGCTCCTGGCTCTTGCGGTTCATGTCGCGCAGGGCGTCGTCGGGCAGGGCGGCGAAGAATTCCTGCCAGTGCGGCGCCAGGCTTGCTGTTCCGCCTCGCAATTCATCGTAGTGTCCGCGCGCGGCGCGCCCGGCCTGCATGGCCACCTGCTGCGGCAGCCCGGTCGGCGTGCAAGGAACGAGCGCTTGACGGCTTTCCACGGTGCGGGTCTATTCTCGGGGTTCGGATTCGGCGCTGAATGCGGCTCGCGGCTTGCGACTTGCCGGCAAGCGATTATCCCGCCGCGGAAACGGCGAAGTTTGGCGCAGGCCAAAAGGGCGGACGCAAAAGCGGCATTGAATGCAGGCATGAAACCATTGCGGAGGACAGCATGCAAAGCCAAGCACAGCCAGCCAGGCAGGAAGTGAAAACCATACGGCCCGACCGATCGGTGATGACCATGCAGGGCCTGCCATATTTTGTCGGCATCTCCGGCAATACCGTCGGCAGCACGGGGTTGGCGATGCACATGGTGCTGATTCCGCCCGGTGCGCGCGCCACGCCGCACATTCATCTCGGCTATGAAACCGCCATCTATGTGCTGGAAGGGCGGGTGCTGACGCGCTGGGGCGAGCGGCTTGAGAATGAAGTGGTGAACCAGGCCGGCGACTTCCTGTTCGTTCCGCCCGGTGTGCCGCATGAAGCCGTGAACCTTTCCGCCAGCGAACCGGCACGGGCGCTGGTGGCGCGCAACGATCCGGCCGACCAGGACAAGGTTGCACCGTGGCCATTGCAGGAACTGCGCGGAAACCCTGGCGCCGTCCCCGGGTCTACCGGACATTCCCCCCTGGAGGCCGGCATGAACAACACGCCCGACAAGTCCGAAGAGCAAAAGCTGCGCGAAGAGGAACTGGCCGATCGCGCCAAGCGCGAAACCATCGTCTCGCACACCATTCCCGGCATGGACGACCCGCTGGTGAAGGACGGCGACCCCAGCGGCCACCGCAAAGGCAGCAAGAGCACCTCCGATGAAGATGTGACTTGATGCGTCGACACGCTTGTTGAGCATGCTCACCGGCATGCGCATGCTTCCTTGCTAGGCTCGAGGCGGTGCAGCTGCCGCTCCATCGGCAGCGAGGAGGCAGTCCTATGGCAAATGAAAAGGCAGGCGAGAGCGGTTCCGGTCGGGGTTCAAGCATCAGACCCCTGCTGCGAGTGACGGCCCTGATCCACGGCCTGATCACGGCCGTGTTCGTGCTGGCCGCCCTGGTCTTGCTGGTGGTGGCGGTACACACCGGATTCATGGCGGTCTATGGCGACGGCTTCGGCGCGCGCGGCGCGCAAGGCGTGATCGAGGCGATCGGCCTGATCACGATCGCGGTGGCCGCCTTGCAGATCGCCCAGACCATAGGCGAGGAAGAAGTCATCCGCGAAGCGCACATGAGCGGGCCGACCCGGGCCCGGCGCTTCCTGTCGCGCTTCATGGTGGTGATCGTGGTGGCGCTGGCCATAGAAGGCCTGGTGGCCACCTTCAAGGCGGTCCGCGAAAACCATGCAATGCTGATGCCGGCGGCGGCCATCATCGCCGCCGTCGGCCTGCTGCTGGCCGGCCGGGGACGCTTTCACCGGATGCGCGCAGTGA
>JAEVZY010000137.1 GCA_023392035.1 Pseudomonadota bacterium | reverse complement strand
TGCTGCGCCTGTTCCAGGACAGCGCCTGGCAGAGCGCCGCACGGGCCGCGCTGACGGCGGCCGTGGTGGTGGCGGCTTTCAGTTTCGGGCGGGTGGTGTTCGAAGACCTGGGAAGCTGGAACCTGCTGGTGTTTTTCGTGGGCGTGGTGGCGGCCGCGGTGTTTGCCGGCATTCCAATCGCCTTTGCCTTTGGCCTGGGCACCTTCGGTTACCTGGCGCTGGGCACCGACACCGCGCTGCCGGTGATCGTCGGCCGCATGGACGAAGGCATGTCGCATCTGATCCTGCTGGCGGTGCCGCTGTTCGTGTTCCTCGGCCTCCTGATTGAAATGACTGGCATGGCGCGCGCCATGGTGGCCTTCCTGGCCGGCTTGCTGGGCCATGTGCGCGGCGGTTTGTCCTATGTGCTGATCGGCGCCATGTACCTGGTGTCGGGCATTTCGGGCTCGAAGGCGGCCGACATGGCGGCGGTGGCGCCGGCGCTGTTTCCGGAAATGCGCGAGCGCGGCGCCAGCGAAGGCGAGCTGGTGGCCTTGCTTTCTGCCACCGGCGCCCAGACCGAAACCGTGCCGCCCAGCCTGGTGCTGATCACCATCGGCTCGGTGACCGGGGTCTCGATTGCGGCGCTGTTCACCGGCGGCCTGTTGCCGGCCGTGGTGCTGGGCCTGGTCCTGTGCGCGGTGGTGTATGTGCGCGCGCGGCGCGAGGTGCACGTGAATGCGGCGCGCAAGCCCTGGGCCGAAGTGGGCAAGCTGTTTGCCATTGCCCTGCCGGCCCTGGCCCTGCCTTTCATCATCCGCGCGGCGGTGGTGGAAGGGGTGGCCACTGCCACCGAGGTGTCCACCCTGGGCATCGTCTACGCCGTGCTGGCGGGTTTGCTGGTGTACCGCCAGTTCGACACCAGGCGCCTGCTGCCGATGCTGGTGTCCACCGCATCGCTCTCGGGTGCGATCCTGCTCATCATCGGCACCGCCACCGCCATGGCCTGGGGCCTGACGCAATCCGGCTTTTCACGCTCGCTGGCGGCCATGATGGCCAGCCTGCCGGGCGGCGCGCCGATGTTCCTGGCGATGTCGATCCTGATTTTCGTCATCCTGGGTTCGGTGCTGGAAGGGATTCCAGCGGTGGTGCTGTTCGGCCCGCTGCTGTTTCCCATTGCGCGCCAACTGGGCATACACGAAGTGCATTACGCCATGGTGGTGGTGCTGTCCATGGGCCTGGGCCTGTTCGCGCCGCCGCTCGGGGTGGGGTATTACGCGGCTTGCGCCATCGGCCGGGTACAGCCGGACAAGGGCATCCGCCCCATTCTGGGTTACCTGCTGGCGCTGTTGGCCGGCATCATCGTGGTGGCCATCGTCCCCTGGCTGTCCATCGGATTTCTATGACTCTTGGATGAATTTTCACGGCAGCCCCTAAATATTCAAAATTTGCTGCCGTTGATGACGCTGAGATCCGGGATGATATCCGGCTACCAGGGAACGCTTTGTCAATCAACACGAGTCAAGAGAACGAGTCGCGCCTGAAGTTTCAGCTCGACAGTCTGATGGAAGCTGCCGGCGACCTGGTTTTGCGCATCGACACCGATGGCTGCATCCAGCAGGCCAGCCGGCGCTCCCTCGAGACGCTCGGGGTGGCGCAGCTGGAATCGCTGTCGCTGGCCGAATTCGTCGCCGCCGAAGACCGCCTGGCCTTGCAGGCCGGCTTGCGCGGCGCACTGGACGAAGCCGGTTCCTGCCGCTGCAATGCGCGCGTACTGTCGGCTGCCGGCCGCCAATGGTTCGAACTCCAATTCAGCCGGGTAGGGCAGGACGAGGGCCTGCACCTGCTGGTGGTCGGCCGCAATATCTCGGGCCAGCAGCAGACCGAGGAAAGACTGCGCTACCTGGCCACCCATGATGCCCTGACCGGCTTGCCCAATCGCGCGCTGCTGTCGGATCGCTTGAAGCAGGCCATCGCCGAATCCGGCCGCAGCGGGCGCGGCTTCCACGTGCTGACCATCGATCTGGACGGCTTCAAGAAAGTCAATGACGCGCTCGGCCATGCGGTGGGCGACCAGCTGCTGTGCATCGCCAGCGAGCGCCTGCGCCATCTGCTGCGCGAAGTCGATACCCTGGCGCGCGTGGGTGGCGACGAATTCGTGGCCGTGCTGCCCGGCCTGACCAACGAGCCCGACCTGCAACAGGTGGCGCGGCGCATGATCTCGACCATGCACCTGCCGTTCGAGATCCAGGGCCATCCGCTGTACATCGGCGCCTCGGTCGGCGCCGCGCGCTATCCCGAGCATGGCGACAATGAAGTCAAGCTGCTGGCGCATGCCGATATCGCCATGTACCGCGCCAAGGAGCTGGGCAAATCGCGCTGCGAGGTGTACAGCAACAAGCGCTTCTCGCATACCGAGCACGACGTCTCGATGGAAGCCGCGATGTATGAAGCGGTGCGCGAAGGCGAGTTCGTGCTGCAGTACCAGCCCATCGTCGACGCCGTCAGCCGCGACATCGTCGGCTTCGAGGCCTTGATGCGCTGGCAGCATCCCGGCATGGGCACGATTTCGCCGGCGCGCTTCATTCCGATTGCCGAGAACAATGGCTTGATCAATCTCCTGGGCGCCTGGGCCATGAAAGCGGCCTGCTATCAGGTGCGGCATTTCGAGGCGGCCGCCGGGCGCAAGCTGTATGTCTCGGTCAACGTCAGTCCGCGCCAGTTCCGCGACGACCAGTTCCTGCGCTCGGTGGACGACGCCATCAAGCTGTCCGGCATCAGCGGCGAGCAACTGCTGCTGGAAATCACCGAAGGCACGCTGATGTCCGATCCGGAGCACGCGCAAGCGCTGATGCAGGACATCGTGGCCCGCGGCGCCCGGATTGCAATTGATGACTTCGGCACCGGCTATTCCTCGCTGGCCTATCTGAAACGCTTCCG
>JAEVZY010000097.1 GCA_023392035.1 Pseudomonadota bacterium | reverse complement strand
GGAAAACTATGGGCGCGACCTGGCCCTGCTGCTGGATTTCCTGAAGCAGGAAGGCGTGCATGAAGCGCAGCAGGTGACCCATCTGCAGATCCGCAAGCTGGCCGGGCGCCTGCACGGAGAGGGCCAGTCGCCGCGTTCGATTGCGCGCCGGCTCTCGGCCTGGCGCGGCTTTTTCGAGTGGCTCGCCCAGCAGGAGCGCGCGCTCAAGCGCAATCCGGTGGATGGCGTGCGCGCGCCGCGCCGCGAAAAATCCCTGCCCAAGGTCTTGTCACCCGACGACGCGGTGCGAGTGGTCTCGCAAAGCCGCCCGGGCGCGGATGCACAGGCGCCCGACCAGCTCTGCAACCGCGCCATGTTCGAGCTGCTGTATTCCAGCGGCTTGCGGGTGTCGGAACTGGCCGGGTTGGATGTGCGCCAATTGAAGTCCGCCGGCGGCGCGGAGAAATACCAATCCGCCGGCTGGCTGGAAGACGATCATTCGGAAGTGATCGTCACCGGCAAGGGCAACAAGATGCGCCGGGTGCCGGTGGGCAGCCACGCGCGCCAGGCGCTGGCGGCGTGGCTGGCGGTGCGCGCAAGCCAGGTGATCGACCCGGCGCCGGAACACCAGGCGGCGCTCTTCATCAATACCCGCGGCCGCCGCATCACACCCGAAGTGGTGCAGCAACGCCTGCGCCGGCACGCGCTGGCGCTGGGCATTCCGGCGCGCGTGCACCCGCACATGATGCGTCACTGCTTCGCTTCCCATGTGCTGCAGTCCTCGGGCGACTTGCGCGCCGTGCAAGAGATGCTGGGCCACGCCTCGATCGCTTCCACCCAGGTATATACTTCGCTCGATTTTCAGCACCTGGCCAAGGTGTATGACGCGGCGCATCCGCGCGCCAAGAAGCGCGACGCCGAATAAAGCCGCCGAAGCCGGCGGCCTCCCGCGCCCTGGCGCATCGATCCAAACTTTACGCATGGCACTGATACCCGCAACCATACTCACCGGCTTTCTCGGCGCCGGCAAGACCACGCTCTTGAACCGCATCCTGCACGAGGCGCACGGCATGCGCATTGCCGTCATCGAGAATGAATTCGGCCAGGAAAACATCGACAACGAAATCCTGGTGCGCGACAGCAATGAGCAGATCGTCGAGATGAACAATGGCTGCATCTGCTGCACCGTGCGCGGCGACCTGATCCTGGCCCTGGCTTCCCTTGCGGAACGGCGGCGCAAGGGCGAGCTGCAGTTCGACCGCATCATCATCGAGACCACGGGCCTGGCCAATCCCGGTCCGGTGGCGCAAACATTTTTCGTGGACGAGGAAGTCGGCACCCAATACCTGCTGGACGCCATCGTCACCGTGGTCGATGCGGTGCATGGCATGCGGCAACTGGATGAGCATGAGGAAGCGCGCCGCCAGGCCGGCTTTGCCGACAAGATCCTGCTTTCCAAGACCGATCTGGCCGCGCCCGAACAAACCGAGGCGCTGCGCCAACGCTTGATGCATATCAACCCGCGTGCGCCGCAGATCGCCGCCGACTTCGGACAGGTGCCGCTGCAGGAAGTGCTGGACTTGCGCGGCTTCAACCTGAACGACAAGCTGGAAATCGATCCGGCCTTCCTCGACGCCGAAGATGCGCATACCCACGAGCACGAGCATGACCATCAGCACGACCACGAGTGCGGCGCCGACTGCGGCCATGAGCACCACCATCATGCCCATGCGCATCTGGACGATGTCTCGGCCTTTGTCTTTCGCAGCGAGCGGCCTTTCGACACCGCGCGCCTGGACGAATTTCTCGGCGGCCTGATTCAGGTTTACGGTCCACGCATGTTGCGCTATAAAGGCGTGTTGCTGATGGAGGGGGCCGACCGCAAGGTCATTTTCCAGGGCGTACACCAGATCATGGGCACCGACATCGGCGCGCCATGGCAGGAAGGCGAGACGCGCGGCAGCAAGATGGTTTTCATCGGCAAGGACCTGCCACGCGAGACGTTTCTTACCGGCTTGGAACAATGTCTGGTATAAACTAGCCAAGTTTTTTTCCAGGGAAGCCAGGCGCCGGATGAAATCATCCGCAGAAGCTTGGCAGCTTTGCCGGAGGTCGCATGAACGCAAGCGTTACACGAGGCACCAAGCAAGCCGCCGCCACCAAGAAAGCGGTATCCAGGTCCGCAGGAACCCCTGGGCCCAGGACGGCACCAAAAAAGTCGGCCGCCAGCAAGGCCACCAGCGCTGCCGCCAAACCGGCCGCGGCGCCGGCCAAGGCCCGTTCGCGCAAGAGCGAGCAGCCCGAAGTTCTTGTGAGCAGCAACAAAGCTTCTGCCGGCTCGGCAGATACAATCCAGAAACCCGAAGCCCCGAGAGCACGCGAAGTGGCAACGAAACAAAGCAAACAGACAGCACCCGCACAAGAAGCATTGCTCACCGAAGAGCAGATTCTTCAGATGCCCGAAAAGGATTACATGAACGAGGCCCAGCTGGCCTTCTTCCGCAATCGCCTCCAGCAACTTGAGCGCGACTTGCTGCGCAATGCCGGCGAAACCACCGAACACCTGCGGGAAACCGTGTTGGTTCCCGATCCGGCCGACCGCGCCACCATCGAGGAAGAGCACGCGCTGGAACTGCGTACCCGCGACCGCGAGCGCAAGCTGCTCAAGAAAGTGCAGCAGTCCCTGGCCTCGATCGAAACCGGCGACTACGGCTGGTGCGAAGAAACCGGCGAGCCGATCGGCATTCCGCGCCTGCTGGCCCGGCCCACGGCCACCCTGTCGCTGGAAGCGCAGCAGCGCCGCGAGTTGAAGCAGAAACTCTACGGCGACTGAAACAAGCGGGGCCCTGGCCCCGCTCTCTTCTACCATGCATTCCCTGCGTACCTGGTCCCATCGCCATCTGTTGATTGGCGCTTTGGCGCTGGCCCTGCTTTTCATGCAGGGCCTGGGGCTGGTGCACGCCGTATTCCACGCCGGGCTGGCCAGCCCGGCGGCCGCAACGGCCTCCGCCGACAAGCAGGAGACCGATGACGGCGCCAGCCTGGACAGCCGGCTGTTCGATGCGCATCATTCCTGCGCTTCCTTCAATGCGCTGACGCTGGCTTTCACCCTGGCCTTGTCCGGCCTGGCCGCCTTGCTGCTGGCGCGCTCGCCCGCGCCCCGGCAGGCGCAGCGTACGGTGCGGCGCGTCGCCACCCGGCACCGACTTTTCCTTTCGCGCGCTCCGCCCTTCTTCCTCGTCTGAAAAGCTCGTCGGCGCTTGGCGCCGGTCCCTATTCATTCCTTGAGGAAGCAGCATGCGTTTCTTTGCCAGTTCAACGCTGGCCGCCCTGTGCGCGGTCGGCATTCCCGCCTTTGCCCAGCAAGCGGCATCCCCTTCAACTCCAGCGAACGCTCCGGCGTCGCGCGACAGCACCCAGGTTTTGCCGGAAGTTCAGGTAACCACTCACGCCGATGAAAATGCCGAAGGCCAGCTCTGGCATCCCGAGCAGGTCTTGAGCGGCGACGCCTTGCGCCGCCAGCAGGCGCCTTCGCTGGGCGAAACCCTCGACAACCAGCCCGGCATCTCCAGCAGCGGCGTGGCGGCTGCCTCGCGTCCGGTCCTGCGCGGCATGGATGGCCCGCGCGTGCGCATCCTGCAAAACGGCATGGCAAGCCAGGATTTGTCGGCGCTGTCGCCCGACCACGCGGTAGGGCTGTCGGCCGCCAGCGCGCGCCAGGTGGAAATCGTGCGCGGGCCGGCGGCGCTGCTGTATTCCTCGGGCAGTACCGGCGGCACGATCAACCTGGTGAATGACCGCATTCCCACCGAACTGGTGGGCAAGGCCACCGGCGAAGCGCAGGCGCGTTACTCCAGCGTCGACAGCGGTTCCCAGGGCAGCGCCAGCCTGGACGGCTCCAGCGGCAAATGGGGCTGGCACGTGGATGGCGATGCCCTGAATGCCGGCGACTACCGCATCCCCGGCGAGCGCGTGCTCGGCAATCCTGCGGCCGGCAGCGGCCGCCTGCCTTCGTCTTTCAGCCGCCAACAGAATGGCGGCTTCGGCGGCTCCGTGATCGACAACTGGGGCTATGCCGGGCTTTCGGTGTCCGGTAACAACAACCGCTACGGCGTGCCGACCTTGAGCGGCGCCACCATCGACATGCAGCAACAGCGGCTGGACCTGGACAGCCTGCTGAAAAATCCGGCGCCCGGCTTGAAGAGCCTGCGCGCGCGCCTGGCCTATACCGACTACCGGCACGATGAACTCGACCCTGCCGGCCAGCCGGAAACCCGTTTCAGCAACCGCGCCTGGGAAGGACGCCTGGATGCGGAACACCAGGCCTGGGCCGGTTGGCGCGGCCGCTTCGGGCTGCAAACCGAGAACAGCAATTTCTCGGCCCTGAATGCCGGCACCGGCGCGCCCGACACCGTGCGCCCGACGCGCTCCAACTCGGTCGCCGTGTTCATGGCCGAAGAGCGCGACTTCGGCCCCTGGAATGCCAGCTTTGCGCTGCGCGGCGAATCGCTCTCGCGCACGCCCGATATCGGCCAGGCGCGCAGCTTCTGGCTGGGGTCGGCTGCGGCCGGCGTCACCCGCACGCTGCCGCAGCAGTTCAAGGCCGGCGCCACCTTCACCAGCGGCCGGCGTGCGCCGGCGGTGGACGAGCTGTATGCCAACGGTCCGCATGACGCCACCGGCACCTTCGACCGCGGCCAGTCCAATCTGGCGAGCGAAAACAGCCAGACCCTGGAGCTGAACCTGGGCCAGGAAAACCAGCGCGCCAACTGGAAGGCCAGCGTCTATCAGTCGCGCATCCGCAATTACATCTTCGGTCGCCTGACCGGCGCCATGCTGGACGAGAACGGCGCGCCGGGCGGCGACTTCGCCGAGCGCATCTACAGCCAGGCCGATGCCACCGTGCGCGGGGCCGAACTGCAAGCCGCCTACAACCGCCGCGGGCAAGGCTTTTCGCTGTCCGGCTTTGCCGACGTGTCGCGCGGCGAGTTCGATGCCGGCGGCAATCTGCCGCTGCAACCGGCCGCGCGCGTCGGCGCCGAGCTGGGCTACCGGCGCGCGGCCTGGCAGGGCACGGTGAGCGCGGTACACGCCTTCCGGCAGAACCGGCTGGCCAGCTTCGAAACCAATCCGGCCCCGGCCTGGACCCGGCTCGATGCCAGCCTGGCCTGGCAAGTCAATACGGCTGGCCAGATCTACACCTTGTTCCTGCAGGGACGCAACCTGCTGAACCAGGACATCCGCCTGGCCACCTCGCTGCTCAAGGACGTGGCGCCGCAGCCCGGACGCAACATCTTGCTTGGCTTGAATGCAAGGTTTTGATCTTTTGCCGCACGGAATTTCCCAAATGACGGCATTGTTGGGGTGAAAAAGGAGAAGCCTGCATTAAGTGTGGGTCTTCGATGCTTGGTGGGGCTTGCGCAGCAGATATAATCGGCAGCTCATCATCGATTCACTTTCCTCCCAGGATCAGCGTGGCCATTTTCGGTCTCTTCGGAAAAAAAGACGGCAAATCCGCACCCGCGGAGAAGACTGCGTCATCCGACAAGACAAATCCGGCATCCCGGCCGGTGCCAGGCGCACCGGCCACGCTGCCGGCGCGTCCCCGGCGCGATCCGGCGGCGGCCAATGCCACGGCCAAAAAAATCGACGCCATCGAATCCGAGATGTCGGAGGAATTCGTCTCGGCGCGCGGCCCCTCGGGCAATACCCTGCCGGGCCTGCCCAGTGTGCCGAGGGTGCAGGCGCCGCCGGCCACCACCCGGCCGCCCGATCCGCGCCAGATCTTCGAATCGACCCTGCCCAGCATCGGCATGAGCACCGAGTTCCTGCTCGGCCCGCAGGCCAAGTCAACCGACATCGTCGTTCATTCCGAATCGGCGCAGGTGGTGGAAGAGGCCGCCATTCTCTACGCCAGCGGCCAGGCCGCCATGGCGGAGCAGGTCTTGCTGGTGGCGGTCCAGGGCGACAACCTGATCGATAACGGCCAGCGTCCCTGGTGGATGTTGCTTGAGCTGTACCAGTTGTCGGGCCGGCAAGCGGAATTCGACAACCTGTCGATGACCTTCGCGGCCCGCTTCGAAACCTCTCCCCCCTCCTGGCGCAACCTGGAAGAAGAACTGCTGCCGGTCAGCCAGATGCTGCCCAAGGCGGCGGCGGTGCCGACAGTGGCCTTCGTCGGCAAGCTCGACAGCAGCATCGTGCGCCTGCTGGAAAAAGTGCAGAAGCTGGGCGAGACCAGTCCGGTGCTGCGCCTGGATTTCACGCGGGTGAGCGAAGTCGACCCCATTGGTTGCGGCCTGCTGCTCAAAATATTGAAACGGCTGCAGGCCAGTCCGCACGAGCTGGTGCTGGTGGGCGCCAATGATCTGGCCGGACGTATCCGCGCCATTCTCAAGGTCGGCCGGCGCGATGAGACCGAGGCGCCCTGGCTGCTGTTGCTGGAAATCCTGCGGCTGTTGCGCTCCGAGGTGGAGTTCGAAGAAACCAGCATGGATTATTGCGTCACCTTCGAAGTGTCGCCGCCGGCTTTCGACGCGCCCCAGAAGGTCACGACCGAGAAAGCGGATGCCATCTCGAAGCCGGATGCGCCGGCTTTCGCCATGCCGGTGCTGGTGGAAGGGAAAACCGATTCCCTGCTGGCCACGATTGCCGAGTTTGCCGCCAGCCATGATCCGGCCGTCATCGATTGCGCCCGGCTGCGGCGGATCGATTTCAATGCCGCCGGACAGTTGCTGTCCAGCCTGGCGCCGGTGGTGGCCGGCGGCCGGGTGATCGAGTTTGTCGAGGTCAACCAGATGGTCGCGGCCTTGATGGATGTGATCGGTCTGCGCGAGATTGCGAAAATTTCCATTCGCAAGGCTTGATCGCCTGATCGGCCCGGCGCTGACGCGCCATTCACCTTCCCCCCATCTGGATCAAAAAGGACGTGGCTGACGGCCACTAGTATCATCTTCCGACCTGGGCGCGCGGGTACTCCGACTTGCAAAGCGGTACTTTGCCCCCATCTCCCGAGACCTGTTCGTTACTTTCGATCATTGCCGGCTGCGGCGCGGTCGAACCAAAGGAATCTCATGGAACAATTCCACGGCACCACCATACTTTCCGTGCGGCGCGGCAATCGGGTCGCGCTCGGGGGCGATGGCCAGGTCACGCTCGGCAATACGGTCATGAAGGGCACGGCGCGCAAGGTGCGCAAGCTCTACCAGGGGCGCGTGCTGGCCGGGTTTGCCGGCGGCACGGCCGACGCCTTCACGCTGATCGAGCGCTTCGAGGCCAAGCTGGAAAAACACCAGGGCAACCTGATGCGCGCCTCGGTCGAGCTGGCCAAGGATTGGCGCACCGACCGCATGCTGCGGCGCCTGGAAGCCATGCTGCTGGTGGCCGACCGCGACAGCACCCTGGTCATCACCGGCAATGGCGATGTGCTGGAGCCGGAAGACGGCATCGGCGCCATCGGCTCGGGCGGCACCTTTGCCCAGGCCGCGGCGCGCGCCCTGCTGGAGAACACGGAACTGGAGCCGGTCGAGATCGTCAAGAAGGCGCTCACCATTGCCGGCGAACTGTGCATCTATACCAACCTTTCGCACACCATAGAAACGCTGGAGTAAGCGAGGAATGAACATGACTCCCCAGGAAATCGTTGCCGAACTCGACAAGCATGTGGTCGGCCAGGGCCGCGCCAAGCGCGCCGTGGCGATCGCCTTGCGCAACCGCTGGCGCCGGCAACAGGTGGCCGATCCGCTGCGCCACGAAATCACGCCCAAGAACATCCTGATGATCGGGCCCACGGGCGTGGGCAAGACCGAGATCGCGCGCCGGCTGGCACGCCTGGCCGATGCGCCTTTCATCAAGATCGAAGCCACCAAGTTCACCGAAGTGGGCTATGTCGGACGCGATGTGGACACCATCGTGCGCGACCTGGTCGACATCGGCATCAAGCAGACGCGCGAGCAGGAAATCCAGAAGGTGCGCGAGCGCGCCCGCGACGCCGCCGAAGAACGCATCCTCGACATCCTGCTGCCGCCGGCACGCGACTTCGGCTTCGGCAGCAGCGCCGCCAGCGAAAACAATGGCGACAACCCGACCCGCCAGACTTTCCGCAAGCGCTTGCGCGAAGGATCGCTGGACGATCGCGAAATCGAGATCGAGGTCGCGGAAGTTGCGCCCAACATGGAAATCATGGCGCCGCCCGGCATGGAAGAAATGACCGAGCAGATCAAGACCATGTTCTCCGGCCTGGGCGCCAACCGCAAGAAGCCGCGCAAGATGAAAGTGCGCGATGCGATGAAGGTGATGGCCGACGAAGAAGCGGCGCGCATGGTGAATGAGGAAGACTTGAAGCGCCGCGCCATCGCCAATGTTGAACAGAACGGCATCGTGTTTTTGGACGAGATCGACAAGATCGCCAACCGTTCCGAAATGGGCGGCGCCGATGTCTCGCGCGCCGGCGTGCAGCGCGATCTGCTGCCGCTGGTGGAAGGCACCACCGTCAACACCAAGTACGGCATGGTGAAGACCGATCACATCCTGTTCATCGCCTCCGGTGCTTTCCATCTGTCCAAGCCTTCGGACCTGATTCCCGAATTGCAGGGACGCTTTCCGATCCGGGTCGAGCTGGATTCGCTTTCGATTGCCGATTTCGAACGCATCCTGACCAGCACCGACGCCTGCCTGACGGCGCAGTACGAAGCGCTGCTGGCGACCGAAAACGTGAAGCTGGTGTTCCAGCCAGATGGCATCCGGCGCCTGGCCGAAATCGCTTTCTCGGTCAATGAAAAGACCGAGAACATCGGCGCCCGCCGCCTGTACACGGTGATGGAAAAGCTGCTGGAAGAAGTCTCTTTCGAAGCCAGCCGGCATGCCGGCGGCGAAGTCGCCATCGATGCCCAGTACGTTGAAAAAACCCTGGGCGAACTGGCGGTGGATGAAGACTTGTCGCGCTACGTCCTGTAACGCGAACGGTAACGCGAATCGACCATGAGCAAGACGCGCGCGCGGCACAAAAAGGAAAGCCTCTCGCTTTCCTTGCCGCCGCCGCGCAATCCGCTGGTGGCGCAAGCCTTGATGCGGCGCGCGGGTTCGCACCGCAAGAGCAGCAAGACCCTGCGCCAAGGCGCCGCGCGCCAGCTCAAGCAAATCCTGAAGGAAGAGTAAGGCGCGCCTGCTGAAGCCAGGCAGGCGCTGCTGTGCTCAGCGCGCCGGGGTTGTGCCGGGCAATTGCTGATTCTGGCCGTGCACCACGCTTTGGTTGGCGGCCTGGGATTGCTGCCCCGCGCCTTGGGCGGGTTGCGCCTGGCCCGTGTTGGCGCCCATGGTCGGCGGACTTTGCACATAGACCGGCTGTTGAGCCCCGGCAGCGGCGCCGCTGGCGCCGGTACTGGTGGTGCCGGCGCCCGTCGCTGCAGCTCCCGTATTGGCTCCCGCCGCAGCGCCTCCCGTAGCACCCGTCCCTGCAGTTCCAGTACTTGTCGTGCCGGCTCCGGAACTGCCGGCGCTGGCGCCACCGGCATTGGCCGCGGGCGCTTGAGTAGCCGGCACCGGCACCCCCGGCCCCACCTGCGGCTGGGGCGGCGGCGTTTGCTGGGCCTGCTGTGTCTGCTGCGCCGGCGAGGTGGCGGGCGCGGCCGCGGCCGGCGTATTGGGCACATTGAGCA
>JAEVZY010000057.1 GCA_023392035.1 Pseudomonadota bacterium | reverse complement strand
TCTTTGCTCGGCCGGCAGGCGCGATTCGACCTGGTGCAGGAACAGCGACACTTCGTCCTGCAGCCGCTCCGGCGAACGCGCGCCCTTGACGATGATGGATTCCGAATAGCGGCGCAGCCTTTGCTCTTCTTCCGCCGTCAGCTGGCGTCCGGTGTAGATGATCACGGGCGGGAAACTGTAGGCGCCGCCCTCGGCCATCTGCTCCAGCACGTGAAAGCCGGAGCCGTCGGGCAGCTTGAGATCGAGGATCACGCAATCGAAGCTGTCGACCTTGAGCTGCTGCAGGGCTTCGGCGGCGGTGCCGGCCTCCACCGTTTCGATGCCTTCGCGTCCGATCATGGCGGCAATGACGTTGCGCAGTTCGGGATTGTCTTCCACCACCAGCAGGCGCTTGACGCTGCGCTTGAGCATGTCGTCCAGCTTGCGGATGGCCTGCGCGAGGTCGTCGCGCGCCACCGGCTTCAGGCTGTAGCCGATCGCGCCCAGCTCGAGCGCGGTATGGCGGTAGTCATCCACCGAAATCATGTGCATGGGAATATGACGCAATTCCGACTGGCGCTTGAAGCGCTCCAGCAGCGCCATGCCGGACGAATCGGGCAGGCGCACATCCAGCAGCATGGCGTCCGGCTGGTATTCCAGGGCCAGGGCTTGCGCGCTGGCGCCATCGACCGCATGCAGGAAATCGAAGTCCATCTCATGGGCCAGCTCGCGCAGGACTTCGGCGAACTTGTTGTCGTCTTCCACCGCCATGATGAGGCGGCTGCGCTTGCGCTGGCCGCGATCGTCGGCCACGGCCTCATGCTTCGGGTCGGCCGCGGCTTGCGGCGCTGGCGCGGCGAGCGCATTGGGGACCGAAGTCAGGGCCGAAGTCGGGGCTGTCTGCGCCACTGCATTCGCGGGCAATGCCGGGTCGCCTTCCCGGGGCAGGATGGTGCCGGCCTTGGCCTGGCGCGGAATGGTGAGCGTGAAGTGGCTGCCCTGGCCGGGTTGGCTCGCCACGCTGATATCGCCGCCCAGCAGATGCGCCAACTGGCGCGAGATCGACAGGCCCAGCCCGGTGCCGCCGTAGTTGCGGTTGGTGCTGCCGTCGGCCTGGCGGAAGGCTTCGAAAATCACTTCCTGCTGGTCGGGCGCAATGCCGATGCCGGTGTCGCTGACCGTGAATTCGATGTGGTCGCCGGCCCCGCGCGCCACCCGCAATCTGACTTCGCCTTCGTGGGTGAACTTGAAGGCGTTGGCCAGCAGGTTCTTCAACACCTGCAGCAGGCGCATCTCGTCGCTGTGCAGTTCCTGCGGTGCCTGCTCGGTCACTTCGATGGTGAAGGAAAGCGACTTCTGCGCCGCCACCGGCTCGAAGATGGCGCGCATCTGTTCCAGCAGCGCTTGGGTGGAGAGCGGCGCCAGCTCGGCCCGCATGTGGCCGGCTTCGATGCGCGACAGATCGAGGATGTCGTTGATCAGGTTCAGCAGATCGGAATTGGCGGCATGGATGGTGCCGGCATAGCGCACCTGGTCGGGCGTCAGGTTGCCCGGCTTGTTCTGCGCCAGCATGTGCGCCAGGATCAGCGAGCTGTTGAGCGGCGTGCGCAGCTCGTGCGACATATTGGCCAGGAATTCCGATTTGTAGCGATTGGCCCGTTCCAGGGCCGCTGCATGCTGTTCGCTGCGCTGGCGCGATTCCAGCAATTCGGCGCGTTGCTCTTCCAGGGCGCGGGTGCGTTCTTCCAGATCGGAATTGAGTTGCTCCAGGTCGCTCTGCTGCATTTCCAGTTGCGCCTGCGACTGCTGCATGGCGCGTCCGCTTTCCTGCAATTCCTCGTTCACGACGCGCAGTTCTTCGGCCTGGCTTTGCAGCTCCTCGCTTTGGCGCTGGGTTTCTTCCAGCAGGTTCTGCAGGTTTGCGCGGTACTTCGCCGAGCGCAGGCCAACCGCGATTTTCTCGCGCACCAGTTCCAGCAGTTCCAGCTCGCGCGCAAAATCGTCGCTCTTGCGCACATAGGCCAGTTCCAGCACGCCCAGCCGGGCCTGGTTGCTGGTCAAGGGCACCAGGATCACGTGGGTGGCGGCGCTGCGGCCGCTGCCGGAGGCGATGTCCAGGTATGAATCCGGCAGGTTTGATTCGAGGCGGATGGCCTGCTGGCGCATCGTCTCGCCGACCAGGCCTTCGCCTGGCGCCAGTGCGCGTTCGCCATCGGGCAGCGGTTGCACCGCATGCCAGGCGCGCGGCAGCAGGCCCTGCTCCTGCATGACATACAACACACCGGCGCGGGCATTGGTGTACTTGACCAGGAAGTCCAGCGCGCTCTGGGCCACCGCGGCTTCTTCCTTGTCGCCCATCACCATGGGCGAAATGCCGGTGCGGCCCTGTTCGATCCAGAACAGCGTATCGGCGCGCATGCGCGAGCGTATGGCCTGCCAGCCGAGCCCACCGACGATAGCCAGCGCGGCGCAGCCCATGCTGCGGTTGATGATGGTGAAGGTGGAGTGGTTGTCCCCGGTCGCCAGGAGAAAGGCCACCCAGATCAGGACCATGCAGGTCAGCGCCACCAGCGGCGGAAAGTCGGGCCGGCGCTGATTGGCCGCCAGCATCACCGGCACCATGTAGAACAGCCACACGGCCATGCCCAACTGGACTTGCTGATCCAGGCCGAAGACGAGGGCAACCAACAGGAAAATGGTGATATTGAGCAGGAGGGATTTGCTGGCCGACATTTTTTGCTTTGAGGAGGTCGCGGGCGGCGCGAGCAGCCGCGCAAGCGCCTGACCGGCTGGCAATATTAGGTTCCAAACCGGCGAAATGTCATTGCGCACCGCGGAAGAGTTTGCGCAAGCGCAAAGCGGGACTGGTTAGATATGCAACTTCGCGGGTTGCGCCATACGCCATCGGCTTGCAAATGCGGTATTGTTGACGGGCATGCATCCGGCCGCAAAAAAATGAAGCCGGCAACAACAAGCGGGCACGCGTGACCGGGTAGCCATCCACACAAAAAGGAGACGGTATGACCCTCATCTGGGACCAGGAATTGCTGAGCGCGGGGGACGGCCACATCTCGGCCCGCATCGCCGGCAAGGGCAGGACCATCGTCATGTTGCATTCGCTGCTGGCCGATAGCGACAGCTTCGAGCCGCTGGCGGAACTGATGGTCAAGGACCGGCGCGTGGTCTTGTTCGACCTGCCCGGCTTTCACGATTCAGAACTGGTGGAAGGTCCGCTGGACGCGGTGGCGGACCGGGTCGCGGCCGGCATCCGCTCCCTGGAGCTGGCCGACAAGGTGGATTTGCTGGGCAATGGCTATGGCGGCTTCGTGGCGCAGCTGGTGGCGGCGCGCCATCCGGAATTGATCGACCGCCTGGTGCTGGCCGATACCGGCGCCTGCTTTCCCGAACCCGGGCGCGAAGCCTATCGCAACATGTCGCGCCAGGCCCGCCATCACGGCTTGCATGCCATCGCCGACCTCGCCATGCGGCGCTTGTTCGGACCGCAGTTCGAGCAGAAGCATCCAGACCTGGTCAGCCGCCGCAAGCAGCGCTTCCTGACTATGCGGCCGGCCACGCTGCATGCGGCTTGCGCCGAACTGGCCGACCTGGATTTGCGTGAAAAAGTGCAGGGCATCCATGTGCCGGCGCTGGTGCTGGCCGGAGAACTGGACGAAGCCACGCCGGTTTCGATGGCGCAGGAGCTTGCGCAATTGCTGCCGCGCGCGCAATTGCGCACCTTGCCCGAATGCGCCCATCTGCCGCAATTGCAGAATCCGGGCTTGTTCCTGAACGAGGTGCGCTCCTTCCTCAAGCTGTAGACGCTTTCACAGCGTTGCTGCCGTGCTGCGCGCAGCGTCAGCCTGCGCGGCGCTGCCCACGGCATCGAGGAAGGCCGACACCAGCCGGCTGTGCCGGCGTTCCTGCAGGCACACCACGTTGGCATAGGTGTAGATCTCGGCGTCCGAGAAGCGCAGCATGCGCAGGTCGGGCGCCGGCACGAATTCCACTTCCGAGACGGCGGCGATGCCGATGCCCTTCAGCACCGCTTCGCGGATGATTTCGCGGCTGCTGACTTCCATCGCAATGCGCGGCGTGACGCCGGCTTCGGCCAGCGCGCTCTCCAGCGCGCGGCGGGTGGTTGAGCCCTGTTCGCGCATCAAGAGCGGTTCGCCCTCCAGGTCGCGGATGCGCAGCGTCTTGCGGCGCGCGAAGCGATGCCCCCGATGCACGAACATCACGATCGGATGGCGGCTGTAGGGCATGAAGAAGAAGCGCGCATCTTCCTGGTAGTGCGCCAGCACCGCGACGTCGGCCTGGTAATCCCACAGCTGGTCCAGCATCTCCTGCGAATTCCCCATGCGTACGGCGACCCGGATGCCGGGATAGCGGCGGGTGAAGGCTTCCAGCATCTGCGTCACATGCGAAGGGCCGACCGCCGCCACCCGCAACAGGCCGCTCTTCAACTCGCCGGCGTCCTGCAGCAGATGGATGGCGTCCGCCTCCAGGCTGAAGATCTGCTTGGCCATGGCAAACAACTGCTCGCCGACCGCGGTCAGGGTGGCATGTCGCCCGCGCCGGTGGAACAGCTCCATGTTGTAGTGCTCTTCCAGGAAGCGCACCTGGGTGGTGATGGTGGGCTGGCTCACATGCAGCAGCTCGGCCGCGCGCGTGAAACTGCCGGCGCGCGCCACGGCATAGAAAGAACGAAGTTGGGTAATCCGCACGGCATCGTCTCCTCACGCGCCTGACCCTGGACATCCGGCAGGCGCTGGTCCCGGTATAGCTTTTTTGAATGCAAATATACAAATATTTGAATTGGAAGAATAGTTTTGCCTGTGCCACCCTGCTTTGGACCGGCGATAGACCGGCAAACAAACCACCTCACTGGAGGAGACGAATGGATTCCAAGCGCAGGAGTGTGCTGGGCGCCGCCGTATTGGGCGTACCCGCCTTGATGCTGGGTCGTGCAAGCCTTGCCCAGTCTTCCAATGTATTGACCGTCGGCCTGATTCCTTCCGAGGATTCGCGCGCCATGATCTCGCAGAGCCAGGCCATGATGGACAAGCTGGCCGCGGCGCTGAAGATGGAAGTCAAGCCCTTCGTGGCCGCCGACTACAACGGCGTGATCGAGGCCCTGCGCTCCAAGCGCCTGGACGTGGCCTACCTCGGCCCCTTCTCCTATGTGCTGGGCACCACGGTGGCGCCGATCGAGGCCTTCGCCACCGCCGAGACCAAGAAGGCCGGCCGTTCCTTCTATCACAGCCTGGTCATCACCCACAAAGACAGCGGCATCAAGACGCTGGCCGACTTGAAGGGCAAGACCTTCTCGTATGTCGACCCCAGTTCGACCTCGGGCCACATGTTCCCCAAGGCCGGCTTGATCAAGGCCGGCTTCGATGCCGAGAAAGGTTTTTCGCGCACCGTCTTCTCCGGCTCGCATGACGCCAATGAAATCGCCGTGCTGAACCGCAAGATCGACGCCGCCGCGATCGCCGACCGCATCCTCGACGCCGCCTACGCCAAGGGCCTGGCCAAGAAGGAAGACATCGTCGTGCTGTGGAAGTCCGACCCGATTCCCGAATCGCCCATGGTGTGGCGCAAGGACCTGGCGCCGGACCTGAAGGCGCGCGTGCAGCAGGCTTTCCTGCAGGTGAAAGACATACCCTGGTCGGACCAGGGCTTGCTGAACGGCTTCGTGCCCACCAATGATGCCGCCTACAACGTCATCCGCGATACCGCCAAGATTCTCAATCTCGATCTGAAGAAGATGAAATGAGTGCATCGGCGTTGATAGAAATTCGCGCCCTGCACAAGCGCTACGGCGAGTTCAGCGCGCTGGAGGGCGTGGACCTCGCCGTGCGCGAGGGCGAGTTCCTGGTCGTGCTGGGCGCCTCGGGCGCCGGCAAGTCCACCCTCCTGCGTTGCATCAACCGCCTGTGTGAACCGAGTGCCGGCGAAATCGTGGTGGCGGGCGAGGTCGCCAGCGGCAACCGGGTGGCGCTGCGGCGGTTGCGGCGCAAGGTCGCCATGATCTTCCAGCACTACAACGTGGTGCCGCGGCTGTCGGTGTTGAAGAACGTGTTGTCCGGGCGGCTCGGCCAGGTGCCGGCGCTGGCTTCGCTGTTCCACGTGTTTCCGCAGGCGGACATCGAGCTCGCCATGGATTGCCTGCGGCGGGTGGAACTGGCGCACAAGGCTTACGAGCGCACCGACAGTTTGTCGGGCGGGCAGAAGCAGCGGGTCGGCATCGCTCGCGCGCTGGCGCAGCAGCCGCGCATCATCCTGGCCGACGAGCCGGTGGCCAGCCTCGATCCCAAGACTTCGCGCGTGGTGCTGAACTACCTGCGCCAGGCCTGCCGCGAACTGGGCATCACCGTGGTGTGCAACCTGCACCAGGTGGATTACGCGCGCGAATTCGCCGATCGCGTGGTCGGCATGGCGGCCGGGCGCATCGTGTTTGAAGGACGGCCCGACGGCCTGGATGCGAGCGCGCTGGCGCGCATCTACCCCGGCCTGGACGAAGCCGGCATGGAAGACGTCACCGCCGGCATCGCCCGCCGCCCCGCGAACGACACCGGCTGGCAGATGCCAACGCCCGTGGCCCTGGAGAATTCCTGATGAAGCGCTACAAACTGGTGATCAATCCCGACACTGCGGGCAGCGCGTACCTGCGCTGGGTGGCACTGGGGCTGGCGACGGCCGTGGTGCTGTGGTGGAGCGCGCATGGGGCGCAGGTCAGCTTTGCCGAACTGTCCAAGGGCTTGCCCTGGATTGGCGATTTCCTGTCGCGCATGCTGCCGCCGAACTGGGCCTTCATGGAAAAGCTGGTCAAACCGGCGATAGAAACGGTGCAGATTGCGATCTGGGGCACGCTGCTTTCCATCGTGCTGGCGCTGCCGCTGTGCTTTTTCGCGGCGCGCAATCTGAGTCCGAACGGCGCGATTTTCCACGCCATGCGCCAAGTGCTGAACGTCATGCGCGGCATCAATGAAATCATCCTGGCACTGGTGTTCGTGGCGGCGGTCGGCCTCGGGCCTTTCCCCGGCGTGCTGGCGCTGGCGGTGCATGGCGCCGGCATGCTCGGCAAGTTCTTTGCCGAATCGATCGAGGAAATCGACCAGGGACCGATCGAAGCCTTGCGCGCCACCGGCGCCGGCACCCTGCAGACCATCGTCTACGGCGTGCTGCCACAAGTGGTGACGGCGTGGATCGCGGTCTGCCTTTACCGCTTTGAAACCAATCTGCGGCAAGCCACGGTGCTGGGCATGGTGGGCGCCGGCGGCATTGGCTTCGAGCTGACCGGCAGCATGAAGCTGTTCCAGTACCAGGACACGGCGATGTGCATCCTGGTCATCATCGCCATGGTGATGGCGGCGGACTTCCTTTCCAGCCGCATGCGCCAGTGGATACAGCAAGGCAGCCACTGAAGACCGGTATGCCAAACAGAACCAGCACAGGACATCCGCAATGAATACCAGCCTGAAGATGATCGAAGCCAACGGCCGCAGCTATCGCCTGCCGTCCGCGCCCACGGTGGTGGTGTGCGTGGACGGTTGCGAGCCGGACTACCTGACCCAGGCCGCGCAAGCCGGCGTCGCGCCTTTCCTCAAGCGCATGATGGAAGAGGGCAGTTCGCTGCCGGCCGAATGCGTGGTGCCGACTTTCACCAATCCCAACAACCTTTCCATCGTCACCGGCGCGCCGCCCGCGGTGCATGGCATCTGCGGCAATTACTTCTACGACCAGCAGTCGGGCAAGGAAGTGATGATGAACGACCCGGCGCTGTTGCGGGCGCCGACCCTGCTGGCGGGCCTGGCGCAAGCCGGCTGCAAGGTGGCGGTGGTGACCGCCAAGGACAAGCTGCGCCGCCTGTTGGGACATGAATTGCAGGGCATCTGTTTTTCTTCCGAGTTTGCCGACAAGGCAAACCTGGCCGAGAACGGCATCGCCAATGTGGTGGAGATGGTGGGCCTGCCGGTACCGGACGTCTACAGCGCGGCCCTGTCCGAATTCGTGTTCGCCGCCGGCGTGAAGCTGATGCAAAAGCAGCGGCCGGACGTGATGTATCTCTCCACCACCGACTACGTGCAGCACAAGAGCGCGCCGGGCACGCCGGATGCCAACGACTTCTATCGCATGATGGATGGCTACCTGGCGCAACTGGATGCGATGGGCGCGGTGATCGTGCTGACCGCCGACCATGGCATGAGCGCCAAGACCGATGCCGCGGGCAAACCGCAAATAGTCTATCTGCAGCAATTGCTGGACGGCTTGCTGGGCGCGGGACAGGTGCGGGTGATCCTGCCCATCACCGATCCCTATGTGGTGCACCACGGTGCGCTGGGATCGTTTGCCACGCTGTATCTGAACGAGGGCATCGACCGCGCGCGCGTGATGCAGGCGCTGCGCGACATGCCCGGCATTCTGGAAGTGCTGGACCGTTCCAGTGCCGCCCGGCGTTTCGAGTTGCCGCCGGACCGCATCGGCGACCTGGTGGTGCTGTCCGAGCGCCTGTCAGTGCTGGGCACCTCGCCCGACAAGCATGACCTGTCGGGCCTGGATGTGCCGCTGCGCTCGCACGGCGGCCTGTCGGAACAGCAGGTGCCCTTGCTGGTGAACCGCAAGGTGGCGCTGCCGCCGGGACGCCGGCGCTGGCGCAATTTCGATGCCTTCGAC
Source organism: Pseudomonadota bacterium (assembly GCA_023392035.1). Classification (GTDB taxonomy): domain Bacteria; phylum Pseudomonadota; class Gammaproteobacteria; order Burkholderiales; family Burkholderiaceae_D; genus Lacisediminimonas. The sequence goes on along the minus strand of JAEVZY010000057.1, from coordinate 8,876 downwards.
CTGGCCTTGAACCTCGCCGTGCCGGCCCAGCGGAACTGAAACCATGCATGCCAACTACTACAATCCCGTGCGCAGCGTGGCCGGGGCAGGGACTCTTGCCGACCTCGCCAGCCTGACCGGCGGCCGCCGCACCGTGCTGGTGACCTTTCCCGAGGCGCGCGAGCTGGGCCTTGTTGCGCGCATCGAAAAGCTCCTCGGTCCGAGCCTGGTGCAGGTGATAGACCGCGTCCTGCCGAATCCCGACGTGGCCGAATTGCGCCCCATGTACGAAGCCTTCTGGCGCGAACATGAAGACACCGAAGTCTTGCTGGCGGTTGGCGGCGGCAGCGCCATCGATACCGCCAAGGCGTTGATGGTGGGCACCGAATCCGGCCGCTTCGATGACTTGCTGGCGCTGCTGGCCAGCGGCCAGAGCTTCGTTCCGCCGCGCCACAAGACCCTGATTGCCGTACCCACCACCGCCGGCACCGGTAGTGAAGTGACGCCCTGGGCCACCATCTGGGACCGTGCCAGCCAGCGCAAATACTCGCTGCATCTGCCCGAGACCTGGCCCACTTGCGCGGTAGTGGATGCCGAGCTGATGCTGTCGGCGCCGCCCGCGGTGACCCTGGCCAGCGGCCTGGATGCGCTCTCGCATGCGCTGGAAGCGGTCTGGAACGTCAACGCCAATCCGATCTCGGACGCCTTCGCGGTATCGGCCGCCCAGGACATCCTGCAGGTGCTGCCGGCGCTGATGCGCGCGCCCGGCGACATCGCCTTGCGCGAGGCGATGAGCCTGGCCGCGCTCAAGGCCGGCATGGCTTTTTCCAATACCAAGACGGCGCTGGCGCATTCCATCTCCTACGAGATGACCCTGCGCCATGGCCTGCCGCATGGCATTGCCTGCTCCTTCCCCTTGCCCCTGGTGTGCCGCCTGGCCCTGTACAAGAGCCCGGCGCGTGACGCGGTCTTGCGCAAGATTTTTGGCCAGGACCTGCAGCAGGCGCCGGAGAAATTGACGGCCTTCCTGCATGGCCTGGGCGTGAAGACCGGCTTTGCCGACTATGGCGTGAGCGAAGAGGAAGCGCAGCGCATGGTGGCGCATGCCATGCAAGGCGTGCGCGGCAAGAATTTCATCGGCGCCATCGCGTGACAGGCGTCAAAGGAGACAGCATGAATGCCCCCATGGAAGTGCATCCCGGTTTTCGCGCCGAAGCGCTGCGTCTGGCCGGCGAGCGTGTGCAGCGTGAGCGCAAGATCGAAGTGTTCGACCCTTACACGGGCCTCTTGTGCGGCACCGTACCGAAGGCCAGCGTGGAAGATGTGCGGCGCGCCTTTGAAGTGGCCAAGGCTTATCGCCCGACGCTCACGCGCTATGAGCGCGCCAGCATCCTGAACCGCGCCGCCGCCCTGTTGCGTGAACGGACGGAAGAGGCTTCCGACCTGATCACCATGGAGTCCGGCCTGTGCAAGAAAGACTCGCTGTATGAAATCGGCCGGGTGGCGGATGTGCTCAATTTCGCCGCCAACGAAGCCTTGCGCGACGACGGCCAGATTTTTTCCTGCGACCTCACGCCGCACGGCAAGAAGCGCAAGGTGTTCACCCAGCGCGAGCCGTTGGCCGGCGTGATCAGCGCCATCACGCCCTTCAACCATCCGATGAACCAGGTGGCGCACAAGGTGGCGCCGGCGATTGCCAGCAACAACCGCATGGTCTTGAAGCCTTCGGAGAAAGTGCCGCTGTCGGCTTTCTATCTGGCCGACCTGCTCTACGAAGCCGGCTTGCCGCCGGAAATGTTGCAGGTGCTGACCGGCGATCCGGCGGAGATCGCCGATGAGTTGATCTGCAATCCGCACGTGGAGCTGGTGACCTTCACTGGCGGCGTTTCGATCGGCAAGTACATTGCCTCCAAGGCGGCTTACCGGCGCGTGGTGCTGGAGTTGGGCGGCAACGACCCCCTGATCGTGATGGAAGACGCCGACCTCGAGCGTGCCGCCGAGCTGGCAGTGCAGGGCTCGTACAAGAATTCCGGCCAGCGTTGCACCGCGGTCAAGCGCGTGCTGGCGCATCAGGCCATACGCGAAGAGCTGACCGAGCGCATCGTGGCAAAAACCCGCGCCTGGTCGTATGGCGATCCGCGCGATCGCGAAGTGCAGATGGGCACGGTGATCGATGAAGCGGCCGCCACGCTGTTCGAGCAGCGGGTCAAAGAAGCGCAAGGGCAGGGCGCGCGCATCCTGGTTGGCAATCAAAGGCGCGGCGCGCTGTACAGCCCGACCGTGGTCGACCGCGTGCGGCCGGAGATGACGCTGGTGAAGCAGGAAACCTTCGGGCCGGTCACGCCCATCATCAGCTTCGCCAACATCGATGAAGCAATTGCCATTTCCAACGGCACCGCTTTCGGGCTTTCCTCGGGCGTGTGCACCGAGCGCATGGAACACATCACCCGCTTCATCAATGAATTGAGGGTGGGCACGGTGAATGTGTGGGAAGTACCGGGCTACCGCATCGAGCTGACGCCCTTCGGCGGCATCAAGGATTCGGGCCTGGGCTACAAGGAGGGCGTGCAGGAGGCGATCAAGTCTTTCACCAATCTGAAGACTTTTTCTCTTCCTTGGATGTGATTCTGCAAACGATTCAGCGGCAAAACCAAAAAAAGGGGAGACACCATGCAAGGCAGCTTTCTGCGGCGGCTGGTTGCGGCCGTTGTACTCATGCTCGGCGCATCCTGCGCCATGGCCCAGGCCTGGCCGGGCAAGCCGGTCACCATCGTGGTCGGCTTCGCGCCGGGCGGCTCCACCGACAAGCTGGCGCGCCTGTTGGGCCAGGCCATGCAGGAGCATCTGGGCCAGCAAGTCATCATCGACAACAAGCCGGGCGCAGCCGGCAATGTGGCGGCGCAGGCGGTGGCGGCAAGTGCGCCCAATGGCTACACCTTGTTCATGACCACGCTGTCCAGCGCTGCGGTCAATCCCTGGATCTATCCCAACGCCAGGCTCGATCCGATCAAGTCTTACGAGCCGGTGGCACTGGTGGCGCGCTACCCGCTGGTGATGGCGGTCAATCCCGGCCTGAACCTGAAGACCACCGCCGATGTCATCCGCTACCTGCGCGAGAAGAAGGACGCGGTCAGCTTTTCTTCCGCCGGCACCGGCTCACCGGCGCATCTGGCCGGGGAATTGATCAATGCCGCGTTGGGCACGAAGATGATGCATGTGCCCTACAAGGGCGGCGGCCCGGCCATGCTGGCGGCCATGTCGGGTGAAGTTGCGCTCACCATCGAAACCAGCCCGGCCATGATTCCGCATGTGAAATCGGGCAAGCTGACCGGCATCGCCGTCAGTTCCGCCACCCGCTCGCGGGCCTTGCCGGATTTGCCGACCCTGGCCGAATCGGGCGTGCCGGGTTTTGAAGTGACCTCCTGGGCCGGACTGGTGGCCCCGGCCGGCACGCCGGCCGAGGTACTGGAGAAACTGCAAAACGCCATCGTGCGGGCGATGGACAATCCCAAATTGCAGGCGGCGCTGGATGCCGATGGTGCCGCCGCCAGTTATCTGCCGGGCGAGAAATTTCGCGCCTTCAATGAAAGCGAGTTGAAGCGCTGGGGCGAAGTGGTACGATCGGCCAAGGTAAGAGCAGAATAAGACCGGCCTGACCAAGGCCCCTGACGGCGGAGGGAAATGGAAGCCTACGCAGTGATGAGCGCCCACTTGCTGGGCGCAACCGTGGCCGGCGGCGTGATCGGCCTGGAACGCAGTTACCACGGACGCCCGGCGGGCTTTCGCACCCACACGCTGGTCTGCCTGGCCTCGGCGGTGTTGATGCTGGTGATGCTGTTCCAGTCCCAGTGGTTGCCAGGGGCGGCGCTGGAAAGCATGCGCACCGATCCCACCCGCATGGCGCAGGGCATCATGACCGGCATCGGCTTTCTTGGCGCCGGCGTGATCTTCAAGGAAGGCTTGTCGGTGCGCGGCCTGACCACGGCCGCCTCGATCTGGATGACGGCCGCCATCGGCATCCTGTTCGGCATCGGCTTCTTTTTCCCCGCCATTTTCTGCACGGTGCTGACGCTGGGCGTGCTGTCGGTGTTCCGCCGCATCGAAGCCTGGCTGCCCTCGCATTCCTATGTCCACTTCTCGGTGCGCTTTGCACGCGACAACGCCTTGTCCGAAGACGACATGCGCGACCTTGCCGCCCGCAATGGATTTTCAGTGGCGCACATGAGTTACCGGCTGGGCGATGGCGGCAAGAGCTTCGGCTACAGCATGGTCCTGCAGACCGAGAACGAAGAAAGCAGCGCCGGCCTGGCCAACCACCTGCGGGCGCTGCCGCAGGTGGTGGATTTTCAGATTTCGCCGACGGGGGATTGAGTTCCAGGTTTCGTGGAGCAGCGCATGCTGTCCTCGAACTACGCACATTCATAAACGCCCGGCTCGAGGCCTTCCCGGGACTTGTTTACTGCGCCTTGATCAAGCGATCGTCCCACTGCAAAGTGTTGATCTTGATTGTGAGTTCGCGAATCCGCACTTTCGGTATCTTCGCGCGCCCTTCGCCTTCCAGCAAGACGACGAATCCGGCTTCCGCGAGCCTGGAAAGAGAGCGACTCACATTGGCTTCGGCGCGTTGAACGAGCGCTGCCAATTGCGCGACCGATTGCGGCTTTTCCTTGTCGATCACGTTCAGCAATTGTCGATTTTCAGGACTCAGCAGCCGTGCCACCGCCTCTGCTGATTCAAATGAAATCTGTCCAGCGTCTGCGGGCGCGGGACGCTGGCCTTCTGCTACAGAAATCATCTCTTCACGCAGTTCGCGCAGAGACTGGATTTTAGGTGACGGTGCCATCTGAAGCCTCTTTCACTATCCGATTGGGAATCCCAAGTTCATTGAGTCTTTGTTCAACGGCGTCGAAAAAGTCCGCCAACAGCATTGATGCGTTCTTGAACACGTAGGGCCGACCCATGTCGCCATCATCCCGATGCCAATGATCCGAAGCCGTGGGACGCTTGACGAATCTGCCGCCGCGATGAGAGACCAGATGGGCATTGTCAAACCCGAGAAGTCGCCTGCCTTCCGGCGCATGGAGCGTCAAGCAGTAGGACAAACCATGCGGGGTGCGAGTGCTCGTTTCAATTTGCCGTACTTCGAATTTGAGGTAATGCCCAGTGGCGAAGTAATGTCGCTTGCCGTCATAGCCCAACAGCAGTTCCAGGCCGTAGTCCATCATATGCCATCCTATCAGCTGGCGATAGGATGGCCTTGCGCTGAGTCATGGTCAAGTTGGAAACATTGCCATTAGCGTATTTCCAACGCCCGATTGACTGAGAGTGCGGCCATCGATCCCACTGCACCCGACAGTAAGTACAGGCTCACATAGTCCAACCCGAAGTTGGCGGACAGTCCCAGTGCCACCAGCGGGGCGAAGCCGGCGCCGACCAGCCAGGCCAGATCGGAGGTCAGGGCGGCGCCGGTATAGCGGTAGCGGGCCGAGAAGTTGGCGGTCACGGCGCCCGAGGCCTGTCCGTAAGACAAGCCGAGCAAGGCAAAGCCGAGCAGGATGAAGATGTCCTGGCCGGTATTGCCGCCATCCATCAGGGTCGGCACCAGGCCGCTGAAGGCGGCGATCAGCAAGGCCAGGGTCCCGAGCGTGGTGCGGCGGCCCAGCCGGTCGGCGATCCAGCCGGAGGCGATCACCCCCAGTGCCGCCAGCACCGCGCCCATGGCTTGCACCAGCAGGAAATCCGGCACGGCCCGATCGGAATACAGCACGATCCAGGACAGCGGGAACACCGTCACGATGTGGAACATGGCGTAACTGCCCAGCGCCGCCAGCGCGCCGATCAGGACATTGCGGCCCTGCGACTTTGTCATTTCCACCACGCTGGTGGGTTGCAGCTCGCGCTCTTCCAGCAGGCGCGCGTATTCGTCGGTGGATACCAGCCGCAGGCGGGCAAACAGCGCCACCACGTTGATGGCAAACGCTACATAAAAGGGATAGCGCCAGCCCCACTCCAAAAATTCATCCTTCGACAAGGAAAACAGCAGGGCTGCGAACAGCGAAGAAGCCAGCATGAAGCCGACCGGCGCGCCCAACTGGCCCAACATGGCGTACCAACCACGCCGGTTGGCCGGCGCGTTCAGCGCCAACAGCGATGCCAGCCCGTCCCAGGAGCCGCCCAGCGCCGCCCCTTGCCCGATCCGGAACAGCGACAGCAGCACCACCGAAGTGAAGCCGATATCCCAATAACCTGGCAAAAAGGCAATTCCGGCGGTGGAAAAACCCAGCAGGAACAGGGCTGTCATCAGCTTGGATTCGCGCCCGTAACGGCGCTGGATGGACATGAAGGCAATCGTGCCCAGCGGTCGGGCGACGAAGGCGAAGGCGAAGATCAGGAAGGAATACAGGGTGCCGCGCAGCGGGTCGTGGGTCGGGAAAAACACCGTGGGAAACACCAGCACCGAGGCGATTGCATAGACAAAAAAGTCAAAATTCTCGGATGCGCGGCCGATGACGACGCCGATGGCGATGTCACCCGGGCCAATGGCCGCCGGCGGCTTTTTCTGGGCCGGCTCGGAAGGGGATGCGGAGGGATGCTGCCCGGCGGGAAGGTCTTTCCCGCCACCGGTGTGGCCTTGCATGCGTGCGTCTCCTCTATTTTTTGGTTGCGCGCAGGCCCAGTCTACCAGTCTTGCCGGCCGGTCTGTTTGCCGGGTGGGACAATATGTCCAATGGGCAGGATGCTCATGGCCAAGTAAATTCGGGAGGTTTAATCCAGTCTCTTGGAACCCGGAATGTTTCTGAACTCTGCCCGTCGCCGGCTGTTGCTGCTGCCGGCCCTAGCCGCCCTGGCAACGCTTGCCGGCTGCAACACCATCGTCATGAATGCTGCCGGAGATGTGGCTCGCCAACAAGGCACCCTGATCTGGATCTCCGTCGGCCTGATGTTGTTGATCATCGTGCCGGTGATGTTTCTGGTCGTGCTGTTCGCGTGGAAGTACCGCAAGACCGCCAATGCAGTGTACCAGCCTGACTGGGACCATTCCACGCGCCTGGAACTGCTGATCTGGGGCGCACCGCTCCTGATCATCATCGCCCTCGGCCTGGTGACCTGGATCTCCACCCACAAGCTCGATCCCTACCGCGCCCTGGATCGCATCGACGCCCAGCGTCCGATTGCGCCCGGCACCGAGCCGCTGACGGTGCAGGTGGTGGCCATGGACTGGAAATGGCTGTTCATCTATCCGCAGCAGGGCATCGCCAGCGTGAACGAACTGGTGACGCCGATCGACACCCCGATCCGCTTCAAGCTGACCTCGACGACGATGATGAATTCGTTCTACATCCCGGCGCTGGCAGGCCAGATCTACGCCATGCCGGGCATGGACACCACCCTGAACGCGGTGATGAACAAGGTCGGCGTGTATGACGGCTTCTCGGCCAACTACAGCGGCGCCGGCTTCTCGCACATGCGCTTCAAGTACCACGGCGTCTCCAATGAGGAATTCGCCGCCTGGGTGCAAAAGAACAAGGCCGGCAACAGCAAGCTGGACGGCGACGCCTATCTCGCCCTGGCCAAGCCCAGCGAAAAAGAACCGGTGCAGCACTTCGCCAGCGTGACCCCCAAGCTGTATGACGCCGTCGTCAACCAGTGCGTGGCCGAAGGCACGATGTGCCTGGACAAGGTCGCCGCGCTGGACCGCCAGCGCAACCGCGCCGCCTATGCGTTCAAGAACATCATCACTGACGACGGCGCCCGCTGCGTGGTGCGCGCCGAAGACGACAGCGTGACCGCTCGCGCCACGAAACTGAACTGAGATTTGCCATGCAAGAACAGATCGCATCGACTTCACTCCTTTTCGGGCGCCTGTCCTGGGATTCGCTTCCCATGCGACATGAGCCCATCGTGCTCTTTACCTTCATCGGCGTGGTCCTGGGCGGCCTGGCCCTGCTGGCCCTGCTGACCAAGTTCAAGCTGTGGACGCCGCTGTGGCGCGACTGGATCACCAGCATCGACCACAAGAAGATCGGCATCATGTACATCATCCTGGGCATCGTGATGCTGCTGCGCGGCTTTGCCGACGCGCTGATGATGCGCCTGCAGCAAGCGCTGTCCTTCGGCGACAACATGGGCTATCTGCCGCCGCACCACTACGACCAGATCTTCACCGCCCACGGCGTGATCATGATCTTCTTCGTGGCCATGCCGCTGGTGACGGGCCTGATGAACTACGTGGTGCCGCTGCAGATCGGCGCGCGCGACGTGGCTTTCCCCTTCCTGAACAACTTCAGCTTCTGGATGACCGCCTTCGGCGCCGTCCTGACCATGGTCTCGCTGTTCGTGGGCGAATATGCCAAGACCGGCTGGCTGGCCTATCCGCCGCTGTCGGGCATCATGGCCAGTCCGGATGTGGGGGTGGATTACTACATATGGTCATTGCAGGTGGCGGGCGTCGGCACGCTGTTGTCAGGCGTGAACCTGATCGCCACCATCGTCAAGATGCGCGCCCCCGGCATGAGCATGATGAAGATGCCGGTGTTTACCTGGACGTCGCTGTGCACTAACGTGCTGATCGTGGTCACCTTCCCGGTGCTGACCGCGGTGCTGGCCATGCTGGGCGCCGACCGCATGCTGGGCACCCACTTCTTCACCTCTGAAGCGGGCGGTTCCGCCATGCTGTATGTGAACCTGATCTGGATCTGGGGCCACCCCGAGGTTTACATCCTGATACTGCCGGCTTTCGGCGTGTTCTCCGAAGTGGTGTCCACCTTCTGCGGCAAGCGCCTGTTCGGCTACAAGTCGATGGTGTACGCCACCGTCGTCATCACCATCCTGTCCTACCTGGTGTGGCTGCATCACTTCTTCACCATGGGTTCGGGCGCGTCGGTGAACTCCTTCTT
>JAEVZY010000032.1 GCA_023392035.1 Pseudomonadota bacterium | reverse complement strand
CCACGCGGCTGGCGCGGTCCGCGTTCGCGGCGGCCTTCATTGCGTGCTTCGTTGCCGCGGGCTTCGCTGCGCGCTTCCTCGCCACGCACTTCACCACGCGCTTCATTGGGCGCTTCGTTGCGCGGTTTGCGCTCGCCACGGTCCTGGCGGCCTTCGCCGCGGGCCTGCGCCGTTTCGCGTTGTTCGCGGCCAGCTTCGCGTCCTTGTTCGCGTCCCTGTTCACGTCCTTGCTCACGACCCTGACGCTGACGCTTGTCTTGCGGCGCGGCCTTGGCAGTGGCTTCCTCGCGCACTTCCTGCTTGCCGCCTGCTTCGCGTTCGTCACGGCCGCGGCCACGATTGCCACCGCGATTGCGGCCACGGCCGTTGCGGTCCTGGCGCTCGCGCGGGTTGAGCGGCTTTTCGGCAGCTGCGACGACCGGCGCGGCGGGCGCCACCGGCTTCTTGCGGAACAGGCCGAACAGGCGACCGAAGAACCCGCCTTCGCTTTCGATGACGGGCGCCGGGGCAACCGGGGCCGGAGCCGGGCGTTCGACGATGGGCGCCGGCTGCTCGGGCGTGATGCCCTTGACCACTGCTTCCTGGCGCGGCTTGGCTTCTTCTTTCTGGCGCTTGCTGTAGCTGATGTCGGTGTCGGCTTCCTCGGCCATGGTGTAGCTGGCGCGCAGGTCTTCCAGACGCGGATCGTCATGCTTGATGCGATCGAGGTTGTAGTGCGGGGTTTCCAGATGCTTGTTGGGGATCAGGATCACCGACACCCGGTGGCGGGTTTCGATCTTCAGGATCTCGCCGCGCTTTTCATTGAGCAGGAAAGCGGCCACGTCGACCGGCACCTGGCAATGGATGGCGGCGGTGTTTTCCTTCATCGCCTCTTCCTGGATGATGCGCAGGGCTTGCAGGGCGGAAGATTCGGTGTCGCGGATATGGCCGGTGCCGTTGCAGCGCGGGCAGGTCACATGGCTGCCTTCGGACAGCGAGGGACGCAGGCGCTGGCGCGACAATTCCATCAGGCCGAAGCGCGAGATCTTGCCCATCTGCACCCGGGCGCGATCGTAGTGCAGGGCGTCTTTCAGGCGCTGCTCGACTTCGCGCTGGTTGCGCGAATTTTCCATGTCGATGAAGTCGATCACGATCAGGCCGCCCAGGTCGCGCAGGCGCAACTGGCGGGCCACTTCTTCGGCGGCTTCGAGATTGGTGTTGAAGGCGGTGGTTTCGATGTCGCTGCCGCGGGTGGCGCGGGCGGAGTTGACGTCCACCGAGACCAGCGCTTCAGTGTGGTCGATGACGATGGCGCCGCCCGAAGGCAGGGGCACGGTGCGCGAGTAGGCGGTTTCGATCTGGTGTTCGATCTGGAAACGCGAGAACAGCGGCACGTCGTCACGATAACGCTTCACGCGATGCACCATGTCGGGCATCACGTGGCTCATGAATTGCTGCGCTTGTTCGTAGATGTCATCGGTGTCGATCAGGATTTCACCGATGTCAGGCTGGAAATAATCGCGGATGGCGCGGATCACCAGCGAGGATTCCTGGTAGATCAGGAAGGCGCCGGGGGCCGATTTGCCGGCGCTTTCAATGGCGCGCCACAGTTGCAGCAGGTAGTTCAAGTCCCACTGCAGTTCTTCCACCGTGCGGCCGATGCCGGCGGTGCGGGCGATGACGGACATGCCGGAGGGAATCTGCAGCTGGTCCATGGTCTCGCGCAATTCCTGGCGGTCTTCGCCTTCCACCCGGCGCGACACGCCGCCGCCACGCGGGTTGTTCGGCATCAGAACCAGATAGCGGCCAGCCAGGGAAATGAAGGAAGTCAGGGCCGCGCCCTTGTTGCCGCGTTCTTCCTTTTCCACCTGCACCACGATTTCCTGGCCTTCGCGCAGGGCATCGCGAATGCTGGCGCTGCGCACATCCACGCCATCCTTGAAATAGGTGCGGGCCACTTCCTTGAAGGGCAGGAAGCCATGGCGATCTTCGCCGTAGCTGACGAAGCAGGCTTCCAGCGAGGGCTCGATGCGAGTGATGACGCCTTTATAGATGTTGGATTTGCGTTGCTCGCGACCGGCGGTCTCGATATCGATGTCGATCAGCTTTTGCCCATCGACAATGGCGACCCGCAGTTCCTCCTGCTGGGTCGCATTGAACAGCATGCGCTTCATTTTGTTTTTTACTCCGTGACCAAGCTGGTCATTCAATGCCGCGTTTGTCGGCGCGGCGTGATGGGAATGTACGCAAGGACGGAGTGCACGGGAGGGGAATTGCCTGACAAGCGTCGGCGAAAGTCGCTCGACGCCATGGGGCGCAAATGCAGCGCTCGCGGCTTTCACCGAATGGGCGGGTCGCCAGCAGCCGCTTGCCGGCCGAGGGCGCGTGCCGCGGCGCATGCCGGTGGGTAACCGGTAGCGGACCGAAGCGGCAATTCGCCTGTCTCAGCCTGGCAAAGCCTGCCAGTGAAGCCAGTCGGTGAAGCATGGCTTGCGTCTACATCTTGCCGGCAAGCTGCCCGTCGGGCTCATGGGCGAGCTTGCCGGATCATATCCTTTTGTTCCGGGCATTAAGTCCAACAATCCAGCGCCTGTCTTGCGGCAAAGCCTTGTCGCAACAACGGTTTCGACTGGAGTGGTGCATACACGCTCTCCATTGCATTTGTCCTTTGCTGCGCAATGAACAGGGCCAATGGAGTCGCCCTCTTGTAGAATGTGCTTTTTTATTCTTGCATGCGCCCAATTCGAACAGGCGCGCTCAAATTATATTCGCAAAATGAAGGAGTTAGCGAGTAATTCCGACGCCCGGTCGGAGTCGGGAGCGGCGCCGGCCATCCTTCACCAGGCTCGCCTCGTCACCATCGACGAGGAATCTTCAGGTCAGCGTATCGACAATTTCCTGATGCGGCAACTGAAGGGCGTGCCAAAAAGCCATGTTTACCGGGTATTGCGCTCGGGGGAGGTGCGCGTCAATCGCGGCCGGGTCGATCAAACCTACCGACTCGCGTCCGGTGACGTTGTGCGCGTGCCGCCCATGCGTCTGGCTGAGCGTGAAGAGCAGGTGGTGCCTGGCGCCGAATTCAATATTCTGCTGGAAGACGAGCATGTGCTGGTGATCGACAAACCAGCCGGCGTGGCGGTCCACGGCGGTTCGGGCGTGAGCTATGGCGTCATCGAACAATTGCGCGCTGCACGACCGCAGGCCAGGTTCCTGGAATTGGTGCATCGGCTGGACCGGGAAACCTCGGGCGTGCTGATGCTGGCCAAGAAGCGTTCGGCGCTGACCAATCTGCATGAACAAATGCGCGAGGGCGATACAGACAAACGTTATCTGACCCTGGTTTCCGGCGACTGGAAAAATGCGCGCCAGCACATCAAATTGCCGTTGCATAAATACACCCTGCCCGACGGTGAACGCCGGGTGCGGGTGCAAGCGGACGGTCAGCCTTCCCACACGGTATTCAGTTTGCTCGGCCAATACGGTCCTTACACTTTGCTGGAAGCAGAGCTGAAGACCGGACGCACCCATCAGATCCGGGTACACCTGGCGTCTTCCGGATTTCCGATCGTGGGCGACGACAAATACGGCGACTTTGGCCTCAACAAGCGCATGCAAAAGGCGGAACCGGGCCGCAGCGCCTTCAAGCGCATGTTCCTGCATGCGCACCGGCTGGTCTTCACCCATCCCGCCAGCGGCGAGCAGGTGGTGGTACACGCGGCCTTGCCGCAGGAATGCAAGCGTCTGCTGCATGAATTGCAGCCAGGCACGGCGGATCGGAATTGAACGGATGACAAAAAAACGATTTGACCTGATCGTCTTCGATTGGGATGGCACCCTGATGGACAGCACCGGCACCATCGTCCAGTGCATCCAGGCGGCGGCGCGCGATCTCGGATTGCCGGTGCCGGAGCGCAAGATGGCTGCCTATGTCATCGGCCTCAGCCTGCAGGACGCCATGGCGGCGGCGCTGCCCGGATTGGACCCGAAGCTGGTGCCGCGGGTGGTGGAGCGCTATCGCTATCACTACTTGTCGCGCGATCATGGCTTGACCCTGTTCGATGGCGTGCCCGAAATGCTGGCCGACCTGTCGCAACGCGGGTATTTTCTGGCGGTGGCCACCGGCAAGAGCCGGGTTGGCCTGAATCGCGCCCTGCATGCTTCGCAGATATCGCGCTATTTTGATGCCACCCGCTGCGCCGACGAGACTTTTTCCAAGCCGCACCCGGCCATGCTGCATGAGATCACATGAGAACTGGGGCAGGAAATGGAGCGCACGGTGATGATAGGCGACACCACGCACGATTTGCTGATGGCTGCCAATGCCGGCGCCGCCGGCATTGGCGTACATTATGGCGCCCATGAAGCGCAGGAGCTGGAGGCGCTCAAGCCGGCCTTTTCCGCCACTTCGGTGCCGCAACTGCACCAGTGGCTGGTGGAGAACGCCTGATGCAAGCCGTGCCGGCGTCGGCCGTGCACATCTGCGCCGCCGCCGAGCTGGAGGATGGCGGACGCGGCGTGCGCTTTCCGCTGACGGCCTGGGGCGAGCAGCGTACCGGCTTTGTCGTACGTTACCGCGGCAAGGTGCATGCCTTCCTGAACCGTTGCGCCCATGTGCCGGTGGAGCTGGACTGGAACGAAGGTGACTTCTTCGATTCAAGCGGCACCTACTTGATGTGCTCCACCCATGGCGCGCTGTACCTTCCCGATTCCGGCCATTGCGCCGGCGGGCCTTGCCGGGGCGGCAAGCTGCAGCCGATTTCGGTGCTCGAAATCGGTGGTGAAATTTACTGGGAGCCGGACGACAGCCTGCGTCCGGTATTGGCCTGAGCGAAGCGCAATACCAAGATCACGATCACGATAAAACATGGAAGAACAACACGAATCGCCCGGCGCGTCCGGAGAAAAAATTCCCGCCCCAGCCGCTGCTGCAGCCGAGAAGAGCTGGGAACGCGATGCACTGGAAAGGCTGGCCTTTGCGCAAGTGAACGAAGCGCGCCTGCGGCGGCGCTGGGGAATTTTCTTCAAGTTCGTCACCCTGGCGATCGTGCTGCTGCTGATCTGGCAGATCTTCGATTTCGGCGACAAGGAAATGGAAAGTGTCGGCCGCCATACCGCCCTGGTGGAGATCGACGGCACGATAGAAGCCGGCAACGGCACCGGCTCGGCGGAAAACGTGATCACCGCCTTGAACAACGCCTATTCCGACAAGGGCGCGGCAGCCGTGCTGCTGCGCATCAACAGCCCCGGCGGCAGCCCGGTGCAGGCCGGCATCATCTATGACGAGATGATGCGCTTGCGGCGCGATCATCCCAATGTGCCCTTGTACGTCGTGGTGGAGGAAATGTGCGCCTCGGGCGGGTACTACGTGGCTGCGGCGGCCGACAAGATCTTTGTCAACAAGGCCAGCATCGTCGGC
>JAEVZY010000031.1 GCA_023392035.1 Pseudomonadota bacterium | reverse complement strand
GTCGAAGACATGGATGAAATCTTCCAGCCGGCCGGCGCGATTCCAGTCGCGCTTTTCATAGACCGGCGTGGTGACTTCCGCCACCCAGTTGATGAGCTGATTGCCGTCGGCGTCGAGCTGCTTGCGGATCGGGTAGATCACCATCTTGCCGGGCGTGAGCCAACCGCCGCGCACATAGGTGTTGCCGCCCATGTAGGGCTTCCAGCGGGTGACGCCGCGCCACATGTTCACGCCCGAATACACCGGCTCGCCTTCATGCGGATGCAATTGCTTGCGGATCACGGAGTGCAGGCCGTCGCAGGCGATCACGGCCACGCCGGTCTGCGACGGCAGCTTTGCGCCGGTGGTGGTATCGCTGAAATGCGCGGTGGCGCTGTCGGCGTCCTGGGTGAAGCCGGTGCATTTCCAGCCGGTGAAGAGGCGGTCGGCGCCGACGCGCTCCTTGAATGCATCCAGCAGCACCATGTGCAGATCGCCGCGATGCACCTGGAATTGCGGCCATTCGTAGCCGGCATGGGTGCCGGTCGGCTCGCCGTGGATGCGCTGGCCGAAGCGGTTGAAGAACACGCTCTCGGCGGTGGTGACGGCGACCTTGGCCAGCGCCTCGTTCAAGCCCAGTTCGCCCAGGGCCTTGGTGGAGTGCGGCAGCAGGCTCACGCCCACGCCCACCGCTTTCAGTTCAGGCGCGGCTTCATATACGCGGCAGGAGATGCCGACCCGATGAAGGGTGAGCGCCAGGGTCAGGCCGCCGATGCCGCCGCCTACGATGATTACGTCCATTGCTTGCCTTGTGTGGATGAGTTTGAATTCAGGCCGGCTGCGATTGACTCAGTCGGCCGCGATTTTTGCCTGCTTGATGACCTTGGCCCAGCGGTTCAGGTCGGACACCGTCAATTCCGCCAATTGCTCAGGGCTGCCGCCGCTGGGCTGCAAGCCGAGATTGCCGAGCGTGACGCCGACGTCCGGCTGCTTGAGGATGGCATTCACCGCGCGGTTGAGCTTGGCCACCACCTCTTTCGGGGCGCCGGCCGGCAGGTAGAGGCCGTACCACATGTCGACGTCGACATCGCCGATGCCCGAGGCTTGCGCCAGCGAAGGCACATCAGGCGTGACCGAAGTGCGCTTGGTGCCGCCCGCGGCCAGCATCAGCATCTTGCCGCTCTTCACATAGGGCAGCACCTGGTGCACCGGCAGGAAGGCGATATCCACCTGGCCCGAGACGACGTCGGTCACCAGGCCGGCCGAGCCCTTGTAGGGAATGTGGGTGACGTCGATATTGGCTTTCTGCTTCACCAGCTCCATGGCAAGGTGATGCGGCGTGCCATTGCCGGGCGAGCCGTAATTGAACTTGCCCGGGTTGGCTTGCGCCAGGGCGATGAAGTCTTTCACGGTTTTCACGTTCAGGGTCGGTCGTGCCACCAGCGCCAGGCTGCCGATGGCCAGGGGCGCAACGGGCGCGAAATCCTTCACCGGATCGAAACCGACCTTCTTGTAGAGCGTGGGCGCCATGATGATGGTGTTGGCCGTGGTCAGCACGGTGTAACCGTCGGCCGGCGACTTGGCCACCACCTCGGTACCGATGTTGCCGCTGGCGCCGGGCCGGTTGTCCACCACCACCGCCGTTTTCCACTCGTCTCCCAGCTTCTGGCCGATGGTGCGGGCCAGAATGTCGATGCCGCCGCCGGGGGAAAACGGCACCACGAATTTGAGCGGCTTGCTGGGGAACTGCTCCTGGGCCCGGGCCGCGCCCGGGCTCAAGACAGTGGCGGCGGCGCCCAGCGCCAACAGGGCCAGCGCCACGGCCGGCTTTTTCATCAACATCACTTTCATTGCAGCGATCTCCCTTGGGGTGGGGACTTCGATGGACAGGATGGTTATTGAAACTGCAAGGACTCGAGTGCGTTGGAATATGCTACGGACAAGCGATCTATTTGAGAAATAGAATCGTAATATCATTTAATACGCATTGCTGATCAATGCGCCGCCGCACGAAACCCGCCGTATCCACGCATCCGCCGCCATGAACATCACCACGCGCCAACTCACGGCCTTCCTGCTGGTTGCCCGCCACCGCAATTTTTCGCGCGCGGCGGAGCAGATGTATATCGCCCAATCCGGCTTGAGCCTGATGATTCGCGAACTGGAGCAGCAACTGGGTTTCCGTCTGTTCGACCGCACCACGCGGCAAGTGAAGCTGACCGAATTCGGCAGCCAGTTCCTGTCGGTGGCGGAGCAGAATGTGCAGGCAATCGAGGCGGCAATCTCCAACCTGGGCGGCCGGGCGCGCGCGGCCAATCTCACACTCTCGGTGGCGGCGCCGCCGATGGCCGCGGCCAACCTGTTGCCGGAAGCGATCGCCGCCTTCCAGGCCCAGCATCCCGAAGTGAGCGTGCGCCTGACCGACACTTCGATGGAAGACATCGCGCGCATGGTGAAGGCGGGGGAAGTGGACCTGGGGCTGGGCATGTTCATCAAGCCCAGGCCGGGCGTGTTGCGCACGCCGGTGTTCCGCTTTTCGCTGATGGTGGTGAGCCGCCCCGGCGTGCTGCCGCCGGCGCGCCGCGGCAAACGGCGCTGGGCCGAGCTGGTGGACAAGCGCTTCATCGGCCTGCCGCCGGAAAACCCGATCCAGCAGCTGATCAACAAGCACCTGAATTCAGCCGGGCATGCCGCGCCGCCGGCCTTTGAAGTGAATTTCCTCGATACCCAGATCGGCCTGGTGGCGGCCGGATGCGGCATTGCCATCCTGCCTTCCACCGCCAGTTCCGCCTGCCGCAATCGCGGCCTGCAGGTGGAAGCGCTCGGTTCGCCCGAGGTGGAGCTGGACTTCTACCAGGTGAGCGACCGCAGCCGGCAACTGCCGCAGTGCGCGGCGGATTTCACGGAGCTCCTCAAGCGCCACGCCCTGCGTTCATTCTGAAGCCGGGCTCAGCTCAGGGCGTGGCCTTGGCGCTCTGCTGCGGCTTGTTCCAACTGCCGCCCAGGGCCTGGAACAGCGCCGCCACATCGGCCAGGCGCAAGGTCTCGGCCTGCACCGCCGCCAGGCGCGCCTGCTGGTATGACTGCTGGGCCGTCAACAGACCCAGATAGCTGACGTCGCCCAGTTCCAGTTGGCGGCGCGCGATGTTCAAGCTCTTGAAGGTGGCGGCTTCGGCAGTGCGCGCGGCATTCAGGCCGTCGACGTCGAACTCCAGCGCACGCAAGGAATCGGCCACGTTCTGGAAGGCGGAAATGACGGTGGCCTGGTATTGCGCTGCCGACTGATTGAAAGCAGCCTCGGCCGCGCGCTTTCGGTGGATCAGCGTACCGCCCTGGAATACCGGCTGCATCACGCCGGCCGCCAGCGCCCAGAAGCCGGTGCCGGAAGAGAACAACTGGCCCACGGTGAGGGCCGAACTGCCAAGGTCGGCCGAGAGCGTAATCTGCGGCAGCATATTGGCCACGGCCACGCCGATCTGCGCGCTGGCGGCCTTCAATTGCGCCTCTGCCGCACGAATATCAGGACGGTGCTCCACCAGGGCGGAAGGCAAGGACACCGGCAATTCGGCCGGCATGTTCAGTTCGGCCAGGGTGAAATTGAAATCATCCGCCTTGCCGGGAAAGCCGCCGGTCAGCGCCGCCAGCAAATGCTTTTGCTGCTGCAACTGCTTGCGCAGCGCCGGCAGTTGGGCCTGGGTCTGGGCCAGCAGGGCTTCCTGCGCAATCACATTGGCTTCGGGGATCGCGCCCGCTTCCAGTTGCTTGCGCTGGATGCCCAATTGCTCGCTGACGATGCCGATGCTGGCTTCGGTGGCCTCGATCTGGCCCGACAGGCCGGCGATCTGCACCACGCTTGCCACCACATTGGATGACAGCGAAAGATGGGCCGCGCGCAGTTGGTAGTGCTGGAACTCGGACTGCGCCTCGAGCGACTCCACGGTCCTGCGATTGAGGCCGAACACATCCGCCATGTAGGAGATATTGAGCTGGGCCGTGTGCAGGTTGTAGGGATTGGCGCCGGAATCGAGTGCCGGCGACAGGATGCCCGCCGACTTTTGCCGGGTCGGATTGAAATTGGCGCTGACCTGGGGCAGATAGGCGCCCCGTTGCGCGCGCACGCTTTCCTGCGCCACCACCAGCGCCGCTTCGGCCGCCTTGATGTTGGGATTGGCCCGCAAGGCCTGCTCCACCAGCGCGTTCAGGCGCGGCGAACGGAATACCGTCCACCATTGCGCCGGAATGTCGGCGCCATACTGGAAGCGCGGCGGCGTGACGCTGTCCGCTTGCGCCTGGGCCGTCGCCGGCATCGGCGCCGCCTCGCCATAGCCGGCATTGCGGTCCAGGCCCGGCCGCACGAAGTCGGGACCGACCGCGCAACCGGCCAGGACCAGAGCCAGGGCCAGGCCCGATGAGGTTTTGGCGAGCGCTTTGTTGTTCTTGCTCATCGCTCACCCCGCCTCTGCGACACGCAGTCCGCGCCGCGAATACATGGAAATCAAAATCGGGAACAGCACCAGCACCAGCACCGGCGCCAGCAGGATGCCGCCCACCACCACCAGCGCCAGCGGCTTTTGCACCTGGGAGCCGATGCCGGTGGAAATGGCGGCCGGCAGCAGGCCGACGCAGGCGGCAATGCAAGTCATCATCACCGGCCGCAAGCGGGTCTGGCAGGAATCGAGCAAGGCCGCGCTGCGTTCCATCCCTTCATCCACCCTCTGGTTGAAATAGGACAGCACGATGATGCCTTCCATGACCGAGATGCCGAACAGCCCAATGAAGCCGATCGCGGCCGACACCGAGAACGGTGTGCCGGTAAAGAACAGCGCGAAGATGCCGCCCACCAGCGCCATCGGCATCACGCTGCCGGCCAGCAGCGTGTCGACCAGCGATGAGAAGTTCACATAGAGCAGCAGCAGGATGACGGCCAGTGTGATCGGTACCACGATCTTCAGGCGTGCCAGCGCTTCCTGCAGATTGCCGAATTCGCCCACCCATTCCATCCGATAGCCCGAAGGCAGCTTGACCTTCTGCGCCACCTTTTGCTGCGCTTCCTCCACCGCTCCGCCCAGGTCGCGGCCGCGCACGCCGAACTTGATCGGGATGTAGCGCGTCTGGTTTTCGCGGTAGATCATGGATGCGCCCGAAGTCAGCGACACTTCGGCCACATCGGTGAGCGGAATCTGCACCACGCCGTTGCCCGAGGACGCCGGTGCGGCAATGGTGATGCGGCGCATCGCGTCCAAGCTCTGGCGATAAGGCGAGGCCAGGCGCACGATGATGGGGAAATTGCGGTCGCTGCCGGGCTCATACAGATTCCCGGCCGCCTGGCCGCCGATGGCGATCTGCACCGTGGAATTGATGTCGCCCGGCGACAAGCCGTAGCGCGCCGCCCGCGCCCGGTCGACATCGATGCGCACCGTCGGCTGGCCCAGCTCCTTGAAGATGGCGAGATCGACCACGCCCGGCACGGTCTCCATCACCTTCTCGATTTCCTGCGCGGTCTTTTCCAGCGTCGCCAGGTCATTGCCATAGACCTTGATCGAGTTCTGCCCCTTGACGCCGGAGGCGGCCTCTTCCACGTTGTCCTGGATGTATTGCGAGAAGTTGAATTCCACGCCCGGATACCTGGCTTCCAGGTTGCGGGCGATTTCATCCACCAGCTTTTCCTTGTTGACGCCCTTGCGCCAGGTATTGAAAGGCTTCAAGGGCACAAACAGCTCGGTATTGAAAAACCCGGTGGCATCGGTGCCGCTGTCGGGCCGGCCGTTTTGCGAGATGACGGTCTGCACCTCCGGATAACTCTTGATCAGGCGCCGGATGCCATTGGCGTATTGCTGGCTTTCCTCCAGCGAGATGGAGGTGGGCATGGTGGCGCGGATCCACAGATTGCCCTCTTCCAGCTTGGGCAGGAATTCCAGCCCGAGCGAACGCAGCATCAGGAAAGACACCCGGGCCAGGCCGGCTGCGCCGGCCAGCACCACTTTCTGGTTGGCCAGGGCAAACTGGATGACGGGCGTGTAGACGCGCCGCATCCATTCCACCACCACGGTTTCCTTTTCCTCGATCTTGCCCTTCAAGAGCAGCGCCGACAGTGCCGGCGATACCGTGAAGGTGGCCAGCAGGCCGCCCGCCAAAGCGTAGGCATAGGTGCGCGCCATGGGGCCAAAGATATGGCCTTCGACTCCGGTCAGGGTGAACAAGGGCAGGAAGCCGGCGATGATGATGGCGGCCGAGAAGAAGATGGCCTTGTTGACCTCGGACGCGGCGCGGGCAATGGTGTCATAGCGCTCCTGCGCCGTGCGCGGCCCGCCATGCGACAGATGACGGAAGATGTTTTCCACCATGATCACGCTGGCATCCACGATCAGGCCGAAGTCGATGGCGCCCACCGACAGCAGGTTGGCCGATTCGCCGCGCACGATCATGATGCCGACCGCGAAGAACAGCGCGAAGGGAATCGTGATGCTGACGATGATGGCGCTGCGCAAGTCGCCCAGGAAGATCCACTGGATGCAGAAGATCAGCAGGATGCCGACCAGCAGGTTTTCCACCACGGTGTGGGTGGTCAGGCGAATCAGGTCGCTGCGGTCGTAGATTTTTTCCAGACGCACGCCGGGCGGCAGCACGCCCGACGCATTGATCTTGCGCATCTCTTCTTCGACGCGCTTGATGGTGGGCGCCGACTGTTCGCCACGCCGCATCAGCACGATGCCCTGCACGATGTCGTTGTCATCGTCCTGGCCGGCGATGCCCAGGCGCGGCAGATGACCGATCGACACCGTGGCAATGTCTTTCACCAGCACCGGCGCGCCATTGTTGGTGGCGATGGAGGTATTGCGGATGTCGTCCAGCGACTGGATCAGGCCGATGCCGCGCACCACCGCCGACTGCGCGCCGAAATTCACGGTCTGGCCGCCGACATTGGTGTTGCTGTTGTTGAGCACCTGCAGCACCTGCGGCAGCGACAGGCCATAGCGATTGAGCTTGCCGAGATCGACCTGGACCTCGAAAGCCTTGCTCTTGCCGCCCCAGCCATTGACATCGATGACGCCCGGGATCGACTTGAAGCGCCGTTCCAGCATCCAGGATTCGATGGTCTTCAGGTCCGTCACCGAATAGCCGGCCGGCCCCACCACGCGGAAGCGGTAGATCTCGCCGATGGGACTGATCGGCGAAATCTGCGGCGCGGCATTGTTGGGCAATTGGCCCAGTTGCGACAGGCGGTTGATCACCTGCTGCTGCGCCTGCTCATAGGTGTAGTCGTAGGTGAACTGCACCTTGACGTCGGACAGGCCGAACAGCGAAATGGTGCGGATCGACTTCACGTTGGGCATGCCGGCCAGCTGCACCTCGATCGGAATCGTGATGTAGCGCTCGATCTCTTCCGCCGACTGGCCGGTGCTCTGGGTGATGATGTCCACCATCGGCGGCACCGGGTCCGGATAGGCTTCGATATTCAGCTTGAGAAAGCTCACCAGCCCGGCCGCCAGCAGGACCACCAGCAGGATCACCATCAGCACGCGCTGACGGATGGCAAATACCGCCACCTGGTTCATGGCGTGCCCTTGGTGACGCGATCGATGAAGATGGCGCCGGCGGTGACCACCTTGTCGCCGGGGTTCAGGCCCTTGAGCACTTCCAGTTGGTCGCCATCCTGGTGACCAATGCTGACGCTGCGCGCGGCAATGCTGCCGTCGGCATTCTCGACAAATACCCGCGCGCTGTCGCCTTCATAGATGACGGCCTGCTGCGGCACGGCCAGCGCTTGCTGGCCGGCGCCGGCAATGATGGCAAAGCGCGCATACATCTGCGGCTTGAGCGCGCCGTCGGCATTGGCGATTTCGGCGCGCACCGGAATGCGATGGGTATTCGGATCCACCGAGGGCGAAATCCAGGTGATGGTGGCCTGGAACACCCGGTCCGGATAGGCCAGCGTGCGCACCTGTACCCGCTGGCCAAGCTTGACCAGGCCGGCATCGGCCTCGCGCAGATTGGCGATCAGCCAGACGGTGGACAGGTCGGAAATCACAAACACGGGATTGGCCGCGCCGGCGGAGGCGCTCTGGATGAATTGCCCGAGGCCGACCTGGCGCTGCACCACGGTACCGCTGATGGGCGCATGCACCACCGAATCCGGTTTCAGGCGGCTGGCGGGTTGTTCTTCCACCTGGCTCAGGTCCTGTTCGCTGCGGCCCAGGATGCGGAAGCGATTGCGCGCCGAGTTGAGGCCGATTTCGGCGGTTCGCAATCCGCTTTGCGCGGCCGCCAGCTCGGCTTGCGCCTGTTGCCAGTCCTTCAGGGCGCCGGCCTTGGCTTCAAACATGTCGTGCTGGCGCTTCTCGTTCAGTTCGGCAATCCGCAATTGCGATTTGGCGGTGCCCAGCGTGGCCAATGCCGCCACCAGGTCGTTCTGGGCCTGCACCACTTCGCTCGCCTCGACCGTCATCAGCGGCGCGCCGCGCTTGACCACTTCGCCCAGCTTGGCCTGAATGGAGGAGACCCGGCCGCTGAAAGGCGAGAAGACGTTGACGCTGGTGGCTTCGTTGACCGAGATATAGCCGTCGGTCTGTTCCTGCGCCACGAATTGGCGCGAGACCACCGGTTCTATCCTGAGGCCGGCACGCTGTTCCGAATTCGGACGAAACGAGCTGGCCGCGGCTTTGGCCGGCGGCGCGGCCCGACTTTCGTTTTCACTGTTCTTGCCGATCAGGCCGTAGCCCAGTCCGGCAAGCGCAATGACAGCGACGGTCGCCCACAATGCGATTCTCTGATTCTTGGTCATGGCTGAGGTGGTCGGAAGCAGGCCGATTCAGGCGCCTGGATAGAGGGTTGTTCTTTTTGGGATGGTCGAGTTTGATGCCAACGCTTTCCAGGGTTTGATACGCATTTGTTCAGCGTGAGTTCGCGACCGTGGGACCCGGCTCATTTTTTTTGCCGCTATCCGCGGTCGGCCAAGCACGCGCATAATTCGCTGGATTCGAGATGCATCAAGTCCTTTTGCAGAAGGCTTCGCAGTCTACCCGCGCAACCTTGCCTCAACCTTTCTCTTGGCCTGCCCATGCGTTTACTCCTGGTGGAAGACGATCCCGAACTGGGCGATGGCCTGGTATTCGCCCTTCAACAGGCCAATTACGCCGTTGATTGGGTGACCACCGGCAAGGCGGCAGCGGCCGCCTTGTCGCAAGTGGCTTACCAGTTGCTCATCCTCGATCTTGGCCTGCCCGACATGGACGGACTGGAGCTGCTGCGGCAGCAGCGGCGCGGCGGCGCCACCCTGCCGGTGCTGATCCTGACCGCGCGC
>JAEVZY010000273.1 GCA_023392035.1 Pseudomonadota bacterium | reverse complement strand
CTATCGAATCGATCACCATGCCCGGCAAGGGCGGCGTGATTCGCACCGGTACCCTGGGCGACGTGATGAAAGAGTCGATCGAAGCGGCCCGCACCGTGGTGCGCAGCCGCGCCCGCAAGCTCGGCATCAAGGCCGAGGCCTTCGAGAAGAACGACATCCAAATCCACGTGCCGGAAGGCGCCACGCCCAAGGATGGTCCTTCGGCCGGTATCGCCATGACCACGGCCATGGTGTCGGTGTTCACCGGCATTCCGGTCAAGGCCAGCGTCGCGATGACGGGTGAGATCACCTTGCGCGGCGAAGTGCTTCCCATCGGCGGCCTGAAAGAAAAGCTGCTGGCGGCGCATCGCGGCGGCATCAAGACGGTGTTGATCCCGGAGCAAAACGTCAAGGATCTGGCCGAGATTCCGGACAACGTGAAGAACAAGCTGGAAATCGTGCCGGTGCGCTGGATCGACAAGGTGCTGGAAGTCGCGCTGGAACGACAGCCGGTGCCTTTGGCTGAAGAAGACGTGGCGGCCGAAGCGGTCGCCAAGCCGGCCGAACAGCCTGCCGGTGCAGCCGTGGTCAAGCACTGAGCGTTTCAGCGCCCAAGCCAAGCGCCCTGCCTGCAGGGCGCTTTTTTTTTCTGTGCGGCCGAGGGAGCCTGTACAAATATTCAAGTACGGGAAACCCCAGGAACGTTGACATGGAAGAGGCGGCAATTTCTAATAGGCCCTCAACAAGGCTTTTGCCTATGCAAGTAGGCAAATTCCTATTACTAAAGGAGGGGACAAAAAAATGAACAAATCAGATCTGATCGACCATATCGCCCAGCGTGCCGATATTTCCAAGGCCGCTGCCACCCGTTCGCTGGATGCCTTGATCGACGCCGTGACCGAGACCTTGGCCCGGAATGGATCGGTGACCCTGGTCGGCTTCGGCACCTTCACCGCCACCCAGCGCGAAGCCCGCTCCGGACGCAATCCGCGTACCGGAGAAACGATACAAATCGAAGGCGCGAAAGTGCCCAAATTTAAGCCTGGCAAAGCACTGAAAGATGCGCTAAACTAGCGGCCTTTCGGCAAGGTGACATTCGCCGGAAAACCTGGCTGACAAAGCGCAAGAATTGCAGGGTGCTTAGCTCAGTTGGTAGAGCGGCGCCCTTACAAGGCGTAGGTCGGGAGTTCGAGCCTCTCAGCACCCACCAAGCATGCCAGGTTGCAGGTCCAAGCAGTACAAAAGGAGTGGTAGTTCAGTCGGTTAGAATACCGGCCTGTCACGCCGGGGGTCGCGGGTTCGAGTCCCGTCCACTCCGCCAATTACCGAGAAAAGGCGAACCAGGTGTTCGCCTTTTTTCTTATCGGTTCAATGTCTTCACGGGCGCCATGTTTGAATTCATTCGTACCCACCAGCGCTTGATGCAGTTTGTCCTGCTGCTGATCATTTTTCCTTCGTTCGCATTCTTTGGGCTGGAAGGCTATACGCGCTTTCGCGGCGATGCCAATGCCGTGGCCACGGTGGCCGGTCAGCCGATCACCAAGGAACAACTTGATGAGGCGCATCGCGCGCAAGTCGATCGCCTGCGCCAGATGTTCGGCGGCCAGATCGATACCCGCATGTTCGACACGCCAGAAGCGCGCCAATCGGTGCTGGATGGCTTGATTGCCCAGCGTGCCTTGCTGGCCGAAGTCAATCGCCAACACATCACTGTTCCGGATCAGGTCCTGCAGCAGCAGATTCTTTCGATTCCCGACCTGCGCACCGCCGACGGCAAGTTCGACAGCGAGCGCTACAAGGCCTTGCTGGCGGCCCAGGGCATGACGCCCGCCATCTACGAAGCGCGTCTACGCCAGGACCTGGCGCTGCAACAGTTGAGCCAGGCCGTGGCCGGCACCGCGATTGCGCCGCACTCGGTGGTCAACTGGCTGGCCGATCTGAACGAGCAGGAGCGCGAAGTGCAGGAGCTGCGCTTCAATCCGGCCGACTTCATGTCCAAGGTGAAGGTCACCGACGCCATGGTGAAGGATTTCTACGAAAAGAATCCCGCCTACTTCCAGGTGCCGGAGCAGGCCAAGGCTGAATACGTGGTGCTGTCGATGGATGCGGTGGCGGCCCAGGTGAAGGTGAGCGACGCCGACATCAAGTCCTATTACGAGCAGAACAAGCAGCGCTTCAAGACCGACGAGCAGCGGCGCGCCAGCCATATCCTGATCACCGTGCCCAAGTCGGCCTCGGCGGCGGACAAGGCGGCGGCGCGTGACAAGGCCACCAAGTTGCTGGAGCAGGTGCGCAAGAACCCGGCTGACTTCGCCAAGCTGGCCAAGGCCAATTCGCAGGATCCGGGTTCGGCGGAGAAAGGCGGCGATCTCGGCTTCTTCACGCGCGGCAGCATGGTCAAGCCCTTCGAGGACGCGGCCTTCAAGCTCAAGAAAGGGGACATCAGCGACCTGGTGGAATCGGAATTCGGCTATCACATCATCACCGTCACCGACATCAAGCCGGGCGGCGAGAAGAGCCTGGACGAAGTGAAAGGCGAAATCGCGGGCGAAATCAAAAAGCAGTTGGCTGCCAAGAAGTTCACCGAAATGGCCGAGACCTTCAGCAACACCGTGTATGAACAGGCGGACAGCCTGAAGCCGGTGGCCGACAAGCTGGGCCTGAAGATCGAGACCGTCAGCGGCCTGAACCGCAACGGCAACCCGGCCGCGCCGCAAGCCCTGTACAACAATCCCAAATTCCTGGGTGTGCTGTTCTCCGAGGACGCGATTCGCAACAAGCGCAATACCGAAGCGGTGGAAGTTGCGCCCAGCACCCTGATCGCCGGTCGCATTCTGGAATACAAGCCGGCCAGCAAGAAGTCGCTGGAAGAGGTGAAGACCCAGGTGACGGAATTGGTGACCAAGCAGGAAGCCAACCAACTGGCGCGCAAGGCTGGTGAAGAAAAACTGGCGGCCCTGAAAGCCAAGCCGGACGACGCAGGCTTCGGCAAGTCCCTGGTGGTGTCGCGGCTGAAGAACCCCGGCCTGCGCGGCGAAGCGGTGACGGCCATTCTGAAGGCCGATGTCAGCAAGCTGCCCACCTTTGTCGGCGCCTACATGGGTAGCGAAGGGTATGGCATCTTCCGCATCAACAAGGTGTCGCAACCGGCCACGCCGGATGCCAACCGCCGCAAGGCCCAGGAGCAGCAATTCACCAGCAGCATGGCGGGTGCGGATTCGACTGCCTTTGTCGATACGGTGAAGGCGCGTTCCAAGGTGAAGATCAACAAGCCGGCCGTCGCCGCGACGGAAGAACCGGCCAAATAAGCGGAAGACAAACAGCAGAGCGCTACGCGTAACGGATCGGCTTGCAAGCCGATCCGTGTCTCATCACCCTTCCAGCAACTCCCGCGCCGCCTTCTCAAACGCAGCCTCGCTGTACTCCCGCACCGCCAAATGCCGGGCGCGCGGATATTCGGCGAAATTGCGGCCGATCGATTTCAGGTAGGCCGGATCGTAGTGCCGTTCCAGCAGCTCATCGACCAGCGCTTCCATCCGGCCCTGGCGCGCCATGTCCTGCCAGCGGGCGATGGTTTCGCCGCCATGCAATTGCACCAGCCGCTCCAGTTGCCGGTTCAGGTGTTCCGGATCGGCGACGAAATGCGCGTATTCATCCATCAACAGCCGCACGCGATCGGCGCGTGACAACTCCAGTGCAATGCAGGGCGCGGCCCGCATGCGCGCCATCAGCGCGTCCGGCACCCGCAGGTTGCCGACCTTCTTGCTCTCCGACTCCACAAACACCGGCCGCGACCGGTCGAAGCCGCGCAAGGCACTCCAGATGCGGCTCTCGAACAGTTTCTGCGAAGGCTGTTCTTCGCTCGGCAGGTTGCCCAGCACCGAGCCGCGATGCGCCGCCAGTTGTTCCAGGTCCAGCACTTGCGCGCCGGCCTTGTGCAGGGTGCGCAGGAGCAGGCTCTTGCCGCTGCCGGTGGTGCCGCAGATCACCCGCAGGTCAAGCGTTTGCGGCAGCGTCTCGAGATCCAACACCACTTGCCGGCGGTATTCCTTGTAGCCGCCATCGAGCTGGATCGCCGGCCAGCCTATGCGCGCCAGCACATGGGCCATCGAGCCGCTGCGATTGCCGCCGCGCCAGCAATAGACCAGCGGTTTCCAGTTGCGGGGACGGTCGGCGAAGGTCGCTTCAATGTGGCGTCCGATGTTGCGCGAGACCAGCGCCGCGCCGCGCTTCTTGGCATCGAAGGGGCTGACCTGCTTGTACAGGGTGCCGATCTCGGCGCGCTCGGCGTCGTCCAGCACCGGGCAATTGATGGCGCCGGGCAGATGGTCTTCAGCAAATTCGGAAGGGCTGCGCACGTCGATGATGGTGTCGAAACCGTCCAGCTCGGGCAGGACTTGCTGGATCGGAAGCAGTGCGGGGTATTTCATCGGGCAGTTGCGCTCAGCATGGGCTTGAGTTGGGTCCAGACATTGTCCAGCATGATGGATTGCGCTTGCGCGGTGGGATGGATGCGGTCCGACTGGAACAGCTCCGGCCGATTGGCCACGCCTTCAAACAGGAAAGGCACCAGCGGCAGTTTGAATTCCTTGGCCAGCTTGGGAAAAATGCCGGCAAAGCGCTTGGTATAGTCGGCGCCGTAGTTGGGCGGAATCTGCATGCCCACCAGCAGCACCGCCGCCTGGGCTTTTTTGGCGGCGCGGATCATGGCGCGCAGATTGTCTTCCGTGGCTGCAATCGACAGGCCGCGCAAGGCATCGTTGGCGCCCAGTTCGAGGATCACGATCGCCGGGCGGTTTTTTTCCAGCAGCCCCGGCAGGCGCGCACGGCCGCCGCTGGTGGTTTCGCCGCTGATGCTGGCGTTCATGACGCCGGCCTCGATTTTCTGTTCCGCCAGGCGTTTTTCCAGCAGGGGAACCCAGCCGCTGCCGCGCGCAATGCCGTATTCGGCCGACAGGCTGTCGCCCAGCACAAGCACGGTTTTTGATGCAGAATGTGCCAATCCCGGGTGCGCCAGAACAAGACCCAGCAGCAAGACCGGCAGCACCGTCAGCCATCCTTGAATTCGTCGCGCGCAAGCGCGCAGCGATTGCTTCATTTCCCTTCTTCTGAACCGCATGTCAAATCCTCGCGCCACTGCGTTTGACCGGCCAGCGCCTGCCACGCAAACGCCCGCCGTTGAAACAGTCGGCCTCACCAAGCGCGTTGCCGACGCCAGTGGCGAGCTGACCATTCTGGAAGACGTGAATTTTACCTTGCAGGCAGGGGCCACGCTGGCCATCGTCGGCGCTTCCGGCTCGGGCAAATCCACTCTGCTGGGCTTGCTGGCGGGACTGGATACGCCCACCAGCGGCACCGTGCGCATTCACGGCCAGGACCTGTTTCAACTGGATGAAGACGGCCGCGCCGCCTGGCGCTTGCGTGAGTTGGGCTTCGTGTTCCAATCCTTCCAATTGCTCGGGCATCTGACCGCGCTGGAGAACGTGATGCTGCCGCTGGAGTTGCGCGGCCAGGCCGGGGCGCGCGAAGCGGCGCGTGCCATGCTGGAAAGAGTGGGGCTGGGTGCGCGGCTGGCGCACTATCCCAAGTATTTGTCCGGTGGCGAACAGCAGAGGGTGGCGCTGGCGCGCGCCTTTGTCTGCCAGCCGCCGCTGTTGCTGGCCGATGAACCCACCGGCAGCCTGGACGCCGCCACCGGCGACGCCGTCATCAAGCTGATGTTCGAATTGAATCGCGAGCACGGATCGACGCTGGTGCTGGTCACGCATGACCCGGCCATCGCCGCGCTGTGCCAGCACCGCATCACCATCGCCAGTGCCCGCCTGACAGGCTTTTACTGATCTTTACCGATCAGGCTGCATGCAGTGCAACCAGGTGGTTGAGCACCCGCCGCAAA
This sequence comes from Pseudomonadota bacterium, assembly GCA_023392035.1. Classification (GTDB taxonomy): domain Bacteria; phylum Pseudomonadota; class Gammaproteobacteria; order Burkholderiales; family Burkholderiaceae_D; genus Lacisediminimonas. The sequence continues at coordinate 430 of JAEVZY010000273.1, read as the reverse complement.
GCGGGAATCAGCTCCGATGCCACCAGGCCGATCGGCCCGACCTGCTGCGCCACCAGCCGGGCGGCCGCCGCGCCGTGCATCCAGGCCGCGCCGATGGCCGCTTCCCAGGCCGGCCAGCCCTGCGCCAGCAAGGCGCCGCACACGCCGGCCAGCACATCGCCGCTGCCGGCGGTGGCCAGGGCCGGATTGCCGGTGGTGTTGATCGCCACCTGGCCATCGGGACGCGCGATCACGCTGCCGGAACCCTTGAGGATCACCACCGCCTGCAAATCCGACGCGAGCGTGCGCGCCGCCGCCAGCCGATCGGCCTGCACCGTGGCCACCGCGCAGTTCAGGAGCCGTGCCGCTTCGAGCGGATGCGGCGTGATCAGGCTGGGCGCGCGCCGGGCCTGGAAGCGCGCGCGCAGCGCGCTTTCGCTGGCCAGCAGAT
>JAEVZY010000256.1 GCA_023392035.1 Pseudomonadota bacterium | reverse complement strand
CCCCCAAGGAGACCCATCATGGCAGTCGAAGCACTCGCAAGCGAAGGCAATTTCTTCCACATCTACGACTTCAAGCTCAAGGCCGGCAGCGACCCCAAGGAATTCGTCAAGCTGTTCAACCAGTTCGATTATTCCGACGGCAATCCCATGCACAAGTCCAAGGCCCAGGTGAAGGATGGCGTGCTGGTGCAGGACGTGAAGGATCCGCTGCGCTTCTGGCTGATTGCGGAATGGAGCGACATTGAAGAGCATGCGCGCATCCGCAAAATCCTGGCTGAAGAGATCAAACCGGCATTCGTGGGTATGATCGAGGGCGGCGGCGCGGCTTTCGTGCCGCACTACGGCGAGATCGTCTCCGCCACGCCGCACGATATCCTCAACAAATAACGAGCTCCCCACACAATGAAACTGTACAGTTTCTTCCGTTCTTCCACCTCCTTCCGGCTGCGCATTGCGCTGGCCTGGAAGGGCTTGCCGCACGAAACCCTGGGCGTGTCCCTGCCCGGCATGAAGCATCGCGAGCCGGACTTCCTCGCCATCAATCCGCAAGGCCTGGTGCCGGCGCTGGTGACCGACGAAGGCCAGGTGTTCACGCAATCGCTGGCCATGATCGAATGGCTGGACGAGAAATATCCCGAGCCCTCGCTGATGCCCAGGGATGCGGACGAGCGCTGGTATGTGCGCGCGGTTTCGCAAATCATCGGCTGCGAAATCCATCCGCTCAACAACGTGCGCGTGCTCAAGTACATCAAGAACACGCTGGGCGCCACGCCGGAGCAGAACCAGGAATGGTACGAGCACTGGATTCGCGAAGGATTGAGCGGCCTCGAGCAATTCCTGCTGACGCAAAAACGCCATGGCAAGTTCTGCCTGGGCGATACCTTCAGCATGGCCGATGTGTGCCTGGTGCCGCAGATCTACAACGCCAAGCGCTTCAATTGCGACCTCAGCCCGTATCCGACCGTGATGGGCATCTTCGCCAATTGCGATGTGCTGGATTGCGTGCGCAGCACGGAACCCGAGACCCAGGCCGACAAGATCTGACCATGACTGCAAAGCAGAGCGGCTTTGATGCCGAGGCCTTGTTGAACGAGGCCCTGGCGCAGCGGCAATGGCAATTGCCCGAAGCCTGGCGCGAAGGCGTGCTGGCCAACCTGAACCGGATTCACGGCATGCTGGCCGACCTGCAAGCCCTGGCGCCTGAGCAGGAGCCCAAGGCATGAAGGACGCCCTCAAAATCGGAGCCGCGCTGCGTGCAGGCGCAGTCAGCGCGCGCGAACTGACGCAAGACGCCTTGGCGCAGATCGCAGCCAACAATGCGCGCCTGAACTGCTTTTCTGAAGTGTTTGCAGAAGAAGCGCTGGCCGATGCCGACGCCATCGATGCCCGCCGCGCGCGCGGCGAGGCCTTGCCGCCGCTGGCCGGTGTGCCGGTGGCGGTAAAGAACCTGTTCGATGTGTGCGGCCACACCACCATCGCCGGCTCGAAGCTGTTGCGCGATGCGCCCCCGGCTACGGAAGATGCGGCCGCGGTCGCCAGCATGCGGCAGGCCGGCGCCATCGTGCTCGGCGCGCTGCACATGGATGAATTCGCCTACGGCTTCACCACCGAGAATTCGCACTACGGCGCCGTGCGCAATCCGCATGATGTGAGCCGGATTGCCGGCGGTTCTTCCGGCGGCTCGGGCAGCGCGGTGGGCGCGGGACTGGTGCGCATTGCGCTCGGCTCGGACACCAGCGGCTCGATTCGCGTGCCCTCGGCGCTGTGCGGAGCCTGGGGCCTGAAACCCAGTTTCGGCCGCCTGTCGCGGCGCGGCTGCTATCCCTTTGTCGATACCCTGGATCATGTCGGCCCGCTGGCCGCCAGCAGCATCGAACTGGCGCTGGCCTATGACGCCATGCAGGGCCCCGATGCCCGCGATCCGGCCTGCGCCCAGCGCGCCGCGGAAGCGGTGACGCCCTTGCTGGGTCAAGACCCGGCGCAACTGACTGCCGGCTTGCGCATCGCCGTGGCCGGCGGCTATTTCAAGGACAACGCCGAGGACGAAGCCTGGCAAGCGGTGCAGACCGCGGCCGGCCTTCTGGGCAGCAGGCGTGAAGTCGATGTGGCGCATGCCAGCCAGGGCCGTGCCGGCGCTTTCATCATCACCGCCCATGAAGCGGGCCAGCGCCACTGGCCGCAATTGCGTGAACGCGGCGCCGACTTCGAGCCGCTGTCGCGCGATCGTCTTCTGGCCGGCGCCTTTGCGCCCGCAGCCTGGGTGGAACAGGCGCACCAATTCCGCGCCCGTTTCCGGCGCGAGATGGATCGACTGTTCAATGAAGTGGATGTGATCCTGACACCGGCCACGCCGCGCTCGGCCACGAAGATCGGCGCCACCAGCATGCAGGTGCGCGGCCAGGAGATGATTCCGCGCGCGCACATGGGCATGCTGACCCAGCCGATTTCCTTCATCGGCTTGCCGGCGGCAGTGGCGCCTTACATGCCGGCCGGACGCATGCCGGTCGGCGTGCAGATCATTGCGCCGATGTGGCGCGAGGATTGGTGCCTGCGGGTAGCGCGCGCGCTGGAGCTGTTGTCCGGCGACTTCCGCGCCAAGCCCGCGCTGGCTTGACTGAAGCACTGAGGGCGCGTGGTGCCTTGTATTGGATCGGCGCTTCGAACGCGCCGCATCAAGAGCGGTGCCTCTACGTCGTTCTCGGCAATAGCACCCACTGGAATGGCGGTTGCGGGATTGTGATAGCCTGAGCCGCTTTCTATTCCTTTGCACGGGCTTACCCCTGCTCTCCGCCGTTTGTGCCATAAATACCGCGACCGATAGCGCCATGACCGTGAAGGACGAACTGCTTCAGAGCTTCTCCCTGCCGAAAGGGGCAATCGAACGCGAAGACGAGCTGACCTTGCCGCTGTGAGTGATCCGCGAGGCGAACAACGACCTCTTGACCTATGCAAGCGTACATCCCCAATGAACTTCCTTTGCAGGGGCTCGACCATGCGTTGCTGCTACCTCTGGTGGGGCGGGCGAACGCGGCCCTGGCCCGCTACGATGGCCTGCTGGCGGGTATTCCCAACCCGGCGGTCATGCTGTCACCGCTGACCACGCAGGAAGCGGTTCTGTCATCCAAGATCGAAGGTACCCAAGCCACGGTTGACGAAGTCCTGGAGCAGGAAGCCGGCCTATTGAAAGAAGGCGAGAAGTACAAGGATATCCAGGAGATTTCCAATTACCGTCAGGCGTTGTTCCAGGCGCGCGAGTACCTGGATGCTTACCCGATCCGGCTCGGCTTCATCCGTGAGTTGCACCGTACGCTAATGGACAGCGTGCGCGGACAGGACAAAACACCCGGCGAGTTCCGACTCGACCAGAACTGGATCGGTAAGATCGGCTGCACCATCGAGCAGGCGAGCTTTGTGCCACCTAATCCGCTGCTGTTGCCAGATTACCTGCGCGCATGGGAGCAGTATTTGGACTCTGACGACTTGGATTTCCTCATCCAGACGGCCGTGGTGCATGCCCAATTCGAACTGTTGCATCCATTCAAGGACGGTAATGGCCGGATCGGACGCATCCTGATTCCGCTGTTTCTGTATCAGAAGAAGGTGTTATCCCAGCCAATGTTTTATCTGTCCGAATATCTGGAGAACCACCGGGACGAGTACTACGAGCGGCTCAAAGGCATTTCGGCGGCGGGAGACTGGAATGGCTGGATTGCATTCTTTCTGCGGGCGATTATTGCGCAAGCCGGACAGAACGGTACGCGGGTCGTGGCCATCAAGGCGCTCTATGAGGAGATGAAGAGCGTCATCCATGAAGTCACTCGGTCGCAGTACACCGTGCACCTGCTCGACGCTATTTTCTCCAAACCCATTTTCAAAACCTCGGATTTGGCCCAGAAGTTGTCTGAAGATCACGGCATCCATGAGAAGACGGCTCCAGCCTTGCTGCGCCAACTCCGTGATGCCGGTGTCCTGAAGGAGTTGCAGGCTGGGAGCGGCCGTAGATCAGCCACCCTGTGTTTCGCCAGACTGATCAATTTGGCAGAAGGGCGGCAGGTGCTGTGAGCTTGTGGAGTCCCCATCCGCCGCTGGTCAATTTGTGGAGTGTAAAATGACTTTTGCGCTCCACAAACTGCTTGGTGGAGTATCTGGACTCCCCAAGCTTCTCGCTTCGACGCGGCTTCTCCAGATCAAGTGTGGCAAAGCGCACTTCGCTGCCTTGGCAACCGGCGAGAATCCGGCGCGGGCGCTGGAGCTGTTGTCCGGCGACTTCCGCGCCAAGCCCGCGCTGGCTTGAATCGGACTTACGGCAAACGCATCGCACCCGTGGCCTGGATCACCACGCCCGGTTGCGGCTGTACCAGCACTGGCGCCGGCTGCACCATTACCGGCGCCGGCTGCACATAGACTTCCTGCGGCCGGCACTCGCGCTTTTCCTTCACCCGGCCGTGCTTCTCATACTTGCGCTCGACCTTGCAGGGGCCGTCCCAGAAGACTTCCTTGTGTTTGCCGTGATGGCCATGGTCGTCATGGTCGTGGGCCTGGGCAGCCAGGGGCAGGGCGGAAGTGGACAGGAGCAGTGCGACAACAGCGGCGGAAGCTTTCATATGCGCTTGGATGGATGGTCAAGAGACGCGCTGAAGCTTATCCGCCGAAGCAATTGTCAGCGTTCAGTCAGGTGTTACAAGCGTAAAGGGCTGTAACGGCCCCGCTGCGACGGGCGTCGATAAGACTTGCCTTCCCGGCGCTGGAAGCCGGCACAATTACGTCTAGCCTATCCCGGAGATCCCGCATGAACCGCCGCCAGCTCTTGCAAGCCCTTGCCGTTTTGCCACTGGGCGTCACCCTCAGCGCGCAGGCCGCGCTGCCGCCGGTGCAGGTCTACAAATCGGCCGGCTGCGGCTGCTGCGAGGAATGGATCAAGCACCTGCAGGTCAACGGCTTTTCCGTCCAAGCGCAGGACGTGCCGGACACCGGCGTCTACCGCCAGCGCTTCGGCATCCCGCAGGAACTGGGTTCCTGCCATACCGCCCGGGTGGCGGGCTACGCGCTGGAAGGCCATGTGCCGGCCGCCGACATCAAGCGCCTGCTGAAGGAAAAGCCGCAGGCTGCCGGCCTGGCCGTGGCATCCAAGCCGCGCGCGGGGGCCCGCCAGGACG
>JAEVZY010000213.1 GCA_023392035.1 Pseudomonadota bacterium | reverse complement strand
GGACAGTCCGACGGTCGATCTGCAGGTCGATCGTTCGCGCCTGCAGCAGATCGGCATGACCGCGCAAAACGTCGGCCAGAACCTCTTGATCGCGCTCTCCGGCAGCTCGCAGACCGCGCCCGCCTTCTGGCTCAATCCGCAAAACGGCGTGGTCTACAACGTGGCGGTGCAGGCGCCGCAATACCGGGTGGATTCCATGGACGCGCTGCTGAATATCCCGGTGGCCTCGGGCGGCGCTGCCAGTGCCGGCCAGCCGGCGCAATTGCTGGGCAACCTGGCCGAAGCGCAGCCCGGCAAGGGTCAGGCGGTGGTCAGCCGCTACAACATCTCGCCGGCCATCGATATTTACGTGGGCGTGCACGGTACCGACCTTGCCAGCGTGGCCAAGCAGGTGAACAAGCAGGTGGAAGCGATGCGCGCCAAACTGCCGCGTGGCAGCCAATTGGTGGTGCGCGGCCAGGTCGAGACCATGCAGTCTTCCTTTGCCGGCCTGTTGATCGGCCTGGCGATGGCCATCGTGCTGGTGTATCTGCTGGTGGTGGTCAACTTCCAGTCCTGGATCGACGCCGCCATCGTGATTGCCGCCTTGCCGGCGGCCTTGGCCGGGATTGCCTGGATGCTGTTCATCACCGGCACCACCTTGTCGGTGCCGGCCCTGACCGGCGCCATCATGACGGTGGGTGTGGCCACCGCCAACAGTATCTTGCTGGTGGCTTTCGCGCGCGACCGCATGGCGGCCGGCGTCACGGCATTGGCGGCGGCGCTGGAAGCCGGCGCCACCCGTATCCGTCCGGTGCTGATGACGGCGCTGGCCATGATCATCGGCATGGTGCCGATGGCGCTCGGCCTGGGCGAGGGCGCGGAACAGAACGCGCCGCTGGGCCGGGCCGTGATCGGCGGCCTGTTGTTTGCCACCGTGTCGACCCTGCTGTTCGTGCCGGTGGTGTATGCCTCGGGCCACCTGTGGCTGGCCAGGCGCCAGGCCGCGCGCGGCGGCGCGCCGGCGCTGGCTTCGACCCAGCCGCATTGAGCAAGCATTGAGCAAGCATTGAGCACGCATTGAGCAACAAGAGAAATCGCAAGCGCAAGGAGCATTGAAGTCCATGAGTGAAGATCATCACGCCGGCCTGTCCCTGCATTCGCTGGATTCGGTCGATGAGCACGATCTGCTGCGTCGGCGCCAGGTGCAGAAGCGCGCCCGCATTGCCGCCATCGTGGTGCTGGTCCTGCTGGCAGTGGGTGGCGGACGCACCATCGTCAGCCGCATCAGCAATGCCCATGCGCTGGAGTCGGCCGTGACCGAGCGCACCCGTCAGTACGTGCGGGTGACCACGCCCATCGGTGCCGCGGAAAGCCAACTGCTGGCGCTGCCCGGCACCCTGCAAGGCTATGTGCAGGCGCCGATCTCGGCGCGCGCTTCGGGTTACCTGCGGCGCTGGACCCATGACATCGGCACGCGCGTGAAGAAGGGCGATCTGCTGGCCGAGATCGACACGCCCGAAATCGACCAGCAACTGTCGCAAGCCATCGCCGCCCGCGACCAGACCCTGGCCAGCATGAACCTGGCCAAGACCACGGTGGACCGCTGGGAAGCGCTGCGCCAGAAAGACGCCGTCTCGCAGCAGGACCTGGAAGAGCGGCGCAGCGCCTACAGCCAGGCGCGCGCCAACCTGGCGGCGGCCGAGGCCAATGTCGAGCGCCTGCGCCAGATGGAAAGCTTCAAGCGCGTGGTGGCCCCCTTCGACGGCATCATCACCCGCCGCAATGTGGATGTGGGCGACCTGATCGATGCCGGCGGCGGCAATGGCCGCGCCTTGTTCGTGCTGACCCAGTCCGACCCGCTGCGCGTGTATGTCAACGTGCCGCAGTCCTACGCGCACCTGGTGAAGTCGGGGCAGAAGGTGAACGTGAATTTGGCTGAAATGTCGGACCGCAAATTCAGCGGCGAGATCACCCGCACCGCCTCCGCCATCGACACCGCCACCCGCACCATGCAGGTGGAAGTGATGCTGCCCAACCGTGACGGCCTGCTGCTGCCGGGCGCCTATGTGCAAGTGGCTTTGCCGGTGGGCGGCGACAAGCGCCTGCAGATTCCGGCCGGTACGCTGGTGATACGCGGCGCCGGCATCCAGGTGGCGGCGGTGGATGAGAAGGGCACGGTGGCCCTGAAGCCGGTGCGCCTGGGCCGCAATTTCGGCGAACGGGTGGAAGTGCTGGATGGCGTGGACGCGCGCGACCGCTTGGTGCTCAATCCGCCGGACTCGATCGCCAATGGCGACCAGGTGGTGGTGCAGGCCACGCCGGCCGCGGACGCCAAGAGGAAAGCGCAGTGATGCGCGCAGGCCTTTTGCCGCGGCGCCTGTTGCTGCTGGCGCTGTGCAGCAGCATGCTGGGCGCCTGCAGCGTCGGACCCGACTACCAGCGGCCGCAAGTGGCCATGCCGACCGCCTGGAAGCTGGAACAACCCTGGCGCGAGGCGCGCCCGCAAGACCATGTCGCCACCGGCAACTGGTGGGAAGTGTATGAAGACGCCGACCTGAACCGGCTGCAGACCGAAGCCCTGGCGCAAAGCCCGACCCTGGCCCTGGCCGCGGCCCGCCTGGTGCAGGCGCAGGCGGCCCTGGCCGGCGCCAATGCCGCGCTCTATCCGCAACTGGCCGCCAGCTTGCGTGCGCAACGCGGTGCCATCAGCGCCAACCGGCCGCTGACGAATTACAACGCGCCCAATTTTTCCACCACCCAGAACGACTTCATTCCGCAGCTGCAGGTCAGTTACGAGGCCGATCTGGTGGGACGCATTCGCCGCTCGGTGGAAGGGGCGCGCGCCACCAGCGAGCAATCGGCGGCGGATTTTCGCAATGCCAAGCTGCTGCTGACGGCCGATGTCGCCACCGCCTATTTCAATCTGCGCTCGCTGGATGTGGAACTGGACGTGGTGCAGCGTGCCATCGCCTTGCAGGGGCGAGCGCTGGAACTGGCGCGCGACCGCCATCACCTGGGCGCAGCCTCCGGCATCGACCTGGCGCAGCAACAGGCCTTGCTCGATTCCACCCTGACCCAGGTCGATGTGCTGCGCCGCCAGCGCGCGCAATTCGAGCATGCGCTGGCGACCCTGATCGGCCGCCCCGCGCCCAGCTTCTCGCTGGCGCCCAGCGTGCGGGCGATGAAGCCGCCGGCGATTCCGGTGGGACTGCCCTCCGATCTGCTGGAGCGCCGGCCGGATATTGCCTCGGCCGAACGCGCCATGGCGGCCGCCAATGCCCAGGTCGGCCTGACGGCGGCCGCCTTTTATCCCAGCCTGATCCTGGGCGGCGGCTACGGTTATGAAAGCAGCAGCCTGTCCAGCCTGTTCAATGCGCCCAGCATCGTCTGGTCGCTGGGCGCCACGCTGGCGGCGCCGATTTTCGACGGCGGCCGCCTGCGCGCCAACCAGCAGGCGGCGCAGGCCGGCTATGAGGCCAGCGTCGCCAGTTACCGCAGAACGGTGCTGATCGCCATGCAGGAAGTGGAAGACGGCCTGATCGGCGGCGCCGCCCTGGAACGGGCCCATACCCAGGCCGGCGCCGCCATCGCCAGCGCCAGCCGGGTGCTGGATCTGGCCAACACCCGTTACGAAGGCGGTGTCGCCACCTACCTGGACGTGATCACGGCCCAGCAAGCGCTGCTCAATGCCGAACGGCAGGCGGCCCAGTTGCAGGGACAGCGCATGTTGCTGTCGGTGCTGCTGGTGAAGGCGCTTGGGGGCGCTGTGCAAGCGGCGCCGACACAGGCAAGCACGGATGTGAAGGCCGCCGCCGGCGGCGCCTGAAGCGCTGCCATGGATCGGCTGGCAAGCCGATCCATGGAGCGGTCGCTCAACACTTAGTTTTCGGCGTCCCGTCGCTGGATGGCCGCAGTCCACAAGCGCGCATCTTCCCGGCTCATGCTGCCGAAGGGCGCCAGCCTGGCATCGGCATAGCCCTGCTCTTCAATGTCCACCAGGTATTGCTCGCGCGAGAGCAGGGTGCCGCGACAGACCGAGGGCAGCGGCGCCGGCTCCTGCAATTCCTGCTGCAATCGTCCCAGCAAGTCTTGCATCACCCACAAGGGGACCAGGTCGCGCTCGGCCGGATAGACGAAGCCGAACAGCACCAGGTGCGACAACAAGACTCGCCAATGCGGATCGAAACGCTGCAGCAGACGCGGCCAGTTCAGGTCGCGCGCGCAGGCATGCAGCAGGTGGGCGATGTCGGCGCCATCGTAGCGCTCGCGTTCCAGGATGAAAGCCTTGGACCAGATGGTTTCTTCCACCGGGCAGATGCGGGCCGGCAGGTCCATCACGATCGCTTCGTGCGCATGCTCGAACCAGACCTCGTCCACCCGCGCCACGCCGTTGCCCGAGTTGAAGATGACGTCCACCAGGTCGCCGTGGTCGCGAATCTTGCCCAGCCAGTGCGGATAGGTCAGCTCGGTGGTGTAGCCGGCCGGCGCCAGGGCTTGCGCCACCCGGTTGAAATCCTGCTGGCGCACGAACAGGTCCAGGTCCTTGGTGTCGCGCCGGATGCCCGTGTAGTAATGAAAGGCAAAAGCGCCGCCGACCATGTAATCGACGCCGGCTTCTTCCAGGATTTCCAGTACCGCACGGTAAAAATGCCGCGTGCGTCCGCCCTCATCATCAATGCCGTCTGAAGTCATGTTCCGTCTCCACGCTTGCGATGTCATCGTGAGAGTGTCGGGACAGGCGGTGCGCCATCACCCGGTTTGCAGCTGACTGCGCAGCAAGTCTTGTGCCCATGCGGGTATGGGCTTTGCATTGCTGGGCAGCGGGATATTGGAGAAGGAGCGAACGTGGTCCAGAAAAAACAGGTTTTGCGCCTGGCGGCGGTGGGCGATCTGCATGTCAACAAATCCTCGGCCGGAGAATTGCGCTCGATGTTCATGCAGGCGGCGCAGGCGGCCGATGTGCTGCTGCTGTGCGGCGACCTGACCGACTACGGTACGCCGGAAGAGGCGCACATCCTGGCCGAAGAACTGGCGCCGGCGCGCCTGCCGACCGTGGCGGTACTGGGCAACCACGATGTCGAGTCGGGCAAGGCCGACCAGGTGGTCAAGATCCTGTCCGACGCCGGCGTGCACGTGCTCGATGGCGAAGCCTGCGTGATCCACGATGTCGGCTTCGCCGGGGTAAAAGGCTTTGCCGGCGGCTTCGGCCGGCGCGCGCTGGGGCCCTGGGGCGAGGGCGTGATCAAGCAATTCGTCAACGAAGCCCTGAGCGAAGCGCTGAAGCTGGAATCGGCCCTGGCCAAGCTGCGCACCACCCAGCGGGTGGCGGTGATGCACTATTCGCCGATCCAAGCCACGGTGGAAGGGGAGCCGTTGGAAATCTATGCCTTCCTCGGCAGCAGCCGCCTGGAAGACCCGCTGATCCGCTATCCGGTGTCGGCGGTCTTCCACGGTCATGCGCATCGCGGCGCGACCGACGGCAGGACGGTCAATAATCTGCCGGTCTACAACGTCGCCAAGCCGCTCCTGCAGCGCACCTGGCCCGAGCGGCCACCGTTCCGGGTGGTGGAGATTCCAAAGTCCGAGCCGGCCCAGCTGTAGGAGCCTGCCCGGCACACAAGGACGGCGGCTGCAGCCGCCTTCTGCCGCCCAGGCTCCTTGGCCGGGCCTGGCGACTGCGGCCCACCGCTCAGGCGCTGGGCTGGATATGCTTGGCGGCCAGGTTGTTGTGGTCGCGCAGCTTGGCCTTGTAGCGATCCATCTGGCGATCCAGCTTTTCCACCACCATGTCGACGGCGGCGTACAGGTCCTGGGCGTAGCATTGCGCGTGCAGGGTGTCGCCGGGCACCCGCAGGTTGACTTCGGCGCGCTGCCGTCTTTCTTTTTCGGTGGTGCCTTCCAGTGCCAGTATCACCTCCACCTCCATGACGTGATCGAAGTGGCGCGTCACGCGCTCCACTTTCTCTTCCACGTATTGCCGCAAGGTAGGGGTCAGTTCCACGTGGTGTCCGGTGATCAGAAGATTCATAGGCGTGCCCTCAGGTCAATTAAACGTATGAGCAGGGGATGCAAACAAGGTTCAGCCGCGCGGGACGGACTGAACCGGGCATGTGAAAAGGGCCGGCCCAAGGGCCGACCCCGTATTGCACTGCGATGGACAAATCCCGCTTAGCGCGAGGTGCCGCCCATGGAACCGCTGCTGCTGCCGGGCGCAGCCGGGCTGGGCGAGGTGGAGCTGCCACCCATGGAAGAGCTGCCACCCATGGATGAGCTGCCGCCCATGGAAGAACCGCCGCCCATGCTGCCGGAGCTGGAGGGGCTGGAGGGCATGCTGCTGGAGCCGCTGCCCATCGAGCCGCCCATCGAGCCGCTACCCATCGAGCTGCTGCCGGCGCTGCCCGGCGGGCAATTCACGTTGCTGCCCGGGCTGGTGCTGCTGCCTGAACT
>JAEVZY010000212.1 GCA_023392035.1 Pseudomonadota bacterium | reverse complement strand
CCGGCCCCCCCCCCCCCCGGGGCCCCCGCGCGGCAGCAGGCCGCAGGCAGGGAAACCGGCGCTCGAGCGCCTCTTATGCGAGGCTCAACAGCTTCAGGGCCACCGGCAGCGCCACCGAAGTCAGGATGCCGGCCATGCCCATGCCCAGCACGGCCCAGGCGCCGGTGCGTTCATCCAGCTGGAAGCCGCGCGCGGCGCCGATGCCATGGGCGCAGACACCGAGCGCAAAACCCAGCACGCGGGCGTCGGCCGCGCCGATCCAGCGCAGCAGCGGCTGCGCCAGCAGCGATCCCAGCAGGCCGGTCAGCATGACGAAGGTGGCCGCCAGCGAAACCGGCGCGCCCGCGGCTTCGGTGATGGTGAGCGCGATCGGCATCGTCACCGATTTCACGGAGAGGGGCACCAGCGCATCGGCGCCCACGCCCAGCCGCGGCGCCAGCAGCCAGACGGTGAGAATCGATGCCGCGCTGCCGATGCCGGCCGCCAGCGCGAAGCCGCCGATGCGGCCCCGCATGCCGCGCAACTGGCGCGCCAGCGGAAAGGCCAGCGCCACCGTGGCCGGCCCCAGCAATTCGTGGATCAATTGCGCGCCCTTGAAATAGGTCGCATACGGAATGCCGGCCGCCAGCAGGATCAGGACCATGCCGGCAATCGCGATCAACAGCGGATTGAGCCACTGCAGCTTGCGGCTGCGCCCCATGACCCAGAGCGAGGCGCTGTAGACCAGCAGCGTCAGCAGGATCCAGTGCCATTTGAAGTTGAACAGCGCATCCAGCGCGCCGGCGGCGGGATTGAGGCCGTTCATTGCATCACATCGCCTGTCGCGTCGCGCCGCTTCGCCAACTGCGTCACGGCGCGCAGCGCCAGCGCGGTGCCGAGGATGCACAGCACGGCGCTGGCGCTGATGGTCGCCGCCAGGCCCCAGGCTTCATCGGCCAGGCGCTGCAAGTGCACCAGGATGCCGACCGCGCCGGGGATGAAGAGCAGGCCCAGGTGTTTCAGGAAAGGCGCGGCGCGTTCTTCATGCGCATCGGCCGCTTGCGGCGGCGTGGCCAGCAGCAGCCAGGCCAGGAGCCCGATCAGCCCGATGACGGTGCCCGGCACCGGCAAGGCCAGCATGGCGGCACAGATTTGACCCAGGGAGTGAAACAGCAAGACCAGAACCAGCGTTTTCAATTGGCGTCCTGTGAGGATGGCGGGCGCCGCAGATGATGCCAGAGCTTGGCGGGATGCGCCCGCCCTCAGTCGATTTCAGGCTCCCATGGAACGTCCTTGCCTTGCGCCTTGGCCTGCTGTTCCAGCGCCATCTTGACGCGCTTCCTGAACTTGCCGATGTACTGCTGGAAGTCGTCGGCGATCTCTTCGAACAGCTCGTCGCCACGGTTGGCAAGCGCCACTTCGGCGAACAGCTTCATGCCCAGGGCCAAGGCGGCCGCATCGTTTTCCTTTTCCAGCAGGCCGGAGTCGCGCACATAGCCGATGATCTGGAACAGGTCATCCTGATTGCCGATCTCGAAATGGATCGGCTTGTGCAGCTCCGGCCCGGCTTGATTGCCGCCAAGGTATTCCAGCGTGACCCGGTATTGGTGTGCGCTCATGCGGGCACCTCCATGCATTCAACGTGGCAAGTCGAACAGCAGCAGTTCGGCATCCTGGCCCTCTTCCAGCCGCACCGACTGTTCCCCGCTTATCTTGAGCGCATCGCCGCCGGCCAGTTCCACGCCATTCACCTTGAGCGCACCGCGGATCAGATGCACATAGGCCAGCCGGCCCGGCGCCAGCGCATGCGTCAGGCTTTGCCCGCCGTCCAGGATGGAAGCGTACAGGCTGGCGTCCTGGTGGATCAGCACCGAGCCTTCGCGGCCATCCCGGGATGCAATCAGGCGCAAGCGGCCGCGCTTGGAATCGGCGTCGAAGTGCTTCTCCTCGTAGCCGGGTTTGATGCCGCCCGCCTCGGGCATGATCCAGATCTGCAGGAAATGCGCCGCCTCGTCGGCCGAGGGGTTGTACTCGCTGTGCATCACGCCGGTGCCGGCGCTCATGCGTTGCACATCGCCATAGCGCAAGGAAGACCCGTTGCCCATGCTGTCCTTGTGCGCCAGGCTGCCTTCGAGCACATAGGAAATGATTTCCATGTCGCGATGGCCGTGCGTGCCGAAACCGCGCCCGGGCGCAACCCGGTCTTCGTTGATCACGCGCAGGGGTCCGAAACCCATGTGCTCGGGATCGTGATATTCGGCAAAAGAAAAGGAATGGCGCGATTTCAGCCAGCCATGGTCGGCCAGTCCGCGTTCGTCAGCTTTGCGAATTTGCAGCATGGTATTGTCCTTGCGTGCCACATTGAGGAAACATCCAAGATGGGGATGCAGCCCTCATTTTCAATCTGGAGGTCACATGACAGTCATCGTAGGCGTGTCCGGCAGCTTGCGTGCCGGTTCGTACAACTCGGCATTGTTGCGGGCAGCGGCACAAGTGATGCCGGCCGGCGCCACCCTGGATATCGCCACCATCAAGGGCATCCCGCTGTATGACGGCGACGTCGAAGCCAACCAGGGCATTCCGCGCGAGGTCAACGACTTGAAGCAGCGCATCATCGCCGCCGACGGTGTGCTGCTGGTGACGCCGGAATACAACAACGGCATTCCGGGCGTATTCAAGAATGCGATCGACTGGCTGTCGCGACCGCCGGCCGATATCGCGCGCATCTTTACCGATAGGCGGGTGGCGGTGATCGGCGCTTCGCCGGGCGGCTTTGGCACCATCCTGTCGCAGGACGCCTGGCTGCCGGTGCTGAAAACCCTGGGGACGCGCCAATGGGCGGGCGGGCGCCTGATGGTCTCGCGCGCCGGCTCGGTATTCAATGAGGCGGGCGAACTGACGGACGATCGCATCCGCGAGCAACTGCGCCAATTCATGGATGGCTTCGTGCGCTTTTGCGCGACCTGAGCCTAGAGATCCAGCACCAGCCTGCCCTTGGCGCGCGAACAGCAGGGCAGGAACAGCTTGCCGCTGTTGCGTTCTTCCTCCGACAGGCACAGGTCCAGGTGCACCGGCTCGCCTTCGAGCACGGTGGTCATGCAGGTGCCGCAAATGCCCTGCTCGCAGGAGGTTTGCAGCTGCACGCCGGCGCGCTGCAGGGCGTGCAGCACGCTTTCTTCGCCGCTCACGGTGATGGTCAGTCCGCTTTGCTGCAGATGGACTTCGAAGCTGTCGGCGTCGGCCGGCGGCGCAGCCGCGCTGAACGATTCCTGGTGCAGGCTGGCCGGATCGCGCCCGGCCGCCAGCGCCGTGTCGCGCACCCAGTCGATGAAGCCGCGCGGGCCGCAGACATAGATGTGCGCATCGGGGTCCAGCGCCGCCAGCACCGAGGGCAGATCGAGACTGCTGCCCTGCCCCGGCAGATCGATGTGCACGCTGGTCTTGGTCGCCAGCTTGCCGCTTTCCAGTTCATCCAGAAAGGCCATGCCGCCGCGCGTGCGGCCGCAATAGTGCAGATGAAACGGGGCCTGCTGGCGCAACAGGCTGCGCGCCATGGCGAGGATGGGCGTGATGCCGATGCCGCCGGCCAAAAGCAGCGCGCCATGCGCCTGGCCGTGCAGCGCGAACTGGTTGCGCGGCAGGCCGACCTGAATCAAATCGCCTTCCTGCAGCGCTTCATGCACCGCGCGCGAGCCGCCGCGCGAAGCCGGCTCCTTCAGCACCGCCAGCAGCCAATGGCTGGCGTCGTCGCAGTCGCCGGCCAGCGAGTATTGCCGCAGCAGGCCGCCCGGCAGATGCAGGTCCACATGCGCGCCCGGGCTCCAGGGCGGCAAGGGCCGGTCCTGGGGATCGCGCAGCTCGAGCAGCACGACATCGCGCGCGATCTCGCGCTTGCTCGCCAGGCGCAAGGACAGCAAAGCGTCAGCCATGGCGCCTCAGACGTGGCCGAATTTTTCCAGCGCTTGCGCCAGGGTCAGGCCATTCTTCAACTCGATGCGGATCTGCTTTTCGATTTCGGTCAGGCGCTCCGCCTCCAGCAGGACCTGCATCACATGCGAAGCCGGAATCACGATGGCGCCATCTTCATCGGCCAGGATGAAGTCGCCCGGCGTCACCTTGACCCAGCTGGTGGTGGCGCCGCGCAGGAACACCGGCACCTGGCAGGCGGTGACTTTCCAGCGGCCGATGGATTGCACCGGGGTGCGGTAGCGCGCATAGACCGTGAAATCCTGTTCGCCGATCCAGCGGATGTCGCGAATGCCGCCATCGATCAGCGAGCCGACGCAGCCGCGCTCTTTCATGCCGATGGCGATCAGCTCGCCGAAATAGCAGATGCCCTCGCCGTCGCCGCTCCACACGCTCACCTCGCCGGCCGACAAGCCCTGGCAAGCCTTCATCTTGTCGGCGTCGCCGCCCATGGCATAGGGCGTCATCTGGCCGCGGATGGTGTAGGCCCAGCCGGCCAGCTTGCCGGCATTGGCCGGATAGGGCGCGAATTCCGGCGCCAGGCCCTGGTCCAGCAGGCCCAGGTTGTCCAGCACGTCGGCCACGTTGGCGGTGTCCACAGCCAGGTAGCGCTGGCGGATTTGGTCGCGGTCGATCTCGTCGCGCTTGAAGGGTTCGGGGGCGTTCATTGCTCGTTTCCTTGTCTCGTTTCTCGTTGGGTCCGTGCTTCAGGTCCGCGCTTCAGGTTCCCACCCGCAGCGGCGCGCGCAGCTTGCGCAAGAGCGCAATCACGCTCTTGGCGGTGATGCGGCCGGTCTTGGGATTTTCCGAAGGGATGTTCTGGATGGTCATGCTGAAGGAGGCCGAATCGGCATCGACTTCAATCGTGTGGGTGTTGCGCACCACGCCTGGATCGGCCCATACCTGCAGCTTGGTCTGATCCGGTCCCAGGCCGGCCAGCGAGAGTGCAATCGCCACATTCAGGTTGGCCGGAAAATCCTTGGCCGCGTTGCGCGCGCTGCCGTCGTACAGCAAAAGCGGCTCGGCCAGGTTGCTGATGTCGATCTCCTGCTCTTCCAGCAGGGGCGCGCCCTGCAGGCCGCGCGGCGGCTTGCGCGTCACCATCTTCACCGAATGGATCTTGCCTTCGGCGGCGGCGGTCACCGCGTCCAGGCCGATCAGGGCGCCGGTGGGCACCATGATTTGGGCGCCGGTGGCGCGCGCTTTTTCAATCAAATCCATGTGCTCCAGCAGCGCACCCACGGACAGCACCACCGCTTTCTTGCCGGCAGCGATCACCGGTTTCAATATTTCCGGCAAGAGCTGGGCCGGCGCGCATTCGACCACGATGTCGGCCACCTCGGCCAGGTCGGCCAGCGCCAGCAGTTTCACTTCGCCCTGCAATTCCCGCAAAAAGGCATGCGCCTTGGCTTGGTCACGCGCACTCACCGCCACCAGCCGGCAACCCGGCAAGCCGCCGCCGTCCAGCGTTTGCGCCAACTCGCGCCCGATGGCGCCCAAGCCCGCGATGGCAATACGCAGGTCCGCATTCTTCATTGATGTCCCCTGTTGATGATCACTTTGCAGCCTGTCCCACCGCCTGCAAGGCATATTCGCGGCGCCCACCATCGATGGGAATCATGGCGCCGTTGATGAAACCCGCCGCCTCGGAAGCCAGGAAGCAGACCAGCGCCGCGCAGTCCTCGGGCGTGCCCAGGCGCCCGGTCGGGTTCTGGGCGCGGATCTGGTTCAGGAAGGCTTCCGGATAGCTGCGGAAGAATTCGGTTTCGATGAAGCCGGGCGCAATCGCGTTGACCGTGATGCCGTGCCGCCCGACTTCCTTGGCCAGGTTGCGCGTCAGGCCTTCCACCCCGGCCTTGGAGGCGGTGTAGTTGACGATGCCCTCGCGCCCGCCGCCCAGGGCATGCATGGACGAGGTGTTGACGATGCGGCCCCAGCCGCGCGCGCGCAGGTGCGGCAGCGCGTATTTGCAGAACAGGAAGGTGGCGCGCAAGTGCGTATCGAGAATGCGGTCCCAGCTTTCCAGGCTCATCTCTTCCAGGCGCTGGTTCATGTACTGCGCGCCGGCGCCGGCATTGTTGACCAGGATGTCGAGCCGCCCATGACGCGCCAGCGTTTGCGCGATCACTTCGCGCACCAGCGCATCGTCGGCCACATCTCCGGCCACGCCGCTGGCCATGCCGCCGGCGGCGCGAATCGCCTCCACCGTGGCCTGGGTGTTCTCTTCCGTGTGGCTGTTGACCACCACCAGCGCGCCTTCGGCCGCCAGGGCCAGCGCTTCCGCGCGCCCGATGCCGCGCCCGGCGCCGGTGACGATGGCAACCTTGCCGTGCAATCCGAAATCAGCCATGCGTCACGCTCGTCACAGAAGGGCCAGGGCCTGGTCCAGCGCCAGCCCGGAGAGGCGGCCGGCTTGCCAGTCGCGATCGACAAAGAACTGCAGGCGGATGCCGTCCGGATCGAACACGGTCACGGCGCGCCGCGCCGGATGGTCGATCTGGCTGTCCAGCTGCACGCCGGCCTGGGGCAGGAGTTCAAGCGCGCGCGACAGATCGGCTTCGCTGCCCACTTCCATGCCCACGTGGTGAAAGCCACGCGGCAAGTCCTTGGCGCGATACAGCGAAATCACGCACTGGCTGGCGGTGCCGGACAGGAGCGCGTAATCGGCGCCGCTGGCGAACACCTGCAGGCCCAGGTAGCGCGTGTACCAATCCGTCATGCCCTGCAGGTCTTGCACCACCAGCGCGCAATGCGTCACACGGCGCGCGCGAAACACCGAGCTTGCCACCTGGCGCAGCGGCGGATTCTTCGGATACTTGGGCTCGGCCACCGGCACCGTGGAGACGCCCGGAATCCATTCCGGCTTCTTGCCGGAGATGACGCCGTTGCGCGCGGTGCGCCAGTCTTCGAAGACGTCGGCATACACCTCGACCATATTGCCTTCCGGGTCGCTCATGTAGAGCGAATGGGCCACGTCGTGGTTCTGGCAGAAGGCGAATTTGTGCCCCTCTTCCAGCGCCTTGCGGTAACCCGCCACCAGGTCGACCTCGGTTTCCACTTCGAAGGCGAGGTGGAACAGGCCCGGCTTCTGGCCGGTGGGCGCGTACTTGCTGGAGATGTCGGTCAGGCCGAAGTCGTGATAGGTGTTGCCATTGCTGATGAAGCTGGCCGGCACATCCGGCTGGCGATACACCTCTTCGAA
The DNA here is from genome assembly GCA_023392035.1 of Pseudomonadota bacterium. Taxonomy (GTDB): domain Bacteria; phylum Pseudomonadota; class Gammaproteobacteria; order Burkholderiales; family Burkholderiaceae_D; genus Lacisediminimonas. Next base: position 8,129 of record JAEVZY010000212.1, on the reverse strand, counting down.
TCCCGCCACCTGGTGGTAGAACTCGAAGGCGCGCTCGTAATTGCCGACGAACAGGTTGGCGTGGCCCAGGCGCCGCGGCTGCCAGCAAGGCGTGGCGGCGGCGCTCTCTTGTTTCTGCATCGCGGTTTGCATCTTGTCTCCTGGTGTCTATTCGCCGCGCCGGGCGCGCGCCACCATCACCTGGTTGCACAGGTTGCGGGTGGCATCGAGCGCCATGCGGGCGATCTGCTGGTCGTGAAAGACCTGGTGCAAGGAATCGGAAGGGACTTCCACCGAAATCGGCATTTCCGGCGGCAGCATGGCCAGCAATTCATGCAGGTTCAGGCGTCCCCAGCCGGGAATCATGCGTTCGCGCCGCGCTTCCCAGCGCAGGCCGCCATGCGCCTCGTCCAGCGCCTCGGTGGGGCCGTCGCACAGCTGCAGATAGGGAATGCGGCAGCGGTCGATCGCCATCACGTCGCCGGCGCTGCCGCCGGAACGCGCCAGGTGCAGCGCGTCCAGCAGGATTACCACGTGCGGGCTGGCGGACAGTTCGATCACGCGATTGGCGGCGCCGATATCGCGGATGCCGGAATAGGCCATGAATTCCAGCGACACTTTCATGCCGAAGGAGGCCGCCATCATGCCCAGCTCGGCCAGGCGCTCGGCATTGCGCTGTTCGTCGCTGTCGTCGCTGACGGCAATCACATAGCTGGCGTTCAGGCGGCTGCCGGCTTCCAGCATCGGCAGGTAATCGCGCAGCCGGGTTTCCGGCTTCAGGCGCACGGCCTGGATGTCGTGCACTTTCAGGTTGCTGTCGGCCAGGCGCGCCAGGGTCTCGCGCATCATCACGCTGCCATTGCCCAGCATGGGATAGGACACCGCGCCCGGATCGGACAGGCGCGGCGGCGTCAGGTGCAGCGAGACGCCGTCGTAGCCGGTTTCGGCCGCCACGCTGACGAACTGCGGCGGCGCCACGTGCAACAGGGTCAAATGGGCCAGGTGGATGGCGCGCGCCTCCTGGCTCGATGGCGTGGACTGCACCACCATGCCATCGGCCGCTGCCGCCATTGTCGCTTCGCCTGCATCCATGCCGCGCTCGTCCATCCGCCTGTCCCTTGTTGCGTGAGTTTTTCTGCTTATTTGCCGGCCGCGCCGGAGATCACCGACATCACGGCCTTCTCGGCGGCGAGGGTGGTTTCCATGTCCTTGTCGGTGCGCACTTCAACCACGCGCGCCTTCGGATTCTGTTTCTTCACCGCCTGGGTGGTGGGCGAATTCGGATTGGAATAGAGCGAGAGGTACTCTTCCTTTTCCTGCACCGTGCGGCCCTCGGTCACCAGCCAGGCCAGGAACAGCTTGCCCAGGTTCGGTTGCGGCGCACCCTTCAACATGAAGTCCAGCAGCGGTTGCAGCGGCAGGCGGTCCAGCACCACCCAATCGATCGGCGCACCCTTGGCTTTCAAGGATTCGGCCAGCGCCGTATAGCCGCACAGCGCCACCGGGATTTCGCCCGAAGCCACCGCGCCCACCACCGCCGGCGGGCCGGCCTTGAAGCGCGGCTGGTTGGCCACCAGCTTCTTGGTGAGGTCGGTCAGGCCATCGACACCGATATCCAGCGCCAGGAATTCCATCGGGCTGGCATTCACGTTGGACATGCCGAAGCGGCCCTTCCACTTGGGATCGGCGAATTGCTCGATGCTGGTGGGCAGGTCGGCCTTCTTCACCGACTTGGTGTTGTAGACCAGCACGTAGTGCACGTCCCACTGGCGCAAGAGGCGGTTGTGATAGCGCGGCAGCACGGTGTCGGCGGCAGCGGTCTTGATGTCCGGGAACATGCCGCCGAACTCTTTCACCCAGTCGACTTTTTCATCCAGGCCGTTCTTCACGATCCAGGACTCGTACAGGGTGTAGGGATAGCCGCCGATGGCGCTCGGCAGGCGCACGTTGGATTTGGCCTGCTCCACCACGCGCGGGCCGGAGACGCCGGAGGTCAGCGGCAGCCATTCCCAGTCCAGCTTCAAATTGAAGCGCTTCTGGAAGGCTTCCATCACCGCCTTCTGCTCTTTCTCGCCCTTGGGCGAGCTGACCATGATCAGGAACTTGCCGTTGCCGGCTTCTTCCCTGGCCTTGGCAATGATCTGCGGATCGTCTGCGGCCTGCGCGGCGGGCAGAACGCCCAGCGCGCTGGCGGCGAATGCCAAGGCCATGGTGGCGCGGGCGAACAGTCGGGAGGGCCGGTGGAGATTGCGGCCTTGCTGCATGGTGTCGCTTTTCATCGGTATGTCCTTTGGTTGGGGTTCAAGTCCATCATGCTGTGCTGCCTGCGCTTTCACTAACGATTTATTCGCCGTTTTCGCATGAGTTCCAGTCATACCGATGCGCGGTCGGTCAGACGCGAAACATAGATCTGCAAGGGGGTGATGAAGATCGCCAGGAACACGATCAACAGCACCGACAAGGCGGCCGCGCCCGGCACATTGGGATAGCCCCACAAGAGCCAGAGCGCCGAACCCAGCACCACGGTTTCCGAAGTCAGGAAGATCAGCGGCACGCCGATGTCGCGCACGGCGTAGGCGAACACCAGCAGCCAGGCATTGAAGAACTGGGTCTTGATGATGGGCGCCATGATGCGGCCCATGATGTTCAGGCGCGAGACGCCGCTGATCTCGGCGGCGCGCTCGATATTGCGGTCCACCTGCAGCAGTCCGGCCGAGAGCGAACGGATGGCAAACACCATGTTCACGCTCATCTGCGCCAGGATGATCACCGCCACCGTGCCATACAGCGGCGTGCGCACATACAGCAGCAGCACTGCCAGCCCGAGCACGATCTGCGGAATGCCGATCGGCAGGAAAGCCAGGGTGTCGATGAACTTGCGCAGGAAGCCGATGGGCCGGAAGGTCGTGTACGAAACCACGAAGGACAGCAGCATGGTGAGCGTGGCGCCGACCAGCACCATGATGGTGGTGTTCAACAGCCCGCGGCGAAACATCGACGACTGGAACAGGTCGACGTAATTCTTCAGCGACACGTGCTGCAGCGCTTCGAACGAAGGCGCGTCATAGAAAGGCAGCAGGCTGGTCCAGGCCAGGATCATGCTGGGCGCCAGCGCCAGCAGGAAGAACAGCGCGCCGAAGCCGTACACCGCATAGCGCCGCTTGCCCAGCCGCGTGCGCACCAGCGAGTAGTTCTTGCCGGAGATGACGGCAAAGCGCTCCGACAGGCGCGTCAGGCGCCGGTACAGGGTCACCAGCAGCACCGCGCCCACCACCAGGATCACGCCCCAGGCGGCAGCCAGGTTGTAGTTGGGCGCGCCCATGTCGGAAGAGCTGAGCAGGTAGATGCGCGTGCTGAACACCTGGATGCCGGCAGTCAGGCCGATCGACAAAGGAATGTCGAACACCTGGATCATCAGCATGATGGTGTAGATCAGCACCGACAACAGACCGGGCAACAGGATAGGCACCAGGATGCGGCCGAAGATCACGCGCGGCGGCACGCCGGCCAGCACGGCGGGAAACTCCAGCTTGTAGTCCAGGTGGCGGATCACGCCGGCCAGCATCACATACACCGGCGGCGTCAACAGCAGGCTGCTGACGAACACCATCAAGCCCATGCTGTAGATGTTGAACGGACCGCTGCCATCGGCCAGCCCGAACAGCTCGCGCGTCCAGAGGTTGATCAGGCCATTGTTGGGATTCAGCAGCAGGGTCCAGCCCAGGCCCTGCACCAGCGACGGCAGGGCAAAGGTCAGGAGCATCAGCACCCGCACCGTGACCTTGAAGCGGAAGTCGGTACGCTCGGTAACCCAGGCCCAGAAGCCGGCCAGCAGCACGCCGAAGAAGATGGTGCCCGAGACATAGACCAGGGTGTTGGAGACCAGGTCCAGCACTTCCTTCTGCTGCAGCAGGTCGACGTAGTTGGACAGGGTGAAGGGACTGGAATCGAAACCGTAGCTGCCGCGCGGCCGCACGCTGGTGATGAACAGCACCAGGATCGGAAACACGGTCAGCGCCAGCACCAGCAGCACCGACAGGGTAAGTATCAGGGTCATGATACGGCCGGGAAGTAGTGCAACTGGCTGGGGCAGCAGGCAAAGCTGACCCGTTCGCCGTCCTGCCAGTGGCGCGCGCTGGTATAGATCGAGATCAGCTTGTCGCGCAGCTGGCACAGCACTTCCAGGCGGTCGCCCAGGAACACCTGGCGCACCAGCGGCAGCGAGAAGCAGTTGTGTGCCGGCGGCGTTTCGCCGGGGGCGACGATGCGCAGGTCTTCCTGCTTCAGCACCACGTTCAGGCGTTTGCCGGGGGCGAGCGTTTCGCCGCAATCGATATGCTGCAGGCACAGGGGACCGAGTTCGCTGTCGGCCAGCACCAGATTGCGCTGGGGGTCGATCTGGCGCACTTCGGCATCGATCATGTTGGGCGAACCCATGAACTCGGCCACGAAGCGGTTCTTCGGCCGGTAGTAGATTTCCATCGGCGTGCCGATCTGCTGGATGCACCCTTCCTTCAGCACCACGATCATGTCCGACATCGACAAGGCTTCCTTCTGGTCGTGGGTGACGTAGACGGCGGTGATGCCTTCCTCGGTGACGATGGAGCGGATTTCCTTCTGCATGTTTTCGCGCAGATGGGCGTCCAGGTTGGACAGCGGTTCATCCAGCAGCAGCACCGCCGGCCGCTGCGCCAGGGCGCGCGCCAGCGATACCCGCTGTTGCTGGCCGCCGGAAAGCAGGGGCGCGGGCCGGTCGGCAAACTGCGTCAGCCGCACTTTCTCCAGCGCGTGGCCGACGATGCGCTCGCGCTCGGCGCTGGCCATCTTGCGGCCGTTGACGCCATAGCGCAGCGGAAAATCGACGTTCTCGCGCACGCTCATGTGCGGCCAGATCGCATAGCTCTGGAACACCATGGAGATATTGCGCTCGGCCGCTTCCAGGAAAGTCTTCTTGCTGCTGTCGTACACCACCCGGCCGCCCATTTCGATGCGGCCGCCGCTGGGTTGGTCCAGCCCGGCCAGCATGCTGAGCAGGGTGGATTTGCCGCAGCCGCTGGGCCCGAGCAGGGTGAGGAAGGTGCCGCGCTCGATGCCGAAGCTGACATCGTCCAGCGCCAGATGACTGCCGCCGCCGTGGCCTTCGTAACGCTTGGACAGTCCTTGGATATTGAGGTACACGGGCTATGCCTTTAAGGAGGTATTCAAAGGGTGATCTGTTGCCCGGTTCGGCTCGATTCCAGCATGGCCAGGCAGACCTTGACCGTATCCATGCCCCAGCGCACATCGCGCAGGACCGGCGCGCGGCCCCGGATCGCATCCACCAGTTCTTCAATCGTGGTGTCGGACAGACGGTTGCCGCCGCGCGTCGGCGCGCACTGCACTTCGCGCAAGCCTTCGTCGCCGTACACCAGCACGCCGTCCGGCGAGGGCCGCAGGTCGGCATGTTCGCAAGTGGCGAGAATCACGCCGAAGTGCGACTGCTTGCGCTTGGATTGCGCGGCCGCCAAGCCTTGCGACACCGGGCCGCCATAGCCGTAGCGGGCAATGCGCAGGTCGCGCTCGCTGCCCTGCAGTTCGCGCAAGACCTTGCGCGAGCCGCCATGGTTGGGGGTCTTGGGATTGCCGACTTCGCCGATCCAGAATTGCAGTTCGTCGCTGTCGAAGTGGTCGTAGCCGCTGTAGACGATATTGGCCGACACACCATTGGAGAGCGTGAGGAAAGCCGAGCAATGGCCTTCGGTGGGACGCTTGGGATCCAGCCGGCCGGCGACCGCGCGCACGGCGACGATCTTTTCGTTGGAGATGGCCTTGACGGTATCGATCGCATGCGGCAACTGGTTGAACATGATGCCGCCGCCCTTGGAGGTATCCAGCTCTTCCGGCCGGCGCGGGCGATACAGGAAGTCGGTGTAGTCGAACACGTTCACCATCGCCACCTTGCCGACTTCGCCCGAGAGCACGATGTCGCGCATGGCGCGCACCACCGGATCGTTGCCGCGCGAAGGACCGACCACCAGATGGATGCCGGCTTTCTCCACCGCTTCGGCCATGCGCTCGGCATCTTCCAGGCTGATGGTGAGCGGCTTTTCCACGATCACGTGCACGCCGCGGCAGGCGGCTTCGATCACGTTCTCGGCATGGAATTGATGGGGCGAGGCGATGTAGACCGCATCCGGTTTCGCTTCGCGCAACAGGTCGGTGAGGTTGGCGTAGGTCGGCACTTTCTGTTCGCTGCCGAAACGCTCGCGCACTTCGCCGTTGGGGTCGCAGGCGCCCACCACTTCCACATCCGGATGCGCCTTCAAATCCGGTCCCATCAAGACCGAGCCGGCAAAGCCCAGGCCGCAAATACCGAAACGCACTTTCATGTTCACTCCTGCAGATTTAGAGAGAAGGGGCTGAGGCCATCAGCTCGAAGCCATCAAGTCGTCGACAAAGCCATGCAGCATGCGATTGAAGAGCGCCGCATATTCCGTTTGCGGCCAGTGCCCGCACCGCGGCAGGAACAGGAATTGCGCATGGCTGAAGTGCTGCATGGCTTCTTCGCCGATCGCCATCGGCAGGCTGTTGTCGTTCATGCCCCAGACGATCAGGCTGGGGCAGTCCACTTTTTGCGCGCGCACGGCGGCGCTGTCGAAAGCGGTGCCGGCGCGGCCGCGCGCCTGGTGCGCTTCGAACGTACGCTCCAGCATCGCCAGGCGCAGCTGCAACAAGTCTTCAGTGAGATTGCGGTGGTCGGCCAGGGTGTTGGAGGTGAGGCGGCGCACGCTTTCCAGATCGGGCGCGACCCCGGCCAGGCGCGCCATGTGCTTTTGCATGGCTTCGCGCACGGCAGCAGGAATTTCGAAGTGCGGGAATTGCGCCGCCAGCACCAGGCCGCGCACGCGCAATTGCTCGGGCGGCACGCGCTGCTGCAGCAGCACCGCCAGCAGGCCGCCCATGGAATTGCCGACCAATACGCAATCGCGCACGCCGCTTTCCTGCAGCACGCCGAGCGCATGTCGGTAGCGGAATTCAATCGAGTGGTCGGCCGGCGCTTGGCTATGGCCGAAGCCGGCCTGGTCGAAGGCCAGCACATCGCGCCCCATGGCGGCCAGGGCGTCGAAATTGCGGAACCAGTTCAGCTCGCTGCAGGCGCCGGGCGAAGAGCCGTGCATCAGCACCAGGGTCGGACCCCGGCCTTGCTGGCGATATACGGCCGTGTCCAGCCCCAGCACCTTGATGCTGGAGCGCGGCGCGGCGATGCGCACCATGGGCGCTGCGCTCATAGCAGACCGTGCTTGTCGAGGAAAACATTGACGTCATCCGTATCGTGGATGGCGTCCACCGGCTCGTAACGGAAGACCGAACCGTCTTCCACCAGGCGCCGGAATGCCGCCAGGCTTTCCGGCGAGCGCAGCACATCCAGTATCTTGCGGCGGGCGGTGACCACGGTAAGGTCGGCCGCCACCAGTTTTTCCTGCGAGCGGTCGACGATGCGGCCCATGCCTTCCTGCATGGCGCGGTCCTGGTCGTTGACGCCATAGATGCCGGAGGTCTCGCCCTCTTCGGCCTGGGTGCGGCGGTCGATCAGGTAATCGTTGTCGCGATTGCGGCGCGGAATCCAGGTCTCGATGGTGTAGCCGGTGTTCAGGCGATGGGTCTTCAAGTCCATGGCCGGCGGGAACAGCTTGCCGTCGATGGCGGTGCGCACGAAGTCGGGCGGGATCTCGCGCTTCATGTCGAAGGTGAAGTCCCAGGTGTAGGTGTTCTCGTCATCGATCGGCACCCAGGCGCGGCCGGACACGGGCCAGATGGCGCTGGGCACCTGCGAAAACATCGGCATCATCCATTGCGTCAGGCGCCAGTAATGCTGGCCCAGGTCTTCCGCCTTGCGGCGCGCAATCGAGAAGAAGCCGGCCGGGGAATCATGCGTGTACAGCGTGGGCGTGGGATCGAGGAAGGTGTATTTCTGGTGCACATAGGTCGCCACTTCATACTGGTCCTTGCCCTTGTGCAGGATCGAGACGTGCGAGCTGTCGATTTCGCCCTCGGCGCCCTGGAACCAGTTCGATTCCTGCAGCCAGACCGAAGCCATGCGCCGGTTCTTGGGCAGATCGATCCAGGGGAATTTGGGCAGCTCAGGCGGATCGTCCTCGCCCATGTAGATC
>JAEVZY010000136.1 GCA_023392035.1 Pseudomonadota bacterium | reverse complement strand
TGGGAGGCGCTGCCTGAATGGTGACTACCGCCAGGGGGCGGCGGCCAAGCGCGATTATAGGGCCAGCGACAGCAGATGCAGGCCCAGCCCCACCAATCCGCCGACCAGGGTGCCGTTGATGCGGATGTATTGCAGGTCGCGCCCCACGTACAGTTCGAACTTGCGGGCGACGGTATCGGCGTCCCATTTTTCGATCACCCGCCGCACCAGGCTGGCGATGGCATGGCGGCGCGCGGCAATGGCGTCGGCGGCGAAGGCGCGCACCCAGGCATTGAGCTTGTTCTGCACCGCCGGGTCTTGCTGCAGTCCGGCCGCCAGCGCCAGCAGCGCCCGCTCGATGCGCTGCGCCAGCGGCGAATCGGGGCTTTCGCCTTCCTGCATCAGGCGCTGGCGCGCCATCTGCCAGAACTGCTCGGCATAGCTGCGGAACAAGGGATGGTTCAGGGTGGCGCCGACATGCGACTTGATGCGCGCCTCCCAGGCCGGATCGTGGCGCAAGCCGTCCACCATGTCCTGGGCCGCCTGCTGGAATTGGGTGCGCCACGAACTGTTGGGCGCGCGCATCTCCTCGATCAGGGTGGTGCTTTCGCGCAGCAGTTTCTCGAACAGCTTTTCATCGACAAAACGGGGCAGCCAGGCCGGACTTTTCTCATGGATTTTCTGGCGGATGGTGTCGCGGTTGTCTTCCAGCGTACGCTGGGCCAGGTCCAGCATGCGATCGAATAATTGCTGGTGGCGCTGGTCGGCAATCAGCACCGACACGATCTCGCCCAGCAGCGGCGCCAGCTGCACCTGGTTCAAGGCGCGCGAAGCCATGTTTTCGATCAGGCGAATCACGTCCTGGTCTTCGAACATGCGGATCAGCGTCGGAATGCCGGACACCAGCTCATTGGCGACCGCGCGGCTGCTGCCCGGCTGGGCCAGCCAGTGGGCGCTGGCGCCGGCGAAGTCGAAGGCCTGCAATTCGTCGAACAGGACTTCCCGCGTCATGAAGTTGTGTTCCAGGAAATTGGCGACGCTGCTGCCGATGCGGTCCTTGTTGCGCGGAATGATGGCGGTATGCGGAATCGGCAAGCCCAGCGGATGGCGGAACAGGGCCGTGACCGCGAACCAGTCGGCCAGCGCACCGACCATGGCGGCCTCGGCAAAGGCGCCCACATGATTCAGCCAGGGATAGCGTCCGACCAAAAGATGCGAAACGAGGAACAGGATCGCCATCGCCAGCAGCAAGCCGGTGGCAAGGGTGCGCATGCGGCGCAGGCGTTGCTGCTGTTCGATTTCTGTCATGCCCTGGCTCATGTTGACTCTGCAAATAGACAAGATGCGGCGTGCATTGTCAGCGAGGATCGGCAAGGATCGCACCTGCTTGCGCTCGCTCAAAAATCAAGCCGCGCGGACACAAACGAAGGCTTGTTTGATCTTCCTCAATTCCCGGCCGCGGGCCGCGAAAATAAGGCTGCCGGCATTCGCCGCCTGGGGTCATTTGTCGTTTCTTTGGTGATATATTTTGCCGACCTCCGGTCTTGCGCAAGCATGGCCCAGCCCGCCGTTTCCAGTGTTGGCCGATCCGCAGCAAGATCACAAGAAGCGTGCCGCCAATCGGCCGAACCAAGGGAGTCCGTTTCATGGAGCAGGTCCTGGCGTCGAATGTCACGCCATCTTCCGAAGTACTCGACCTCAAGCAATTGTTGGCCACCTTGCGGGCCTATCGCAATGGCGATTTCTCGGTACGCATGCCGGAAGACCTCACCGGCATGGCCGGCAAGGTTTGCGACGCGCTGAACGAAATCATCGACATGGCCGATGGCGCCGTCACCGAATTCGAGCGCGTGGCGCGCGTGGTCGGCAAGCAGGGCCAGGTCGAGGAAAGGGTCAGCCTGCCCCTGCTGCGCGGCGGCTGGGCGCAACTGGTGCAATGCGCCAACAGCATGGTGACCGACCTGGCCCAGCCCATGAATGAAATGATCCGGGTGGTGGCGGCGGTCTCGGCCGGCGACCTGTCGCAGACCATGGCGCTGGAAGCGGATGGCCAGCGCCTCAAGGGCCGCTACCTGCAGGCGGCCGAAATCGCCAACACCATGGTGCAGCGCCTGGGCATCTTCAGCGACGAAGTCACGCGCGTGGCGCGCGAGGTGGGCACCGAGGGCAAGCTGGGCGGCCAGGCCGAGGTGGCCGGCGTCTCCGGCACTTGGCGCGACCTGACCGTTTCCGTCAACGGCATGGCGGCCAACCTGACCACCCAGGTGCGCAATATCGCCGAGGTCACCATCGCGGTGGCCAATGGCGACCTGTCGCGCAAGATCACGGTCGACGTGCGCGGCGAATTCCTGCAACTGAAAGACACGGTCAACACCATGGTCGACCAGCTGCGTTCCTTCGCCGCCGAAGTCACCCGGGTGGCGCGCGAAGTCGGCGTGGAAGGCAAGCTGGGCGGCCAGGCCGATGTTCCGGGCGCGGCCGGCACCTGGAAAGACCTGATCAACAACGTCAATGGCCTGGCCGCCAACCTGACCAACCAGGTGCGCGCCATCGCCGATGTCGCCACCGCCGTCACCAAGGGCGACCTGACCCGTCACGTGCAGGTCGGCGCCAAGGGCGAAGTGGCGCAACTGAAAGACAACGTCAATGAAATGATCCGCAACCTGCGCGAGACCACGCGCCAGAACGCGGACCAGGACTGGCTGAAGACCAACCTCGCCCGCTTCACCCGCCTGCTGCAGGGACAGCGCGACCTGGCGGCGGTGTCGAAGATGGTGCTGTCGGGCGTGGCGCCGCTGATCAATGCCCATCACGGCCTGTTCTACATCATGGACGAAGGCCAGTACGACAGCCCGCGCCTGAAGCTGCTTTCAACCTATGCCTATGGCGAAAAGGTCAAGAGCGAATGGCGCCTGGGCGAAGGCCTGGTCGGCCAGTGCGCCTGGGAAAAGAAGCGCATCCTGCTGACCAATGTGCCGGACAATTACCTGGCGATCCGCTCTGGCCTGGGCCATGCGCGCCCTTCCAACATCATCTTCCTGCCCATCATTTTCGAGAACCAGGTCAAGGCGGTGGTGGAAATGGCCTCGTTCTCGCTCTACAGCCCCATCCACGAAAGTTTCCTCGACCAGCTCGGCGAATCGATAGGCATCGTGCTCAACACCATCGAAGCCAACATGCGCACCGAGGAATTGCTCAAGCAATCGCAATCGCTGGCGCAGGAACTGCAGTTGCAGCAGGAAGAGCTGCGCCAGACCAACGAAGAACTGGAAGACAAGGCCACCCTGCTGGAAGAACAGAAGGCCGAAGTCGAGCGCAAGAACCATGAAGTGGAAATCACCAAGCTGTCGCTGGAAGAAAAGGCCGACCAACTGAGCCTGACTTCCAAGTACAAGTCGGAGTTCCTGTCCAGCATGTCGCACGAATTGCGCACGCCGCTGAACAGCCTCTTGATCCTGGCCCAGCAGCTGGCCGAAAACATCGAGGGCAACCTCAACCCGCGCCAGGTGGAATACGCGCGCACCATCCAGGGCTCGGGGCGCGACCTGCTGGCCCTGATCAACGAAATCCTCGACCTCTCCAAGATCGAATCCGGCACCGTCAGCCTGGACTACAGCGAAGTGCGCTTTGCCGATCTGCAGCTGCAGGTGGAACGCACCTTCCGGCCCCTGGCCGACCGCCACGAACTGGCGTTCCAGGTCGAACTGGCGCCTGGCCTGCCGAGCGTCACCTTCATCGACGAAAAACGCCTGCTGCAGGTCATCAAGAACCTGTTGTCCAACGCCTTCAAGTTCACCGAGCGCGGCAGCGTGCACCTCTCCATACGGGTGGCCGATTCCGGCTGGAGCGTGGACCATGCCGGCCTGAACAGCACCGAAAGCGTGATCGCCTTCACCGTCACCGACACCGGCATCGGCGTCGCGCCCGACAAGCAGAAGCTCATCTTCGAAGCCTTCCAGCAAGCCGATACCGGCACCTCGCGCAAGTACGGCGGCACCGGCCTGGGCCTGTCCATCTCGCGCGAACTGGCGCGCCTCCTGGGCGGCGAACTGCGCCTGCAGAAGAGCGAACTTGGCCGCGGCAGCGTGTTCACCCTGTTCGTGCCGCTCACGCGCCACATCCGCAGCGAGGACGGCGAGCCGTCCTGGCAAAGCCGCGCCAAAGATGCGAATACCCCGGCGCCCGCCGCCGCCCCCGAGCCCGGCCACCAGGTGGCGGACGACCGCGAAGACTTGCGCGCCGGCGTGCCGTGCCTGATGGTGATTGAAAACGATGCCCGCTTTGCCGAAGTGCTGGTGCAGATCGGGCGCCAGCATGGCATGCAGGGCATCATCGTCACCCGCGGCGGCGACGCCCTGGCCCAGGTCAGCCAATACCAGCCCTCGGCCATCACGCTCGACCTGCACCTGCCCGACGTCGACGGCTGGACCCTTTTGGAACGCCTGAAGCGCGATCCGGCCCTGCGCCATATTCCGGTGCTGATCCTCTCCGGCGAATCGGACCCGGTGCGCGGCCGCAGGAGCGGCGCCTGGGACTACCTGACCAAGCCGGCAGAAGCCGACCAGCTGTCGGCCGCCATGGAACGCCTGGCGCGCTTTGCCCAGCGCAAGCAGAAGCACCTGCTGCTGCTGTGCTGCGATGAGCAGCGCGCGGAGGGCATCAGCGACACCCTGGCCGACAGGAGCGTGCAGCTCAAGTCCTGCGTCACCGCGCGCGATGCGGTGGCGGCGGTGCGCCGCAAGGCGTTCGACTGCATCCTGGTGGATAACCAGGCCTGCGAAGACCAGGGCCAGGAACTGCTGCGCGCCCTGCCCGACAGCAAGAGCCGGTCGGCGAGCGTGGTCCTGTACGGCGGCGCGCTGCTGCAGGCCGAGCATCTGGCGCCGGAATTGCGCCATCTGTGGGATCAGGGCGCACTGCGCCAGGCACGTTCGCCGGAACGCCTGCTGGACGAGACCAGCATGATCCTGCACCGGCGGGTGGAGCAGATGCCGCCGGCGCTGCGCGCCATGATAGGCAAGCTCTACCAGGGCTCAACCAGTCTTGAAGGCCGCACCGTGCTGGTGGTGGACGACGACGAGCGCAACATCTTCGCGCTGACCAGCGTGCTGGAACGCCACCGCATGAACGTGCTCACTGCCGAGAACGGCGCCGAAGCCATCGCCGCCCTGGGCGCAGAGCCGGCGGTGGAACTGGTGCTGATGGACATCATGATGCCGGAGATGGATGGCTACGAAACCATCGCGCGCATCCGCCACAATGAAGTGTTCGCCGACCTGCCCATCATTGCCCTGACTGCCAAGGCGATGAAAGGCGATCGCGAAAAATGCATCGAGGCCGGCGCCTCGGATTACATCAGCAAGCCGGTCGACACCGACCAGCTGCTGGCCATGATGAGGACCTGGCTGTACCGATGAAATCGATTCCCGATCCACGTGAAATCACACCTGCAACCGGCAGCCTGAGCGCCGCCCAATCGCTGAATGCCGCGCCGGCGGCCGCCTTGCGCGAAGTGCCGGCCCTGATCGATCCGATAGCGCCCTCCGCGCCCGAGGCGCCCGATGGCGTGCCGGCTTCTGTGCTGGTGGTGGACGACACGCCCTCCAAGCTGCAAGCCATCGTTGCCATGCTCACCCGCATGGGCCTGGCGGTCACCACCGCGCGCAGCGGGCGCGACGCCCTGCGGCTGTTGCTGAAGCAGGATTTCGCGGTCATTTTGCTCGACGTGCGCATGCCGATCATGGACGGCTTTGAAACCGCCACCCTGATCCATGGCCGTCCGCGCTCGTCCCACACGCCGGTGATCTTCATCACCGCCGAAGCCAGCACCGATACCGAGCGCTACCACGGCTACACCATGGGCGCGGTGGACTACATCTTCTCGCCCATCGTGCCTGAAGTGCTGTGCGCCAAGGTGCGGGTATTTGTCGACCTGTACTACACCCAGCGCCGCCTGATGCTGCAGACCCAGGCGCTGCAGGAGTCGCGCCAATTGCTGCGGCAACTGGCTTCGCACCAGGAAAAAATCAAGGAAGAGGAACGCAAGCGCATCGCGCGCGAAATCCACGATGAGCTGGGACAGAACCTGCTGGCCTTGCGCATCGACGCTTCGCTGCTGCATGAACGCACGCTCGGCACCCATCCCATCCTCAACCGCAAGGCGAAATTCGCGCTGGACCACATCGACGCCACCATCAAGAGCGTGCGCGCCATCATCAATGACCTGCGCCCGGCGGTGCTGGATCTGGGATTGCAGGCCGCCATCGAATGGCAGGTCGAAGAATTCCGCCGCCGCAGCGGCATTGCCTGCCAGTTGAATGTGGGCACCGAAGACTTCGGCCGGGCGCTGGAAGAACACACCGCCACGGCGCTGTTTCGCATCCTGCAGGAATCGCTGACCAATGTCCTGCGCCATGCGCGCGCCAGCGCCGTGCGGGTGACGCTGGCCTGCCGCAGCAATCATTTCTCGATGGAGATCGCCGACAACGGCGTGGGCTTTGCCGCCGAAGACCGCGAGAAGCGGCAATCCTTCGGCTTGCAGGGAATGGAGGAAAGATTGCGCGCGCTGTCGGGCAGTCTCTCGATCGATTCCGCCCCCGGCGCCGGCACCACTGTTACGGTCAGCGTCCCGGTGAGCGCCGCGGATATCCCTGGCGAATGATGCGGTCCCAGACGGCGTCTTTTTCAGGCGCCGTCATGAACACCCACTGCGCCACCTCCTGCACGGTGCGGCCGCAACCGCGGCAGACCTCGTCGAAGGTGGTGGAACATACTGCCACGCAGGGCGTGTCCGGGCGCTGGGCCGGATCGGCAAACTTTGCGGCCAGGTCGTTGGCAGGCTTGGGATCGCTCGCAGCGTCCTCTGCCATCACAGGCCCAGGCGCGCCGTGGCTTCGCCCATGACCGCGTTATCCCAGGGCACGAAGCCGGTCATGCTGATGCGGGAAAGGGCCGTGCGGCCGGCGTCGCTGCCGGACAAGCCCAGCATCAGGTGTTGCACCTTCTGGCGTTCCGCTTCCGACAGCTTGCGCGAGACCAGGAATTGCTTGATCGGGATCGGCTTGGTTTCGGCCACCACCTTGCCGCCCTTGCCGACCCAGGCCTTGGCCACCGCCGCCGAGCCGGTCACGCCGGCATCGACAAACTTGTTTTCCACCATGAAGGGCACGGCATCCTGGTAACGGGTGGCGGTATAGGCTTTTTCCGGCTCCTTGATGTTCACTTCGCGCAGGGCGGCGGTAAACATCACCGTGGTGATCGATTCAACGCTGGGCACGCCCAGCTTCTTGCCCTGCAGGTCCTGCATCGACTTGATGGTGGAGTCTTTCGGCACCATGACCCGCGCCCGGTAGTCGGTGAAGCCCTTGGCGCTGGCTACGCCAAAGTACTTGCCGCTCTTGACCGCCTTCAAGCCGACGTGGGCCGGATGGATGAACACCAGGTCGTAGCGCTCTTCAGCCAGGCCGCGCTCGAACTCGGCGTATTTGTCGACCTGGGTCACCTTGACTGGCCGCTTCAGTTCGCGCGACAGCATTTCGGTGAGCATGCGATAGCGTTCCTGGGTCGAACCGCCGTCTTGATAGGTCACGCCTTCGTTGATGGCCAGCACCAGATCCTGCGCGTGGGCGGCCTGGGTGCAACCCAGGGCGAAAATGAAAGCTGCGGCGATTTTCCTGAAAGACATACCTGTTCCGTAAAGTGGGGTCGACCTGGGCCAATGTTCGGCTATCAAGTCGAGACTTGAGGAATATTACTGTCAGGAATTTTTACTGTCCATCAGCCACGTGTCGATTCGTGGCAAGCGCGCCGCGCTGTCCCTATGCATTTAGGCCTGGCGCCGCCTCAGGGCAGTTTTTCGCCGGCGGGCGGAATGTCGTGAGAACGCTCCTGCAGCACGTCCTGGATCGCCTTCAGCGTTTCGCTGACGGGGGCCCGGCGGTCGCCCGTATCGCGCACCTGAAAGCGACGGTCTGCCAGCCGCCGTTCACGGAACTGGTTGAGGTCGCGACTGACTTCAGAGAGCCGTTCTTCGATGGGATGTTCAGGTTGCGACATGAATGAAAGGCAACATCTCCTGTTGGGTTGGCAGAGAGTGTAGGCAGATGCGCCTTGCAGATTTTGAGCTGGCACAAGCCGGCGACGTGCATGCCGTTGCAGGTTTGCCCGCCGGTCCTGCCTTGATCTTGGACAATCTGTTGCGAGGTCTTGCAAATCAGGGACTTGCAGCTGCTACTCGGGGCTTTTCCACATGATTGTCCACCGCCACGGTGGATAACTGGGACAGCCCATCAGCGGCCCGGAAAACTCAGTCGCCGCGCCGGCGCCGCTTCTCGATGCCGCTCATCATCAGGTCCAGCAGCTCGTTCAGGGGCGCCAGCTCGGTGGCATGCAATTGGGGGACGGTTTGCACCGCGCCCCAGTCGCCATAGACGAAGCCGATCGGCTGGCGCTGCACCAGCAAGGGCAGCACAACGAAGCTGCGCACCTGCGGAAACGCCTGGCGCCACCAGCGCGGCAGGCGCGCCAAAAAAAGCGGCTCCTGGGCGCTGGCGACAAACACCATCTTGCCGGTGGCCAGCGCGGCATGGAACACATCCGGCTCATAGGCATCGTTCAAGGCCAGTTGCGGCAGCACCTCCTGCACCCCCTGGCCGAAATAGACGCGGCCGCGGTATTCCTGGCGCGCGGCATTGCGCAGGAAGACCACCGACTTGTGCAGTCCCAGGCCCTGGTGGATGGCTTCCAGGCCGATGGTCATCAACTGCGTGGCATTCACGTTCTCGGCGACGTCGCGCATGTCGGCCACGCCGCGCGCCAGGATCGGGGCCGCCTGCGCCGGGTCGCGCACCGGCGGCGGCGCCGCTTTCCTTTCGGCGGCGTTGGCCTTGGCCTCGGCATGGGCTTCCAGGTTGTTGCTGCGGGCGACATCGATGGCGGCCACCAGCTCGGTACTGTCGATGCCCAGCATCTCGGCATAGCCAGCCGCCAGGTTCGATACTTCCGAAGGCGCCTCGGCCGCCTGCCACACCGCCTGGGCGCTGCGGTAAGACAGCGTGGACATGGCCGCCAGCCATTCGGCGTGGTCCAGCGGTTCTTCCACCGGACGCGGCGTCACTTCGCGCATGCTGGACAGGAGCGAATTGGGCAAGCCCCAGCGCTGGGCGGTCTGGCGGCCCAGATCGGTCAGGGGCAGGCCGAACACCCGCAGCACTTCCTGCGCTTCGGAGGCGCCCTCTTCCACCGCCTGCAGCACCTGCGACCAGTATTCGGGCAGGTAGAACGAGGCCAGCATGCGCCCCAGCCCATGCAGCATGGAGCCGACCACCGCCTCTTCCGCGTCGCGGCTGCCGGCGGAGGACGCCAGTTGCCGCGCAATTTCGCCGGCCAGCACCGCCTTGCCCATTTCCTGGCGCGCCTGCGCGCTGTCCGGGCTGGCCTGGCTCAGGCTTTCCACCAGTTTCAATCCCAGCGCCACGTGGCCGATGGCTTCCGTGCCGAGCACGATCACCGCCTTGGTCACGGTATTGATGCCCTGGCCGAACAC
>JAEVZY010000125.1 GCA_023392035.1 Pseudomonadota bacterium | reverse complement strand
TTTCCAGTCCGGCGATCAGGCGCAGCGTGGTTGACTTGCCGCAGCCCGAGGGCCCGAGCAGCACCGTGAAGCTGCCGGCCGGCACATGAAAATCAATGCCGCGCACGGCTTGCGAATCGCCCCAGTTCTTGGTGATGCCTTCCAGACGGATATCCGCCATCCCTGTCCTCTCTAGTCCTGTTCCCGCGCTTGTTCACGTGTTGCGGCGGCCGTTGCCTGCTGGTTTTGCCGGAACCATTCGGCAAAAGCCTGTCTCTGTTCCGCGCTCATGTGCAAGCCGTATTTGCTGCGCCGCCATAGTACGTCATCCGGCTCGCGCGCCCACTCATTTTCGATGAACCAGCGCGCTTCGCGTTCGAATAGCCCGCCGCCGAAATCGCGGCCGAGTTCGGCCGCAGTGTGCACCTCCCGCAGCAGGGCAGCCAGGGTCGAGCCGTGGCGGGCAAAGGCGGCCGCGATCCAGTCTGGATCGAGCCCGGCATGGGACCGCTGCAGTTGCGCCAGTACCGCCGCGCGTTCGGCGCGCGCAAAGTCGCCGCCGGGCAGGGCTTCGTTCGCGGTCCAGGATTGTCCCGCATGCGGCAAGTGCGGGGCCAGCTTGGCCAGCGCCGCTTCCGCCAGGCGCCGGTAGGTGGTGATCTTGCCGCCGTAGATCGACAACAACGGCGTCTGCTCCTGCGCGTCCAGCACCAGGGTGTAGTCGAGCGTCACGGCCGAGGGGTCGCCCGACTCGTCGTCATACAGGGGCCGCACGCCGGCGTAGCGCCAGACGATGTCGGCCGCGCGCGCCGGCTTGGCAAGGTAGCGGTTGATGGCATCCAGCAGGTATTGTTCTTCGGCCGCCGAGATCGAGGCGCCTTCGGCCATGCTGTCCTGGGCCACGTCGGTGGTACCGACCAGGGTAAAGCGGCCCTCGTAGGGAATCATGAAGACGATGCGGCGGTCGCTGTTCTGCAGGATGTAGGCATGCTCGCCTTCATACAGGCGCGGCAGCACCAGGTGGCTGCCGCGCACCAGCCGTAGCGCCGCATGCCGGCTGCTGCCCGCATGGCTGCCGACCAGGCGTTCCACTTCGCCCACCCAGGGTCCGGCCGCGTTCACCAGCGCGCGGCTGGTGACGGTGCTGATCTGCCCGTCGGCCAGCAGATCGCAATGCCACAAGCCGCCGTGCCGGCGCGCCTGCAGCAGCCGGGTGCGGGCCAGGATGGTGGCGCCTTTCTGCTGCGCGGCTTTCAAGTTGAGGATCACCAGCCGGGCGTCATCCACCCAGGCGTCCGAATAGATGAAGCCGTTCCGTATGTCGGGGCGCAGGCCGGCGCCGGGTCCCTGCGGCGACAGGCGCAAGGCATGCGAGCGCGGCAGGCTGCTTTTGCCACCCAGGTGGTCATACAGCCAGAGCCCGGTGCGTATCATCCAGCGCGGACGCAGGCCGGGCACATGCGGCATCACGAAGCGCAGCGGCCAGGCGATATGCGGCGCGATGTCGAGCAGCTTTTCGCGCTCGGACAGGGCCTCGGCCACCAGCCGGAATTCAAAGTGTTCCAGATAGCGCAGGCCGCCGTGGATCAGCTTGGTGCTGGCTGAAGAGGTGGCGCCGGCAAAGTCGGCCGCCTCGGCCAAACCGACGCGCAGGCCGCGCCCGGCGGCATCGCGCGCAATGCCCGCGCCGTTGATGCCGCCGCCGATGATGAACAGGTCGAAGGGGACCGTCGATGCTGCCGCTGCCTGTGCTGCGCCGCTCATGTCCAGACTGGCTCGTTCGAAAGAGTCGAACCTTAGCATGGCCGATGTCGTTTTCACTAGCCGGGCGCGGCTTGCCTTGGTTATGATCGGGACACTTGAAGGACCGGCGACCACCTCGACCACAGGGATCAGATGAACCGACCAGCTTCTTCCCCAGGACCTCTTGCGCCTTCCGCCCCGCGCCGTCTGCTTGACGGCCTGTATGCCTTGTCGGCCGGGCTGGCGGCGCTCTCGGTGTTCCTGATCTTCGTGCTGATGATTTGCGCCTCGCTGGGGCGCATGTTCAATTGGCGCGTGGGCGGCATCAACGACATCGTGGCCTGGTTGTGTGCGGCGGCCGCCTTCTTCGCCATGGCCAGCGCCTTTCGCAATGGCGACTTCGTGCGCGTCACCCTGTTCATGGACCACGCCAGCCCTGGCCGGCGGCGAGTGATGGAAGTGGGATCTCTGCTGGTGGCCAGCCTCGCCATCGGCTACCTGCTGCGCTGGGCCGCGGCCTATACCTGGGAAAGCTACGAGTTCAACGACATTGCCGGCGGCATGGTGGCATTGCCCTTGTGGATACCGCAGACCAGCTTCGTGATCGGCGCCGCGCTCTTGCTGCTGGCCGTGCTGGATGAACTGTTCACCGCCTTGCGCGGCGAAAAGCCGGCCTACCAGCGCGCGCTGGAAGAACGCCATGCGCGCGGCGACTACTCCTCCGATTTGTAGGAATCCAAATGGACAATCTCGCAGTCGGAGCCCTGTTGCTGGCGGTGATGCTGGTCCTGCTGGCGGCCGGCGTCTGGATCGCCATGGCGCTGGCCATCACCGGCTGGGTCGGGCAAGCCTTCTTCGTCGCCACCCAACCCGGCAAGAACCTGTTCTCCGCTTTCTGGGAATCGAATGCCTCCTGGGAGCTGGCGGCGCTGCCGCTGTTCATCTGGATGGGGGAAATCCTGTTTCGCACCCGGCTCTCGGAAGAGATGTTCGAGGGCTTGCGGCCCTGGCTCAATCGCGTGCCGGGCCGGCTGATGCATACCACCATCCTCGGCTGCGGCGTGTTCGGCTCGGTCTCGGGCTCTTCGGCCGCCACCTGCGCCACCATTGCCAAGGTGGCCTTGCCTGAACTGTTGAAGCGCGGCTATGACGAGAAGATGGCGCTCGGCTCGCTGGCCACCGCCGGCACCCTGGGTATTTTGATTCCGCCTTCCATCACCATGGTGGTGTATGCGGTGGCGGCGGACGCTTCCATCATCCGCATTTTCCTGGCCGGTTTCCTGCCGGGCTTCTTGTTGATGCTGTTGTTCTCGGGCTATATCGCGATCTGGAGCTTGCGCCATCCGGAACGGGTGCCGGCGGCCGATCCACCCTTGTCTTTCAGGGAAAAGATCCGCCGCTCGGGACAACTGATTCCCTGCAGTTTGCTGATCCTGTTTATCGTCTGGGTCATCATCGCCGGCTGGGCCACCGCCACCGAATGCGCGGCCTACGGCGTGCTGGGGTCGCTGGCCATTGCCGCCTGGGGCCGCAGCCTGACCTGGGAAAACTTCCTGGCCGGCCTGATGGGAGCCACCCGCACCAGCTGCATGATCATGTTCATCCTGGCGGGCGCCGCCTTCCTCACCAAGACCATGGCCTTCACCGGCATTCCGCGCCATCTGGCCGAAGCGGTGGCGGCCATGCAGTTGTCGCCCTTTGCCCTGATTGCGGTGCTGGTGCTGGTCTATCTGGTGTTGGGCACGGCACTGGACGGCATCTCGATGATCGTGCTCACCTCCGCCGTGGTGCTGCCCATGATCCAGAAAGCCGGCTTCGACCTGATCTGGTTCGGCATCTTCATCGTGCTGCTGGTGGAAATTGCCGAGGTCACGCCGCCGGTGGGATTCAATCTCTTCGTGCTGCAGAACATGACCGGCAAGGACAGCAATCGCATCGCCGTGGCGGCCCTGCCTTTCTTTGCCTGCCTGGTGCTGTGCATCCTGCTGATCACGCTGTTTCCCGCGATTGCCACCTGGCTGCCGGATTTGGTGATGGGTCGCTCCTGATTACACAAGGTTCGAACTTGTAACTGTTGACGCAGCACAAGCTTTCCGAAGCGGCGAGATGGAACACTTCTGCCTGTCCGGCCTTTATCCGCCCGTTTGGCCGGCTCATGAACAATACAGAAAGGACCCCATCATGCTGCGTACATTGAAGAAGATGTTCGTATATTTTTCGCTGTTTGCGATGAGCTTTGTCGGCTTCACGCAATCGGTACAGGCCGCCATGGTCGGCACCGGCGAAGCAGTGGCCGCGGCCACCGCCCAGCACAATCGCGAACGCGTCTCGGCGGCGCTGGCCCGTCCCGACATCCAGGCGCAACTGGAAAGCATGGGTGTCGATCCGGCCGACGCCAGCGCCCGCGTGGCGGCCCTGAGCGACAACGATGTGGCGACGCTGGCGCAGCGCCTGGACACCCTGCCGGCCGGTGGCGACAGCTTCCTCGGCGTGCTGCTGTTCGTCTTCGTGCTGCTGCTGGTGACTGACATCCTGGGTCTGACCAAGGTCTTCCCCTTCACCCGTTCCGCGCGTCGATGAGGTTTGGGTTCGCAGGTCGGCAACAGCGGGGCCTTTGGGCCTGGCTGTTGCTGTGCCTGATTTCTCTTCTGGCGGGCTGCGCCACCCAGACCCGCGATCTGCAAGCGCAGCCGCCCTCCGGCCTGCCGCCGCAGGTCGAACTGAGCGCCACCCCATTCTTTGCCCAGGAAGACTATCAATGCGGCCCGGCCGCGCTGGCCATGCTGATGCAGTCCGCCGGCCAATCCATCACACCGGACGCCCTGGTGCACGAGGTCTACATCCCGGCGAAGAAGGGCAGCCTGCAGGCCGAGATGCTGACTTCGGCGCGCCGCCATGGCTTGCTGGGCGTCACGCTGGAACCGGGCCTGCAGCCCTTGCTGCAGGAGGTGGCCGCCGGCCATCCGGTGGTCGTCCTGCAAAACCTTTCGCTGCCGATTTTCCCGATGTGGCATTACGCCGTGGTGATCGGCTATGACCTGCCCAAGGGCGACATCATCCTGCGCTCCGGCACCACCGAGCGGCTGGTGATGGCCATGTCCACCTTCGAACACACCTGGTTGCGCAGCGAAGCCTGGGCCATGGTGGCCTTGAAGCCGGGCGAAATTCCGCGCTCGGCACAGCAAGCCCAGGTGGCCGAGGCCACCCTTGCCATGGAAAAGGCGCTGACGCCGCAACAAGCGCAGCTGGCCTGGCAACAAGCCTTGAAGCAGTGGCCGGACAACCTGACGCTGCAGCTGGGTGCGGGCAACAGCGCCCATGCCGGCGGCAATCAGCAAGCAGCCCTGCAAGTCTTCGAGCGCGCGGCGCGCGGACATCCGCAAAGCGTGGCTGCGCTCAACAACTATGCTTCCTTGCTGGCCGAGGCCGGACGCCTGGACGAAGCCGAACCGGTGGCGCGGCGCGCGGTGGAACTGGGCGGCCCGCTGGCGGCGACCGCCAAGGCGACGCTGGCCGAAATTGAATACATGCGGCGCGCGCCAAGTCGCTAGCCCGGTTTCTTTGGGTCAGGCAGTGTCCATGGGGGCTGGCACTGCCAGGCGCCTGAACCCAAGTCAGGCC
>JAEVZY010000374.1 GCA_023392035.1 Pseudomonadota bacterium | reverse complement strand
CCCATCGGCCGCGGCCGGTGGAACGTGGGCGACCGCGGCCTGATCGACGGTCTGATCGTCAACGGCAGCGCCCGCCTGGTGGGCTGGTTCGCGACCGTGACCCGTACCTTCCAGACCGGCTACATCTATCACTACGCGTTCACGATGATCCTGGGCATCGCGATCTACCTGGGTTACCAGTTGCTGAAGTAAATCCATAAAAGAACATCATGCAGTCAACTCTTCCTTACCTCAGTCTCGCGATCTGGTTGCCGATCCTGTTCGGCGCCTTTGTGCTGGCCTTCGGACGCGATGACAATCCCGGCCTGGTGCGCGGCGTATCGCTGGTCGGCTCGCTGATCAGCTTTGCAGTCACGCTGCCGATCATCTCCAACTTCGACAATGCCGCGCACGGCGTGCAGTTCGTCGAAAAGACCGAGTGGATTTCGCGCTTCAACATCTGGTACTACCTGGGCATCGACGGCCTCTCGCTGTGGTTCGTGCCGCTGACCGCCTTCATCACCGTGATCGTGGTGATCGCCGCCTGGGAAGTGATCGAAAAGCGCGTCGCCCAATACATGGGCGCTTTCCTGATCCTGTCCGGCGCGATGATCGGCGTGTTCTGCGCGCTGGACGCGATGCTGTTCTACGTGTTCTTCGAAGCCACCCTGATCCCGATGTTCATCATCATCGGCGTCTGGGGCGGACCGAACCGCGTGTACGCGGCGCTGAAGTTTTTCCTGTACACCTTCCTCGGCTCGCTGCTGATGCTGGTGGCCCTGATCTACCTGTACTTCAAGTCGGGCAACTCGTTTGACATCCTGGCCTGGCAACAACTGCCGCTGGCCATGAAGCCGCAGATCCTGATCTTCCTGGCTTTCCTGCTGGCCTTCGCGGTCAAGGTGCCGATGTGGCCGGTGCATACCTGGCTGCCGGATGCCCACGTGGAAGCGCCGACCGGAGGTTCCGTGGTGCTGGCCGCCATCATGCTGAAGCTGGGCGGCTACGGTTTCCTGCGGTTCTCGCTGCCGATCACGCCGGACGCTTCGCATTACCTGGCGCCGTTCGTCATCACCCTGTCGCTGATCGCCGTCATCTACATCGGCCTGGTGGCGCTGGTGCAGGCCGACATGAAAAAGCTGGTGGCTTACTCCTCGATTGCCCACATGGGTTTCGTGACACTCGGCTATTTCATGTTCAACCAGATGGGCACGCAGGGCGCGATCATGCAGATGATTTCGCACGGCTTCGTGTCGGGCGCCATGTTCCTGTGCATCGGCGTGCTGTATGACCGCGTGCACTCGCGCCAGATCGCCGATTACGGCGGCGTCGTCAACACCATGCCGCGCTTTGCCACCTTCTTCGTGCTGTTCTCGCTGGCCAATTGCGGCCTGCCGGCCACCTCCGGTTTCGTCGGCGAATTCATGGTCATCCTGGGCGGCGTGCAATTCAATTTCTGGATTGGCCTGTTGGCTGCCCTGGCCCTGATCCTGGGCGCGGCCTACTCGCTGTGGCTGGTCAAGCGCGTGATCTTCGGCGAAGTGACGCATGAGCATGTGGCGGCGCTGTCCGACCTCAGCATGCGTGAATTCGCCATGCTGGGTCTGCTGGCCATCGCTGTGCTGGTCATGGGCCTGTGGCCCGCGCCCTTCACCGATGCGGTGCAGGTCTCGGTCACCGACCTGCTGAAGCACGTATCCGTTTCCAAGCTGGCGCCGTAAGGGCATCGCAACAAGGCACCGAGATGAATAACCTGAATCTGGCCCCCCTCTATCCCGAGCTCATCCTGCTGACGGCAGCATGCGCGATCCTGTTGATCGACATGTTCCTGCCGGCCTCCAGGCGCAACCTCACCTATGTGCTGTCGCTGGCGACCCTGGTCGTGTGCGGCATCTTCAGCTTTGCCGACTTCCAGGCCGGCGGCACCACGTATGTGTTCCACAACGCCTTCGTGTCGGACCCGATGGCCAGCCTGCTCAAGCTGTTCTCCTACCTGGCCGTGGGAATGACGCTGATCTACTCGCGCAGCTACACCGAGAAGCGCGAGATGCTGTCCGGCACCCTGGGCGGCGAGTTCTACGTCATGGCGCTGCTGTCCCTGCTGGGACAGATGGTGATGATCTCGGCCAACAACTTCCTGATCATCTACCTCGGTCTGGAATTGATGTCGCTGTCGCTGTATGCGCTGGTGGCGCTGCGTCGCACTCACTCGGTTTCGACCGAGGCGGCGATGAAGTATTTCGTGCTGGGTGCGATGGCTTCCGGTTTCCTGCTGTACGGCATCTCCATGCTGTATGGCGCTACCGGCTCGCTGGAGCTGGGCGAAGTGGCCAAGGCTGCGGCCGCCGGCGCTGTCAACAACCGCACGGTGCTGGTGTTCGGCCTGGTCTTCGTCGTGGCCGGCCTGGCCTTCAAACTGGTGGCTGCGCCCTTCCACATGTGGGCTCCGGACGTCTACCAGGGCGCACCGACTTCGGTCACCCTGCTGATCGCAGGCGCACCCAAGCTGGCCAGCTTCGCCATCTGCATCCGCCTGCTGGTGGAAGGCATGTGGTCGATGGCCGTGGATTGGCAGCAGATGCTGACCGTGCTGGCCGTGTTGTCGATGGCAGTGGGCAATATCACCGCCATCGTGCAGACCAACCTCAAGCGCATGCTGGCTTACTCCACCATCGGCCAGACCGGCTTCATGCTGCTGGGTCTGCTGTCGGGCGTGTTCGCCGGCAGCAATGCGGCTTCCGCCGCCAACGCCTACAGCTCGGCGCTGTTCTACACCATCACCTATGTGCTGACCACGCTGGGCACCTTCGGCATGATCATGCTGCTCTCGCGCGCCGGTTTTGAAGCGGAGAACATCGACGACTTCAAGGGCTTGAACCAGAAGAGCCCCTGGTATGCCGCGGTGATGATGATCCTGCTGCTGTCGCTGGCCGGCGTGCCGCCGATGGTCGGCTTCTACGCCAAGCTGGCGGTGCTGCAAGCCGTTCTGGCCACCGGCCAGGTGTGGCTGGCTGTGGTGGCGGTGCTGTTCTCGCTGGTGGGTGCGTATTACTACCTGCGCGTGATCAAGGCCATGTACTTCGACGAGCCGGCGGACAACGCCGCCATCGAGGTGCCGGGCGACATGCGCGCCGTCATGTCCGCCAATGGCGTGGCCATCGTCGCGCTGGGTCTGCTGCCCGGTCCCTTGATGGCTGCATGCGTGGTGGCCATCACCCGCACCCTGGCTTCCTGAGCCGGCAGGGCGGATCAAGGTGGACGTTTCGATCGCCAGCTGGTTCGTGATCCTGCTGGCGCTGCTGGCCGCCAATCTGCCTTTCTTCAACCAGCGCCTGTTCGCGGCGCTGCCGCTCAAGTCTCCGACCAAGCCGCTCTGGATGCGGCTGGTCGAATTGATCGTTCTCTATTTCGTGGTCGGGGCCGTTGCGCGTCTGATGGAAGCGCGTGCCGGCAATGTCGCTCCGCAAGGCTGGGAGTTCTACGCCGTGACAGCCTGCCTGTTCCTGGTGCTGGCCTTTCCCGGTTTCGTCTATCAATACCTGCGCCGGCATCACGCTTGAGGGGAGGGCGGCATGGACAAGCATCTGGAAGAAAGCTGCATCAGCAGCGAACAAGTCTTTGACGGCCGCCTGCTGAAGGTCTGGCGCGACAAGGTGCGCCTGCCCGACGGCAATGAAGCCGGGCGCGAATACATCAAGCACCCCGGCGCGGTCGCCATCCTTCCGGTGCTGGCCGACGGCCGCATCCTGCTGGAGCGCCAATTCCGCTATCCCATGGGCCGCGTGATGCTGGAATTCCCGGCCGGGAAACTGGAATACGGCGAAGACCCGCTCGCCTGCGCCCAGCGCGAACTGCTGGAAGAAACCGGCTGCAGCGCCTCCGAGTGGACCTATGTCACCACCATCCACAACGCCATCGCCTATTCCGACGAGCGCATCGTGCTCTATCTGGCGCGCGGCCTGACCGAAGGCCAGGCGCAACTGGACCACGGCGAATTCCTGGAAACCATCGCGGTCAGCCTGGATGACTTGCTGCTGTGGGTGCGCGAAGGGAAGATCAGCGACGTGAAAACGGTGATCGGGACTTTCTGGCTGGAGAAGCTGGTCGCCGGGGAGTGGGGCGGGAGTCGGCCGTAAGCCTGCCAGTCAGCCTGCGTATAATTCGCAAAAGGCATGTTTGGAGGCAGATCATGACCACTCAGGCAGTTCGGACCCTCGAGCAAATTCGGCAGCGAAGACTGGAATTGGTGGCGCTCGCCGCGCGCCATGGCGCTCGCCATCTGCGAGTTTTCGGTTCTGTCGCCCGCGGCGAAGACACCATTGCCAGCGATATCGACTTTCTGGTCGAGATGGAGGCGGGCCGCAGTCTGACCGATCTGGTCGGGCTACGAGATGACCTGGCCTCTGCGCTTGGACGTGATGTAGACGTTGTTTCCGAAAAGGGAATCTATCCCTATCTGCGGGACCGCATTCTCAATGAAGCGGTGGACCTATGAGTCATGATCGGGGGGTGTATCTGGTCTGCATCTATGACTGCATACAGCGGATACGCCGCTTTACGTCCGAGGGGCGGGAGTACTACTTCGAGGACATCAAGACTCAAGACGCTGTGATGCGGAACATCGAGATCATCGGGCAAGCCGTGAAAGATTTCGGCACCCAGGACCTTGCAGCCCGGGTACCCAACGTTCCATGGAAATCAATTGCCGGCATGCGCGATATGCTTGCCACATAGATATCTCGGGGTCGATGTGGCCCTCACCTCGGAAGTGGTGGAACGCGATCTCGAAGCCGTGAAGACTGCAATTGAGGCTGTGGCATTCGAGCTTGGCATTCACTTGCCGGCGGGTTAGGCCCGCCGGCGGCTGTGCTGGAATACATGCAGTGCTCCTTAAGCGACATAAAGGGAGCACTGCGTATACAAATCCACAGGAAGGTTCAGGGCCGAAGCACTTCCTGATCGGGCCCTGATCGCTACATATTCGGATAGTTCGGCCCGCCGCCGCCCTCCGGCGTCACCCACACAATGTTCTGGGTCGGGTCCTTGATATCGCAAGTCTTGCAGTGCACGCAGTTCTGGGCGTTGATCTGCAAGCGGTCTTCGCCGGCATCGGACTTGACGAACTCATACACGCCAGCCGGGCAATAGCGCTGTTCCGGCCCGGCGTATTTGGCCAGGTTGATGTTCACCGGCACCGACGGATCTTTCAGCGTCAGATGCACCGGCTGGTCTTCGCTGTGATTGGTGTTGGAAATGAACACCGAAGACAGGCGATCGAAAGTCAGCTTGCCATCCGGCTTGGGATAGGCGATCGGCTTGAATTCCGAGGCCGGGCGCAACTCTTCATGGTCCGCATGCTTGTGATGCAGGGTCCAGGGCGCATGGCCCTTGAACAGCACCTGGTCGATGCCCACCATCAGCGTCCCTTTCACCAGCCCCATGCCCATGGCCGGCTTGAAATTGCGCGCCACGTGCAGCTCTTCATGCAGCCACGATTTCTCGAAAGCTTGCGGGTAGGCGTCCAGAGAATCGCCCTGGCGATCCTGCGCCAGCGCATCGAACACCGCCTCGGCCGCCAGCATGCCGCTCTTCATGGCGGCATGGCTGCCCTTGATGCGGCTGGCATTCAGGAAGCCGGCATCGCAGCCGATCAATGCGCCACCCGGAAACACCAGCTTGGGCAGCGATTGCAGGCCACCGGCGGTGATGGCGCGGGCGCCGTAGGAGATGCGCTTGCCGCCTTCAAAGAAACCGCGGATCGCCGGGTGGGTCTTGTAGCGCTGGAATTCCTCATAGGGCGACAGATACGGGTTCTGGTAGGCCAGTCCGACCACATAGCCCACGGCAACCTGGTTGTTCTCCAGGTGATAGAGGAAAGAGCCGCCGTAGGTATCGTTGTTCAGCGGCCAGCCGGCGGTATGGATCACCAGTCCGGGCTGATGCTTGGCCGGATCGATTTCCCACAATTCCTTGATGCCGATGCCATAGGTTTGCGGCTCGCGCCCTTCGGCCAGGTCGAACTTGGCCATCAATTGCCGGCCCAGGTGGCCGCGCGAGCCTTCGGCAAAGAAGGTGTACTTGGCGTGCAGTTCCATGCCGAGCTGGAAGGCGTCGGTGGGTTCGCCTTCGCGGTTCACGCCCATATTGCCGGTTGCTACGCCCTTGACCGAGCCGTCTTCGTTGTAC
>JAEVZY010000092.1 GCA_023392035.1 Pseudomonadota bacterium | reverse complement strand
CGGCTTCGCCGTGGTGGCCGCCGAAGTGCGCAGCCTGGCGCAGCGCACGACCGTGGCCGCCAAGGACATCAAGACCCTGATTGAAGACTCGGTGGACAAGGTCGAACAAGGCAACCGCCTGGTGCAGGATGCGGGCCAGACCATGGGCGGCATGGTGGATGCGGTGCAGCGGGTGTCAAGCCTGATGAGCGAAATCGCCCATGCCAGCCGCGAGCAGAGCAGCGGCATCGCCCAGGTCAACCGCGCCGTGGCCGACATGGATGTCACCACCCAGCAAAACGCCGCCATGGTGGAACAGGCGGCAGCCGCCGCCGGCCAGCTCAATGAGCAGGCACGACAATTGGCGCAAGCGGTGAGCGTGTTCAAGCTGGAACGGGCGGGCGCGCTGCATTGAGTACTCCGGCCCGGCGGCGCGCTTCATACGCTGTTTCACACGCTGTTTCACACGCTATTTCACCCGCTGCTTCTCCAGCTTGCGCGCCAGCGTGCGCCGATGCAGGCCGAGTCGGCGCGCGGCTTCTGAAATATTGAAGTCAGTCTCCACCAGCACCTGGTGAATGCGCTCCCACTCCAGGGTCTTGATGGAAGTGGCGCGGTTGGTCAGTTCGATCTCGGCATTGCCTTCCACTTGCGAGAAGGCGGCTTCGATATCGTCGGTGTTGGAAGGCTTGGCCAGGTATTGGCAGGCGCCCAGCTTGACCGCTTCCACCGCGGTGTTGATGCTGGCGTAGCCGGTCAGCACCACGATCAGCATCTCGGGGTCGTGTTGATGCAGCATCTGCACGCAGGCCAGGCCCGAGCTGTTGCCCAGTTTCAGATCGACCACCGCATAGCCCGGCGTATGGTCGTGCAGCAGCCCGGCGGCCTCGTCCTGGCCGTTGGCCACCAGCACCTGGTAGCCGCGCCGCTCGAAGGAGCGCGCCAGGGTGCGGGCGAATGCCGTGTCGTCTTCAATGATCAGCAGTTGGCGTGCTTCTTGTTCCGCCTGCGTCGCGGTCATGCTCGTCTTCCTCTTCCAGCGCGATGGCTGCCAGCGGCAGCACCAGTTCCACTTCTGCTCCGCCCGCCGGCCGGTTGCGCGCCGACAGGTGGCCGCCCAGGGTGCGCGCCACGTTCACCGCCAGGAACAAACCCAAACCACGTCCCGGGCGGCCTTTGCTCGATTGATAAGGCTCGCCGAATTTTTCCAGCATGCCGGGCGCAAAGCCGGGACCGGCATCGGTGACGATCAATTTCAACCATCCATCTTCGCGGCGCGCTGCCAGCTTCAGCCAATGCGGCGAGGCCTCCAGCGCATTATCCAGCAGGTTGGAGATGGTTTGCTTGACGGTGGAGTCGAATACCGCCGGCAAGTCAGCTTCGATGGTGTTGGCATACTCGAAATTTTCCACCGGCCGGCTGGATTTCCATTCTTCCACCAGGGCGTCCAGGTAGTCGCGGATCGTGGCGCGCGCCGAAGATTCGCCGCGTGCTTCGCCCGCCGACAGCAGGATGCCGCTGACGATGGCCTTGCAACGCGCCAGTTGCGCCTGCATCTCGCCGATTTCTTCCAGCAGCTCCGGATTGCGGCTGAATTCCGGCATGCGCTTCCAATCGCCGAGGATGACCGAGAGCGTGGCCAGCGGCGTGCCCAGTTCATGCGCCGCGCCGGAGGCCAGCAAGCCCATGCGCACGATGTGTTCTTCTTCCGCCGCCCGCTGGCGCAGGCTGGCCAGTTGCGCCGCCGCCGCCTGCACGTTGCGGTTGATGCGACTGACAAAAAACACCAGCAGCGAGGCATTGAGCACGAAGCAGATCAGCAAGCCTTCGATATACAGGCCGGGAAAGTCGTTCTCGATTTCCGGCGCCAGGACCAGCGGCCGCGACCAGACCGACAAGCCCGCCAGGCAGGCGCTGGTGACGCCGACGATGGTCCAGGTCGACCAGGCTTCGAGCAGTACCGCCGACAAGATCACCTGCAGCAGGAACAGGAACACAAAGGGATTGGCGGTGCCGCCGCTGTAGTACAGCAGCATGGTGAGACTGGCCACATCCACCAGCAGGGCAAAGAACAATTCGCGGTTGCTGGCCACGCGCGTTTCGTGCCAGCGCAAGTGGCTGCCGATGTTGAAGGCGATCAGGCAGGCCAGCACCGACAGCATCTGCGGCATCGGCAGCGAGATGCGCAAGCCCAGCGTGACCACGGTGATGGTGACGATCTGCCCGAACACGGCCAGCCAGCGCAGCTGGATCAGCTGCAGCATGTTCTGGTGGCCGGCGGCCTGCTCGACTTGCGTGCTGACACCGACGCCGGCGCGCGATTCAGCGACCGCGTTCATGGCGTAGTATCCAGAACCAGGCCCCCGCCACCATGGCGGCCAGCGCAAACCAGGTGAGGGCATAGCCGAGATGGTTGTTGGGGAAGGCAATCACGGTCAAGCCGCCAACCGGGCCGCGCTCCGGATTGTCCTGGTCGGGTGTGGCGTCGGCATCGATGAAGAAAGGCGCGACCTGTTGCAAGCCGCGCGCCTGGGCAATCGCTTGCACATCGCGGGAGTACCAGCGGTCGGCTTGTGGATCGTTCTTGCGCAGGAAGCCGCCGCCGGGCTGGCTGATGCGCAGCAGGCCCGTGACGGTTTGCTGGCCGGCGCTGGCGGCCACCGGCAGCTTGAGCGAGGGCGCGATGAAGCCGCGATTGACCAGCACCACATTGCCATCGGCAAGTTTCAGGGGCGTCATCAGCCAGTAACCGCTGCCGTAGTCGCTCACCGCCTGCACCCGCGCCGACTTGTCGTTCAACCACACGCCGGTGGCGCGCACATGACGGTATTCATCACTGAGGGCATTCATTTGCGGCCAGGCGTTGGATGGCGGCAGTTGCACCGGCGCCTGATGCACGCGGTCGTCGACGCGGGCGATCAGGTCTTCTTTCCATTGCAGGCGAAACACTTGCCAGACGCCCAGCGCCATGAAGATGGAGAACAGCAGCAAGGCCAATGCGGCAAGCCAAACCCGCGGCTGCCGGCTTGGCGAAGAGAGGGAATTTTCGGACATGCCGTATTTATAAAGCAAAACGGCAGATCGGTCGCCCAATCCGCCGCTTCATTCCAGGTCGCAGGGTTCATGATTTTGAAAACCCTGCGTGCATTCCGGGGCGGCTCGGTCTGCCCGCATGGATCTTCATTGCGCACCAGAGAAATTGCCCGAGGCGATGGGTTTCCGCGGCCCTTGCGCAAGAATCTTTTCCAGCTCTGCCCGGGTGGAAGCATAGGGACAGATACGCTCAATCTTGCGGTCCGGGTACTTTTCTTCAAAGCGCTTGACCAAGTCTTCAAATTCGCGAGGGAAGGCCATGCGCACGCGCTTGAGGTCGGGATGATTGAATACCGCAGTGAGCAAATCCCGCTGCGACACTTCATCGACAAGAAGATCCACTTCCAAATGTTGCAGTCCATGGTTGAAATTGAGGAAGTGATTGAATTGGGCCAATTCCAGTTCCAGTGGGTCCTCTGAATCCTGACGCAGGATGAGCGAAGGAAGTGCAACCTGACCCTCAAGCGCAAGAGCAATTTCGTTCAACAGTTCCTGTTCGTTCGTGCGCAACTCGAAGCTTTCCAGTCCCAGCGAAAACCAGTCCTTCCATGCCAACTCCCTTGGATGGCAAAGCACGACCCGTTCCACTCGCAGGCGTTTGAGCTGCTGGAAAAACGACTTGCAATCAATCATTTGGGGATTCCAGCTCGTGAATTGGAGCTGGGTGAGCGGATGCTCTCTTGAAGTCAGCGCTGCGCAAAGCTTGCCTGCTTCTTCTTTTGCCACGTCAGACCCGCTGAAACAATAGATGAAGCTGCGCAGATGCGGCATGGCCGGCAGCAGCGGCAGCCAGATGTCCTCCGGATCTGAGGTTTCCACTTGCGTGATTTTCAAATGCGTCAGGGCAGGTACAAGCTGGTGCAGTTCCACAGGCGCGCATTCAAGATCATCGTCATTGAGGGCGATCTCGCAGGTTTTCCCCAAACTCTTGAGCGTCTGGTCCAATTGAGTTAGCGTCGTGGCGTAGTGCTCAGCCGCCAAGTACAACTCCAGTTCCAGACTTTGCAAGCGCGTTCCACTGGCCAAGGCAATCAAGGCATCCGCGACGTGCTCGGCCTTGATCGACAACCTACCGTAGTCGCTTTTGAAGCAGACGTGCGAATACCTGTTGCCCACTTCTCGCAGTTGCGCTTGCCAGTCGGTTTTTTCCAGGCACTTGGCAAGCTCAGCCGGGGTACAGACGTCCTCATCTCCGCGAAAATGCGGCGCCTGATCCACGCGGGCAGCAGGCAATGGGTCCGGCGTCGGGTCCAGTCCGTCGGCGATCTCCTCTTGCTTGTGCATCGCGTGAAGCAGCGGTTGCCCCTGCACGTTCATGGGCTTTCCCGTTTCGTTCGCTTCGACGGCAAAGCGTTTCCGGGAGGTTGGAACCGGACTATTTTTATCGACTCTTTTCATTTCTGAGTTCCCGAGAAAATAGAAATGAGTGCGCCGAGTCCGCGCCGGGTTCCGCAGCGCGCAACACGCAGCGCGCAATAACGAAACGTATTGTGCCGTCAGTCCAAGCGGGCAAAAAAACGGCGGGCTGGATTGCTCCAGCCCGCCGTTTTGTTTTCAATTCACTCGTACGATCAGCGGAAGTTGTCGTGCAACTCGTGCATAGACCCCGGCATCATGTTGTGGTGCAGGTGGTACATGACCCAGATCGAACCGGTCAGCACAATCCCCACCAGCAGCGCGGTGAAGATCAGCGACAGGAAATTCCAGCCGCCTTCGGACTTGGTGTTCATGTGCAGGAAGTAGACCATGTGCACCACGATCTGCACCGCGGCGAAAGCCAGGATCACGAAGGAGGTGGTTTCCGAGCTTTCGAAGCTGCCCTTCATCACCATCCAGAACGGAATGGCGGTCAGGATCACCGACAGCACGAAGCCGATGGCGTAGCTCTTCAAGCTGCCATGGCTCTCGTCGCCATGATGATCGTGATCGTGGTGGCCGTGTGCGTCCACGGCGTGGCTGTGATGCGCGCTCAAGGCAGGACTCCCATCAGGTAAACAAAGGTGAAGACGCCGATCCAGACCACGTCCAGGAAGTGCCAGAACATCGACAGGCACATCAGGCGGCGGCGGTTTTCCGGAATCAGGCCATGCTTCTTCAACTGGACCATCAGCGTCACCAGCCAGATGGTGCCGAAGGTGACGTGCAAGCCGTGGGTGCCGACCATGGTGAAGAACGAGGTCAGGAAAGCGCTGGTCTGGGGACCTGCGCCTTCGTGGATCAGGTGCGCGAACTCATACAGTTCCAGCGACAGGAAGCCCAGGCCCAACACGCCGGTCACGCCCAGCCAGATCAGGGTGTTCTTCACGTTCTTCTTCTGCGACTCCAGCATGGCGAAGCCATAGGTGATGGAAGACAGCAGCAGCAGGCTGGTGTTGACCGCCACCAGCGGCAGGTCGAACAGCTCGGCGCCGGAAGGGCCGCCGGCGTAATTGCGGCCCAGCACGGCGTAGGCGATGAACAGGCAGGCGAACAGCAGGCAGTCGCTCATCAGGTAAAGCCAGAAACCCAGCAGGGTGCCGTTTTCCGGATGGTGCTCGCGCACGTAGTAGCGCGAGCTGGCGTCCGTGGCCGGAGCGGTCTGGACGATGTCGCGATCAAGTACGGTAGTGCTCATGTTTTTCGATTGCTCCAGGTTCAGGCGGCGCCGCCGTTCAACAGGCGGGTGCGTGCATCTTCAGTGGCAACCACTTTCTCCGTGGGGATGTAGTAGTCGCGCTTGTAGTTGAAGGTGTGGACGATGGTCGCGGTCAAGAGCGCTGCGAACGCCGCGCCGGCCGCCAGCCACATGTGCCAGATCAGCGCAAAGCCAACCGCCGCCGACAGCGCGGCGATTATGAAGCCGGCGCCCGTGTTCTTGGGCATGTGGATCGGCACGAAGCCGGCCAGGGGACGCACGAAACCGTTCTTCTTCATGTCATGCCAGGCGTCCAGTTCAAACACGCGCGGCGTGAAGGCGAAGTTGTAGTCCGGCGGCGGCGAGGAAGTGGCCCACTCCAGGGTGCGGCCGTCCCATGGATCGCCCGTCACATCGCGCAACTCTTTGCGGCGCAGGAAGGACACGCCGAACTGGATCAGCATGGCGCCGATACCGCAAGCCACCAGGCCGGCGCCCAAGGCGGCGACGATGAAGTAAGGCTGCAGCGAAGGAGCGTCGAAGTGGCTCATGCGACGGGTGATGCCCATGAAGCCCAGGATATACAGCGGCGTGAAGGCAACCCAGAAGCCGACCACCCAGCACCAGAAGGACACCTTGCCCCAGAACTCGTCGAGCTTGTAGCCGAAGGCTTTCGGGCACCAGGAGTTGATGCCGGCGAACATGCCGAACACCACGCCGCCGATGATCACGTTGTGGAAGTGCGCGATCAGGAACAGGCTGTTGTGCAGCACGAAGTCGGCCGGGGGCACGGCCAGCATCACGCCGGTCATGCCGCCGATGACGAAGGTCAGCATGAAGGCCACGGTCCACATCATCGGCAGCTCGAAGCGGATGCGGCCGCGGTACATGGTGAACAGCCAGTTGAAGATCTTGGCGCCGGTCGGGATCGAGATGATCATCGTCGTGATGCCAAAGAAAGAGTTCACCGACGCGCCCGAACCCATGGTGAAGAAGTGATGCAGCCACACCAGGTAAGAGAGGATGGTGATCACCACCGTGGCGTACACCATCGACTTGTAGCCGAACAGGCGCTTGCCGCAGAAGGTGGATACCACTTCGGAGAACACGCCGAAGGCCGGCAGGATCAGGATGTAGACCTCGGGGTGACCCCAGATCCAGATCAGGTTCACATACAGCATGGCCGAGCCGCCGGCTTCGGCCGTGAAGAAGTGGGTGCCCAGCACGCGGTCCATGCCCAGCATGGCCAGCACGGCGGTCAGCACCGGGAAGGTCACCACGATCAGCACGTTGGTGCACAGCGAGGTCCAGGTGAAGACCGGCATCTTCATCATGGTCATGCCCGGGGCGCGCATCTTGACGATGGTGGCGATCAGGTTCACGCCTGACAGCAGCGTGCCCACGCCGGCGACCTGCAATGACCAGATGTAGTAATCCACCCCCACGTCCGGACTGGCCCCCAGCCCCGACAGCGGCGGATAAGCCAGCCAGCCGGTCTTGGCGTATTCACCGACGAACAGCGAGACCATGGTCAGGCCGGCGCCGAAGGCGGTCATCCAGAAGCTGAAGTTGTTCAGGAAGGGGAAAGCCACGTCGCGCGCGCCGATCTGCAGCGGCACCACATAGTTCATCAGGCCAGTCACCAGCGGCATGGCCACGAAGAAGATCATCATCACGCCGTGGGCAGTGAAGACCTGGTCGTAGTGATGCGGCGGCAGATAGCCGACATTCTCGCCAAAGG